>JARCMD010000139.1 GCA_030248885.1 Leptolyngbyaceae cyanobacterium MP9P1.79 | reverse complement strand
TAAGCTTTCCACCAGATTTAACCACCCTACTCCACACAAAGGCTGAAGAAATCTTTGCTACCGGAGAGGAGCGCCGCATCGAGTTTACGTTCCCATCTACGGGGGCCATTCGGTATTACCAGTCGCGGTTGGTGCCAGAGTTTGCCTCCGATGGCACCGTTGAGTCAATTTTGGGCATCACCCGCGACATCACCGACTACAAACACGCCGAGGAAGCCCTGCGCCAAAACGAAGCCCGCTTCCGGCGCGTCTTTGAATCTGACATGATCGGCATGGGTTTTTGGAATGAAGCAGGACAGGTCACAGAGGTGAATGATGCTTACTTGCACCTCATTGGCTACTCGCGGGCCGATTGGGCAGCAGGCACCATCCCCTGGGCCAATTTGACTCCGCCAGAGTATGCCGCCGTGGATGAACAGAAAGACCGGGACGTGCGGGAGACGGGCTATTTTAGCCCCTATGAGAAAGAATACATTCTCAAAAATGGCGATCGGATCTTCGTCCTCATTGGCGCTGCTCGGTTTGGGGGCACGTTGGAAGGCGGTGTGTTCTTTGCCCTTGACCTGAGTGAAATCAAGCAACTGGAACAACAATTGCGCCGCCAAACCGAAGCCTTGGAACGGGCAAGTCGCGTGAAAGATGAGTTTTTAGCTGTCCTCTCCCACGAGTTACGATCGCCCCTCAACGCCATTCTGGGCTGGGCGCAAATGCTCCGCACTCGCAAATATAACGAAGTCACCACCAGCCGCGCCCTGGAAACGATCGAACGCAATGCCCGCCTGCAAACCCAACTGATCGAAGACCTACTGGACATTTCTCGCATCATTCAAGGCAAATTGACTTTAAACATCAGCCCTGTCAACTTGTCAGCAACCGTTGAGGGGGCGATCGAAACTATGCGCTTGTCTGCGGAAGCCAAATCCATTCACCTGGAACCCGCTCTAGATCAACGAATTGGGATCATCACCGGGGATGTAAATCGCCTGCAACAGGTGATTTGCAATTTGCTCTCCAACGCCATCAAATTTACTCCCAATGGCGGCCGGGTAGAGGTTCGCCTGTCCCAAGTGGCACCTGAGAACCAGTCAGGCAGCCTCACTACCTACGCTCAAGTGCAAGTCAAGGACAATGGCAAGGGCATTAATGCCGAGTTTCTCCCCCATGTCTTTGAGCATTTCCGCCAAGCAGACTTCTCCATCACTCGCACCTATGGCGGGTTGGGGCTGGGCTTGTCGATCGTGCGGCAGTTGGTTGAACTGCACGGCGGCAGAGTGCGCGCCGACAGCCTGGGCGAAGGACAGGGCGCAACGTTTACCGTCCTGCTCCCCCTCCCCCAGGACGTTAGGGAGCTAGCAGGGTCTTCTCCAGCATCGTCCCGAACTGCGATGCGATCGGGTGCCTCTCCCGCTGCTGCTCGACTGAGCCATCATCGCATTTTAGTCGTAGATGATGAAGTAGATGCGCGGCAGTTTTTGGCGGCATTACTAGAGCAGGAAGGAGCGGTGGTAATGGTAGTGGCTTCAGCGGCTGAGGTCTATGGGGCGATCGACCAGTTTCAACCCGACCTGCTGATCGGTGATGTGGGAATGCCCGATGAGGATGGCTACACCTTGCTTCGCAAACTACGATCGCGGGAACGGGCGGCGGGAAGCTTGCTGAAATCTAAGTATCAGGGACAATTACCCGCCCTCGCCCTCACGGCCTACGCGCGCGAGGAAGACCACACTCAAGCGATCGAGGCTGGCTTTCAAGCCCATCTCTGCAAGCCAGTGGATGCCACCCAGTTGATCACAACCATCCTGAACCTGATTGACTCCAGCGATCGTTCCCCCGTCCCCGCCGATCGAACTGCGGGAATCTAAGCATAGTCTGTTACAACACTGCACCTTCGGGGTGAGAAGTGGCAAGATCAAGATAGATCTCTAGATCGTTCAATGTTATGCCAGACCCCCAAGCCTCGATCGCCCAGCACTATCATGAGCGCACCAAATATGATCCCCTGACCCTTGCCGCCAAGAGTCAGGGCTTGGACTGGAGCCGCCAACCGGTTCCCTTCAAGGAATATAAGATTGGGACAACCTACGACCTCAAGCCTTACCTGGAGCAAGGAGGCATTACGCGGAATGACCCCTCAAAGAATCTACCCGCTGCCGCCGAAAACTGGCTCCGCCTCTCTCGCTTACTTTACTTTAGCTACGGCTTAACGGGGAGACTGCAAATCAGAGGCAGCGATCCCGTGTATTTGCGGGCTGCCCCGTCCGCTGGAGGACTTTACCCCGCTGAAATTTACCTGATCTCTCGCGGCACCGCCGAACTGCCGCCTGGACTATACAACTATCAGCCCCCCACGCACGTTCTGCTGCATTTCTGGGACAGCCAAGTTTGGTCAGCCTTGCAAGCAGCGTGTTTTTGGCACCCCGCCCTGGAAAATACGCAACTGGCGCTGGTGATTACGGCGGTGTTCTTTCGATCGGCCTGGCGCTACTACGATCGGGCCTATCGCCGCATTTTTCTCGATACCGGGCATCTCTTGGGCAATGTGGAATTGGCCTGTGCCCTCAACGATTACCGTCCGCACTTGATGGGGGGATTTGTGGATAGTGCCATGAATCAATTGCTCTACCTAGACGGGGATCAAGAGGGCACGATCGCCGTGATTCCCTTAGCAGATTTACTCCAGGTTCAGCAAAACCTACCCTTGGCGCAAACTGCCCTGCCCTCTCCCACCTGCACCGACTACCCAGACATTGCCGATGGTCAACTGCTGAGCTATTTCCACCAAGCAACCCAAATTGCCACTCCAGATCTATCCGTGAAGCTGCAACCGATCGCCCCTGAGAAAAAATTAGAGGACAAATACAATTTTCCCTTCTGCCTCAAGGTGTCTACCCTCACTCCCCCCATCAAGTGGACACCAGAGCAAGAGGCTCTAGAAAATACGCTCCTGCACCGCCGCTCCACCCGTGAGTACAGTGGGGAGGCGATCGACTTCGCAGAACTCAAAGCCCTCCTGGATTTCACCTATCAGCCAGCCCATTACACCGAGCAGGGTTTAGACAGCGCTCCCGATTATTTCGATGTGAGCTTGATTGAAACCTTCATCGCCGTTTCCACCGTGACAGGCTTGGAAGATGGCTGCTATTACTACGCGCCCAATGCCCAAGAACTGAGACAAATTCGGTTCAAAAACTTTCGGCGAGAACTGCACTATCTCTGTCTGGGACAAGATTTAGGGCACGATGCCGCCGCTGTGTTATTCCACACCGCCGATCTAAAAGCCGCCGTCAAGAAATATGGCGATCGGGCCTATCGCTACCTGCACATGGATGCCGGACATTTGGGACAACGCCTCAACCTAGCCGCCATCTACCTGGGCTTGGGAGTCAGCGGCATCGGTGGCTTCTTCGATGATCAGGTCAACGAGGTTCTGGGCATCCCGATCGATGAAGCCGTTCTCTACATCACTACCCTGGGACAACCCAGATAACAGAGTTGCCGTTAAGTGACGTACCGATCGTGTACCCAGGATCGGGGATCAAATAAGTTCGAGATTGGGTAGGGGCGAAGCATTGGGTCAAAGGTTTTGGACACTTGCAGCGGTTATCGCCCCAATGCTTCGCCCTTCCGGGATTAAATTCGATTCCTCTCCCCTACTTCGCCCTTCCGTTTCCTTTTCTGGAAATCTTCTATTTCCCAATACAAAATCGGCTAAAAATTTGCTCCAAAACCGATTCCGTTACGTCCTCGCCCGTGATTTCGCCCAACGCCTGAATCGCGCTCCGTAGATCGATCGTCCAAAAATCCAGGGGCAGTTGGTCAGCGATCGTCTCCTGGGTCAGTTCCAGCGCCTGGTGTGCCCGCAAAAGTGCCGCTGCCTGTCGTTGATTGATCGATAAATCTAAATCCGCTGCGGTTAAATTACCCGCATTGACGATCGCCAAAACTGCCTGTTCTAAGCCCTCGATGCCTTGATTGTGGGCAGCAGCCGTTTTCACGACGATCCTAATTTCTGGCGGGTGAGCTATGTGGGTTCCGATCGCCAAATCAATCTTATTCATGACCAAAATTAACGGCTTAAGCTGATCCCCGTCTCCCTTTACCTGCTGATAAATCTCTTGGTCTGCCTGAGTCCACCCCGCCTGGGCATCGATCGTCAACAACACCAAATCAGCCGCCTGGGCCGCCAGATGCGATCGTTCCATCCCCATCTGTTCGACTAAATCAGTGGACTCCCGAATCCCCGCCGTATCCACCACTTGAATGGGAATGCCACCCGCCACCAAATGGGAGGTCACAATATCGCGGGTCGTGCCCGGCAAATCGGTGACGATCGCCCGATCGCTTTGGCTCCAGGCATTCAACAAACTAGACTTACCCACATTAGGACGACCCACGATCGCCACCTTTAGCCCAGAACGCAATAGTTCGCCCCGGTCTGCGGTAGCCAACAACCGCTTCACCGAAACCACCACATGCGTAATTTGTGACTGCACCCCCACCTCATCCAAGGGAGGCAAGTCATCGGCAAAGTCAATCCGGGCTTCGATTTCAGCTAAAATCCCCAGGCAGGTTTGGCGCAACGTCCGAATCGGCTGTGCCAGTTTTCCCTGTAATCCTGCCAAAGCCGTTTGCGCTGCTTGGGGCGATCGGGCCCCCACTAAATCCGCCACACCCTCTGCCTGCGTTAAATCCAAACGGCCATTCAGAAATGCTCGGAGGGTGAACTCCCCCGGCTGGGCCAGCCTTGCCCCCTGCGCCAGGCAAAGCTGCAACACCTGCTGCACCGCCATCATCCCCCCGTGGCAATGAAACTCCACCACGTCCTCGCGGGTGTAGGAGCGGGGAGCCAGCATCAGTAGCAGCAAACTTTCATCCACAAGCTGCCCTGTTTGCGGGTGGCGGATGTGCCCATAGAGAATGCGATGACTCTCCCACAGTTGGTTTCCAGGCGCATGAAAGAGGGCGTGGGCGATCGGCAACGCCTCTCTCCCAGACACGCGCACAATGCCAACACTCCCCTGTTGCGGCACCATCGCAGTTGCTACAGCGACGATCGTCTCTCCCCCGATCGCCAAGTGCCCAGTCTTGTCAAGAGTCGCGATCCTCACTACTACCTGTTATCTGAGATTATGAATAAATAAAAACCTTTGAAAGACGAATTAACTTGAGCTATCGACTGATTCAAAGTTGCTTGTATGGCTCACTCTCCCAAGTCACCACAATACCTAAGTTTTTAGTCGCCTCTTCTACCAGTGCCCTGAATGCAGGGGCATAGCCCCCAAACAAGTGAATTCTTGGCTGCCACCCAGGAAAGTATTGAGCATAAACCAAGACTTTAACTCCGTCCTTCCAGTCAATCACATGCCTGATTTCAATTACATGTTTGTCAGTTAGTAAGTCAGCAAAACCCGCTGGAGTCTCTACCTCCGTTTCGCCACCTTCCCGCGTTTTCAGAAGTTTTTGAACTTCCATTTCAGTTTCAAACGTTGCAGGAACCATCGTTAATTGCTCCTTAAGTACCATGCATTGTCCACATATTTGATAGTCTAGTCCTTCCCATAACTCAAAACGGAAGGCTCTACCGCTGAGAGAGCGACGACAGGAATTACAGTAAAACCGTGAGCGAATCACTCGCTAACTCTCAACAATTTCAATAACTCAGATTCCCAGAATCGTGAAGCATTTGGGGAGCTTAGCAGACGCTTTGCTTGAGAACCCAAGAATCCTGGCAAAGATTCTGACCCTAAGAAGTTGCCATCTCAGGTGTGCCAATCATCTCCACAAACACCTCTCGCATTTCAGTCACAGATTGCAGTTGGTACGTGGTGGTTTCCTGAACATGAGTGAGGGCCGCAGCCATCGCCTCCAGTTTTTGCCGCAATTCATTGATGGCATCCTGGGTAGGCTGTAGGGTTTCTTGATAAACATTGACCCTGCCCCAAAGCTCAGCCACCGCCCGCTGTTGCGCCTGCAAACTTTGCTCTAATTGTCTCAACTCATTGCGCCTGTTTTCCTGGTCAGTTGCCCGGGCATTCACCTGATCTTGCAACCCTTGCACCCCAGCTTGCAACTGCCCAATTTGCTGCTCCAAAGCTTGCACGGCTTCGGTTTGGCGCTGCTGCAACGATTCCATTTGGGCCAAGACAGGCTTGAGATCGATCGCTGGGGCAATCTCTGGGGAGGCTGCTCGACCCTGCCGTCGCATTAGCACAGCCTGGTGCTGGCTCAAAACCTCAGCCCGATCGCCCAAGTTGCGCCGCACTCCCACCACCGAGTCTTCTAATAATTGATAGCTTTCCCGCTCATCCGCCAGTTCACCCTCCAAACTGAGGCGATCGAACTCACTGGCACTTTGAATCCGTGCCTGCAATTCATCGATCGTCTTGATTTGTAGGGTGAGTTCCTCCTCCTGGGCATTCACTCCCAGCGAGATCTTCTCCAAGTCTCGTTGGAGATCCTGGACGATCGCCTCCAAATCTGCCAAGGGCATTTTCTCCAGCGCTTCCACATCAACTTTTTGCTCAACTTTCCCCTGCCCCATGGCTTCAGCAAGCTGCCGGAGATGTTGATACAACTCATTCTGTCCCTGAAGTTGGGAATTCATGCTTTGCATCTGCTCCTGCTTCAGAGTCAGAGTCCCTTGTTGCAGCCTCAGATCCGTGCGAACCTGCTCCAGGGCATCTTGATCAACGTGCCATCCCTGCCACCCACCATGCACCTCCTGGGCCCGATGATCCACCTCTTGTTGAAGTTGTTGCGCCGATGCCCGCTGCTCTTCCAGCGTTTGCCAGTGCTGATTCAGCGTGTTCTGCTGCCCATCCACCAAGGAAAATCCCAGATTTAGCTGCTCCCGCACTGCATCCGTGGGAGCAATTGCCCCAGACAAGCGATCGAGCAACTCCTGAATTCTGTGGCTCTTTTCGGCATCCAATACCGGTGCCTTTCCCTCTTCCAAGCGGCGCTGCTCACCCCGGAGATGTTCCCAAGCACCTTCCAATTCATGGCTCTTCCGTTCCACCACCTCCTGTAGGCGCGTCAGTTCCTCCCGTGTCCCTTCCACGTCTTGCCGTTGTTGCTCTAATTGCTCAAAATCCTCTTCCAGTTGCTGCAACTGCTCTCGCCGGGCTTCCATTTCCATTTCCCGGCGATTCAATTCCTGACTTTGGTAAGTCAGCGATTGCTTCCATTGCTCAATCTCTTCTTCGTTCGTCTTGAGCTTCTCCTGCAACTTAGAGAAGTTTTGCAAAATTGTGACCAACTGGCGATTGTCTAGAATTCGCTGGAGTTGCTTATTGGCGTTCAGGTCTACCAACACCACAGCACCCGCGCCCAAATTATTAGCCTCTGGAGTCTCCGCTGGGATAATTTCTTCCCCAGAGACACCGCTCCAATTCTGCTCAGACCGCTGACAGGCTAGCAGCTTCAACTCAGTTTTATTCTTCACAAAGCCGGTCGTTTTCTTGACTTCCGCTAGATACAGCACTCCAGTAATCCTCTTTGATTTGCGATGCTCGATCCTTGTTTCACAATGCCTATTTAATGCCTATTTCAGTCAATTCTTAGCCATTTCAGCGATCAACTCACTCCACCTAACCCTAGCTTCTTAAACCTATTTGTAAACCTAGTAAATTGTAAAAATCATCCTACTTCAGTAGCCCACTAGAAGAATCTAGCTGTTGTAATCCCCTGTGATCTACTAACCGATACCTACAATCCTGCGCTTTTCACCAAAAAATAGACTTCAGCAAAGCAGTAGCTCTAATCACCCCAACTACGTACTGTCAAACATGATGGAGCTAAGCCAAATTAAGGAGAGGAGTCTGATAAACATGAAGTTCTTTGTCAGCTAAGCAGACACAACCAGCAAGAAACTTGACCCCATCATACTAACTTTTCCCATGCGTGGAGGCAGAGCTAGAAATTAAGCGAATAACAGGGTGGGATGGAATAATTCCGATCGGAGCTTGATTGCTTTGCTGAGATTTGATGCACTCAATTTGACACTCCACACCCGATGCACTCCCTGGAGACAGGCTGAATGGTTTAGTCCTCAGCAGTTCACCTCATTGACACTCTAATCTAAACTCCCCCCCTAATGTAAACCCAGCTAGTAGTCTGTCAATCATTAATTGACGGGTAGCTGAAAGCCGGGAGGTTAGTTGGAGTTAAATTTTGAAGGTCTTCGACCCCTCAAAATTTTCTTGGCAGAACACTAGGTGCTTCAGCATACTCTGAGCGACGATCGCCCCTCAGTAACCCTACTGAAAAATGTCTACCCTGACTTCACCTACGAAGTTTATCTAGAGTTCACCTCCATCCATAACCATACTTCCTGGAAACGAGTGCATCCATCCGGTACAGGAGTCAGTCAACATGTTAGACAAGTTGCATGAGCCAGTCCAAGCTTAGGTTAGATTAAAGGTATGGCTTAATGAATGATAACTTCAGACTATCAGAGGATTTAAGTCCATCAGGGATTGGGGTGTTTGTGTGAGCATCTTTCTAGCATCTATGCAGAGCAAGTATTCAGGGCAAGTTAGGCAAGGTTTTCACTGATTGAATTGGTTTAGTCTGTAAGGATTGTCATGATTGCCATCAACCTGCCATCAACCTGCCATCAAGCTTTCAAGCATCAGCCATCAGCAGGGTTTAAACCGGTTGAAGCAAAATGATGAGGCAAGATCTAGCTGGTTTAAGCAGTTCTCAGGAGAGCATCATTCTTACATGCAAGGAAACTTAAGCGAAATTGATATTCGCAGCATTTTACAGCTTATTGAATTAGGCCAGCGAACAGGTGAACTCTTCGTGGAAACCTATAGTGCCCAAACGGGTACTCCCGGACTCTCGAGTTTTGTCAATCCTAGAGACCAGCGAACTCCTAAAACCCTAACGGGAAAGTCTTGGTTTGTCTTCTTCTTGAATGGTCAAATTGTGTATGCCGCCGATGCCCACAGCACCCTATCTCGGCTCCGGGATTATCTGCGTCGCTATCGGGTTGACACCTCCCTTGATCGAATGCAAACTACGTCGATCGCTGCCACTAATGCTCCTGAATATGGCTACTTATGGGCCTTGATTGAAGACCACACCCTCACCCCTGCCCAAGGTCGGGACATCATTCAAAGCATGGTACATGAGACCTTATTTGATCTACTCAGCATCCACCACGGCGCATTCATCTTTGAAATTAGCTCTGCTTTAGCCCCCCAATTGACCACTTTAGAAACGGGGTCGTTGGTGATGAAAACGATGAAACAAGTTCAAGAGTGGAAGCAGTTTCATCCCCACATTCAATCGCCCGATCAATGCCCTGTGATTGCCAATGCTGAGCAGCTACGTGAGTCCCTTCCAGAGAGTATTTTTAATCAGCTAGACCGATGGGTGGATGGCAAAACATCGATTCGCCAAATGTCTCGCTATCTCAATCGTGAGGTGATTACCGTTGCCAAGGCTATCTATCCTTACGTACAGCAAGGACTGGTGCAGCTAGCTTATCAATCTTTAGGCGCAGCGACTGCCAAAAAACCTAGTTCCAAATCTTTGCAAGGAACAGAATTACCACATTGGACTCAAAGCCGGGCCCCACGAGTGATTTGCATTGATGATGGAGTGACAATTCGAGAAGCAGTCGAATATATTCTGACACACCATGGGTACGAGTCCATTACAATTGAGAATCCCCTGGAAGCATTCAGAGTGGTTTTTCAACTTAAGCCTGATCTCATTCTTTGCGACATTGCTATGCCGGAATTAGATGGGTATGAAATTTGCGCGATGCTTCGTCACTCCACAGCTTTTCGGCAAATTCCAATTGTGATGCTGACAGGGAAAGATGGCTTTATCGATCGAGTCAGGGCAAAAATGGTGGGAGCCACTGATTACTTAACGAAGCCTTTTGGAGAAAATGAACTACTGATGTTAGTAGAAAAATACATTGGATCAGGGGTTTTCGATCGCTCCAAGCCTATTAACCCTGAACCCGATCGTAAATTAGTGAGTCATGCGTTGAAAGATGAGTTAGAAATTGGTATCAATGAGTCAGCTTCCACTTATAAAACCAACTAGCTTATGATTGGGAGAGCTTCTGACCCATGAATGAGGCTGAGTCAAACTCAATCCTTAGCAAGTTTTGCCCCCCAAGTTCTGGTAAATAACACACAGAGTTTTGCTGAATAGAAGTTTTGATAAACTGCATATCAATTTTTCCCTTAGCATTTGCAGATAATAGGTAGAAAATAATGAGTACAGTTCTGATTGTGGAAGACAACAGATCACAAAGGGAAATGATCAAAGGACTGCTAGAGGGAAGCGGTTTGACAGTTGCTGAAGCCAGTGATGGCGTTGAAGCCTTGGAGCAAGTTCAGGGACATCGCCCAGATTTGGTGGTACTCGATATTGTGATGCCCCGCATGAACGGCTATGAAGTTTGTCGTCGCCTCAAGGCTGATCCTGACACTCAAGGGGTGCCCGTTGTCATGTGTTCTTCAAAAGGGGAAGAATTCGATCGCTACTGGGGAATGAGGCAGGGCGCTGATGCTTATATTGCCAAGCCTTTTCAGCCCACAGAGTTAGTCGGTACCGTGAAGCAATTGCTACGAGGGTAGACGCATTATGATGGCAAATCCAGATTTCTTGACGGGTAGAGGATACGACCAAGCACCAGAGTTTCAGGAACTGGAGACTCCTGAAGGTGAGCTACATCTGAGATTTTATGTAGCATCAGGGAATGAGTTTGCTCTTCCAGCAACCGGGATTCGGGAAGTCATTTCTCCATCACCCGATCGAATTACCCCCATTCCAAATGTTTCCCCCCTGCTTTTGGGTACTCTCAACGTGCGTGGACAGGTGATTTGGGTGGCAGATTTGGGCCAATTTCTAGGAGAAGTCACTCCCTTGAATACAGACCGCCCAGAGATTCCAGTTATTGCAGTGGAAGACCAAGAAACGATGTTGGGCTTAGCGGTCGATCGCATCGTGGATATGGATTGGCTTGACATTGACGAGATTCAAGTTCCCACAAATGTTCCAGATAGCATGGCACCATTTCTACGAGGAGAATGGCTAGTCAACCATGAAAACAATAAGTTCTTGCGTCTCCTCGACCAGATGTCAATTCTCAGGTCGGCCCGATGGGCAGCTTAGTCTTCTATTTGACAATTCCCTATTTAGTAGATTTGAATAGACAATACTAACATATCAATGTAATGAGATAATAAAAAGTATAAAATCAGTGAGAAATATTGCAGTGAAGAAGTTGGAAATTGTAGATAGGCTAGAACAGCAAGCTGTGGCACACCATGGCAATGCCGATCGGTTCTATTCAACAACACCCCTTGTCAAACCGCTAAGCTACAGTACACTTCATCAGGGAAGTACGCTACAGCACTTAACACTCGATGGGCAGGAAGAGTCAAATGGCATCCAGTACTGAATTCGCACAGGGATATCAACAGGCCCTAAAGGCATACACTCAGGGTAATTATCAAGCAGCGGCTGATAGTATCGATCGGCTCGTTCAAGATTTTCCCAATGACCCCAACGCCCGGCTACTGCGGGGTCACGTTTACTGCTATCTACAGGACTATGATGTTGCTAAGGAGCAGTATGAATCGGTTCTGACCCTCACCTCTGACCCTCAATTCATTGAGTACGCCAACAGTGGTATCGCGGCGGTCAACGATGCTACAGGGGGCAGTAGTGCTGGGGGATCTACAGGATCTTCATCAAAGTCTGGCTCCGCATCAGTCAGTGACTTCCAAGACACCCCTGGGAACGCCACCGAATCTGCCGCTGAATCTAGCGATTGGCAACTGGAAGATTTAGGTGCCTTTGATTTTGATGATTCTGAAATCGTCAGCCCTAGTAGCGATCGAGCCTATGACTCTAGCCCCCGCGCCTCCAATTCTTTTGGGCAACCTGCCGCCAACTCAAGCTATCAGGACTTCTCTAACCCCTTTGCTGATGATACCCCCGATAACCAGTTAGATGGCGTAGAAGGCTCCTTGGGTCAAACGGATGACCCTTTTGCCATAGACAACTTTGCTTACACACCTACCAGCGAGCCATCCAGTCTTGGCAGTCCCTCCTCAGCCAGCTTCGTCTCTGATTTTGATGACTTGGACTTCTCTGCACCTGAGCAGTTTGACGATGCTTTCCCGCCCTTGGACTTTACAGAAGCTCCTACTCCTAGCTACCAGGGTTATCCCACAACTAGCCTTCAGAGTGACTATGCCTCTCCCAATGAGGGAGCCAGAGCGACAGGAGATGCTAACCTAGACCGGCTTAATTCCAATCGTCGCTTGACGGGAGAGGATACGCTGTTCATGGGCGGAGATGATGCTGAAACTCTAGATGCTCCTCCTGCCAACTACGGCACCTCCAACTACGATTCTCCACCTACGAGCAATCCCAGTGGCATGTATGGTCAGGATGACAATACCTTTGTCTCTGCTTCTAGCTGGGAAAGCTTCAATAGCCCAAATCAGCAGGGTCATGATGACTTTAACAACAATGCCTCTCCTGCGGGTAGTCCCAGAATGGAGGATACTTCTTCGGGCACCTTTAGTGGTTCAAGTAGTGCTGATTTCCTAGACGAATTCGATGAATTCGATGATTTGGGAAATTTACCTGACTTTGATCTGTCTGAGAACTCTGCGGGCTTCACAACTCCTTCCATGGGTTCTTCAGGGTTTGGCCCCATAAGTGGTGGAACCAATAGCTCTATTGACATGAGCTTCGACAGTGGCGATCGTAACTCCCTGGGACGCGATGATGAAGTCTTCAGCATCACCAATGCCACTCATGAAGTGCCCATCTTCACCCAAGCTGAAAGCCAAAGCGGCCCCCCCACAGTAACAGTTGACCAGGGATGGCTGGCGTGGTTTGAAAACTCATCCCTTGAGTTCAAACAGCTCATGACGGCTGCCCTCACCGGAACGGCATCGGCCCTAGCTGTTGCTGCCACTATATTTGTGTCCGGGCAACTAGCGGGCGGGAAACAAAATTCTCAGATTTACAGTGCATCGGCTCCGATGGTTCTCTTTGCTGCCGTTGCCAGTGGTGCCACAACTTTCTTCTTCGCGGGTGTAACTGCAAAGCAAATTAAGCGCACAACCAACGATCTCCAGACTCAATTTAACTCGGTTTGCCAAGGTAACTTGGATGTCCGAGCTACCGTATACTCCGAAGACGAGTTTGGACAATTGGCCCAAGGATTTAACCAACTCTCTCGCGTCATTCTGACAACCACGAGTGAAGCCCAGCGCAAAGCCGAAGAAAACGAGCAAGCCAAGGAAGACTTGCAGCGCCAAGTGATTCGGTTACTAGATGACGTGGAAGGCGCTGCCAGGGGAGACCTGACGGTTCAGGCAGAGGTGACTGCGGACGTGTTGGGAGCCGTTGCCGATTCCTTTAACCTCACCATTCAAAACCTGCGAGAAATTGTGCAACAGGTGAAACTCGCCACTCGCCAAGTGAGTAAAGGAGCCACGGATAGCGAAATGTTCGCTCGCGGTCTGTCTTCAGACGCGCTACGCCAAGCCGAGGAACTTGCTGTCACGCTCAATTCAGTCCAGGTTATGACTGACTCGATTCAACGGGTGGCAGAAAGCGCCCGTCAAGCTGAGGAAGTTGCCCGCTCAGCCTCTTCTACTGCCTTGAAGGGCGGTGAGGCGGTGGAGAAAACGGTGATCGGGATTCTAGCGATTCGTGAAACGGTGGCAGAGACAACGCGGAAGGTGAAGCGATTGGCTGAATCCTCCCAAGAGATTTCCAAAATTGTGGCATTGATTTCTCAGATTGCATCGCGGACGAATCTCCTTGCCTTGAACGCCAGTATTGAGGCGGCACGGGCAGGTGAGGCAGGGCGAGGCTTCGCGATCGTGGCAGACGAAGTGCGCCAGCTAGCAGATCGTGCCGCCAAAGCCTCGAAGGAAATTGAGCAGATCGTGCTGCAAATCCAGAGTGAGACTGGCGGTGTGATGATGGCAATGGAGGAGGGCACTCAGCAGGTTATCGAAGGTACCAAACTGGCAGAACAGGCGAAGAATTCTCTGGAAGACATTATTCAAGTGTCTAATCGCATTGACGTGCTGGTGCGATCGATTACGGCCGACACCGTTGAGCAAACTGAAACCTCGCGAGCCGTGGCTCAGGTTATGCAGTCGGTGGAGTTGACCGCTCAAGAAACCTCCCAAGAATCTCAACGAGTATCAGGCGCTTTGCAGAGCCTGGTGGGTGTTGCCAGAGATTTGCTGACATCCGTGGAACGATTCCGAGTAGATACGATCGAGCGCTAATCCTGCAAAAAGTAAGCCAAAGGGGTGAACGTCATTAGTCAGCCCTGCTAAAGCGGTTACCCTTGGCTTATGTTGATCTCCTAAGGGATCGAGTACATTAGGACAATCTAGGGCTGAAGCGTCTCCGCACTTGCGTTGACTCAAGGGTGCTTTCTAATCTGTAATTTCACAAAAAGCACTAATAGTCACGATCGAGTCAAAGCCCCCTTAAGGGCAATCTTTCCAGTCATAACAAGACCCCCAAAACCAGATACACGAAGATAGGACGTAAGCTATGCTGCCGGAACAACAACAGCGCATCATGGGCTATTTCATTGAGGAGGCCAAAGACCACCTCAATACGATTGAGCAAGGACTGCTCAATTTGCAGGGCACGATCGAAGACAACGAGATGATGAATGAAGTCTTCCGAGCCGCTCACTCTGTAAAAGGGGGCGCAGCCATGCTCGGCATCGGTGCCATTCAAAAAGTTGCCCACCGTTTAGAAGACTACTTTAAAGTCTTGCGAGATACGCCCGTTAAGATCGACCAAAAGCTGGAGTCCCTCTTTCTAGCAGTCTTTGACGCGCTACAAGCCCTACTGGAACAACTCCAAGGTCCCTTTGGGTTACAAGACGAAGTCTCCAACAACATCATGGCTGGAGTTGAGCCAGTTTTTACAAATCTGCATACCCATCTGGAAAAGTTAGCTGGTGTTTCAGTTAAATCAGATGAGATTGTTGTCCTTATCCCTACTGTGACTCAGCCGGCCGTAGTCAAACCGCCCGTCCGCTCAGATAGGGAGTTGGTTACCGCCTTTCAAAATCAGATTCCCGCACGCCTCCGGGAAATGTTGCAGCTCTTTAAGCAACCTCAAACTGCTGAAACAACCCAGCAACTCAAAGAGCTATGTTCCGCAATGGGGCAGTTGGGTGAGCAGTATGGATTGTCGCCCTGGTGTGAACTGGTTGAGACATCACGCTTGGTCATTGCCAATCCAGACAATACCTACCGGGCTTTAGCACCCATTCTTATCAAAGAAATCAAGCAAGCTCAAGATTTGGTTGTTGCCGGACGGGTGGCTGAAATTATCACCAGCGAGAAACTCAAAGAGCTATTGCCTGTCGCTCCTGTGGTTGAAGTGGCGATCGAAGAAGATGCAATTGATCTTCTGGATATTGCTGACGAACCGATCGCTGAGTTTGACCCTTCGGAAACTCTCAATACCCAAGTGACATCCTTCCAAGACAACTTATTTGATGATCCAGGAGAGACCGCATTTAGTGTTACCTCTATCCCTGAAGTCCAAATTCTTGAAGTCCTTGCACCGGATACATTTGATGGATTGAGTAGCGCCGAGAGCATCGTCGAGCCTCCGAGCTACCGTTTAGACGTGGAGTCAAATCCACAACCCGTCATTGAGCATCCTGGCCCAGAATTGGAGATGGCTGAGCTAAACAGTCTCGCTGATTTATTTGAGGGCGAAGCTCTGGAACTGGGAGCGACTTGGCAAGAAGTGGAAATTATTGGCGATGATTCAAGCGATTCGCTAAGCATCCTCAATGAGTTTGAGACCTCTAGAGATTTCAGTGACTTGCTGTCTGATGCAGAAAGTACAGATGGACTGTCGGCAAGTCCAGCAGTGGGGGATGACCTCGCTAGTTTGTTTGGAGAAAGCGATCTGCTTAATGAGGATTTAGATTGGTCAGAACCAGCCAATAGCGAATCTTCCACTTCAATTGCTTCCCCAACACTCAACGTTGTGATGGCAGATGGTGAACGATCGGGCTTAGACACTTTAGATAACGACGATTTATTAGCGATTCATCAGCTCAGTACGGTCAACTCTACATCAAATGACCTGAATGATCTATTTGCTGAGCTAGATGAGAGTGGCGTGCCTGGATCACGCGCATCTCTCTCTAGTTTAGAGACGGATGAATTAGGAGACCTGTTTAGTGGGTCTGATCCAGCAGATCTGTTTGATTTGCCAGCAGACGTTGATTTTTCTGAACCGGAAGCTGCGGCACCAGAAGTGCTGGAAACGGTTTCCTTTGCTGACTCCGATGACATTTGGGGCGATGCTGCAATTTCAGAGAGTGCTGGTGATCTTGACGATGATTTCTTTATGGATCTACCGGAGGATGAGCAGCTAGGGGAATTTTCAGTTGCAGCTACCGATCTTGACCTGCCGATCGCACAAACTTTAACTGACGGCACCTTAGAAGCGAATCAAACAGCCTCTGTGGACTTGGATAATTGGTTTGATGAGGAAACTAATCAGGCAGATACGTTGACCGCTGCTTCTGCGTTGGATGTGGACTCTGACGCTTTCTTTGCAGATGATGATGGAGCCTCGGCGATCGATGACATGATCTCAGGATTGCCAGATCTGACTGAAAGCGCCGACCGTCTGCTTTTAGACGATGATGCCGATCGCCCTTCCCAAGTTATAGCCTTACAGCCGTTGCCGGAGATGCAGACTCCCGAACCTACCCTGGCGATGGCTCAACCTGTCCAAGAGTTGGAAATAGCGGATGACCCATGGACTAATGTCTTTGATGACTCAAGTGTGGCTGAATCAGGAACTCCAGCCGCTAATTCCTGGCTAGACGATGACGCTAGCAACTCACTTTTCTTTGATGAATCAGCCTCAGACAACGAGAATTTAGATTTTCTGGCAGAGTTAGAATCCGATGAGGGCTTTGACTTTCTAGCCGAGTCAGATGGTGCAGATAGTCTAGACTTTCCTTTGTCCGAAAGTGCTTCTAGCGCAGATGTGGCTACACCTCCGATCGCAGAAACTAGTTTGCAGGAAACTGTGTCTCCTTGGGAAGAAACGTTAGTAGAAAACGATCGATTTGCCACGACATTTGACTTTCCTCTTGAGTCCGATATCTCCTCCACTGATTTATCCTCAGAGGAACTCTCCTTAACAGAAGGTGAGGCGCTCGATTTTCTGAGTGTGACACTCCCTCCTCTAGATGAGTTGAATCTGGACGAGTTAACGTTAGACCCACTCTTGCCAGAAGGTTTAGGCGAACCTAACGACATCACCGATGCTTTCCCCAATGCGTCTGTCGTACCTAATGTAGACGGTTCCTTTCCTGAAGATGCATCTGCTTCCTTTGCAGACTTAGACAGCCCCTTTGATTTGGCTGCCTTTGGTTCTCTAGATGAACTAGACGTTGACGAAGAACGTGCCATTGACGACTCTAGTATTACAACCGAGATGGATTTAGATTCTCTCTCGTTGGATGAAGAGACTCCGTTTGGGAATGAGGAATCAATGCTTGCACCTTCCTCAGAGACAACAGCAGAATCAGATTTGTTAGATCTAGATGGGGAAGATTTATTCTCAAGCGACTCTTTGTTTGCTGAGGATATAGAGTCTGAGAGCCTGGATCAACTTGGTGTAGATGCTGCGTCTGACTTAACTAACCTTGACAGTTTCTGGAATGAAGAGGCTACGGACACTCTTGCACCTGATTTATCCACACCTGAGTTGGGTGGGGCGATCGGAATCAATGAAGCAACTTTTTCAATTGAGCCAACCAGTGAAGCAACCGTTGACAGCACGGAGACGACCTTCGATGATTTAGGTGCTTTGCTTGATGACGTAACTGACTTGACATCTGCATCAACCCTTAGTTCTGAGGGTGATGACTTTGGCGATTTAGACACATTCCTCATGGAAGAACCGGATACATCTACTACACCTGCCGAGTCAGAGGATGACTTTGGTGATTTAGATGCTCTGTTAAATGAGGACGACAACCTCATATCTACTGAGCCGTTGGATGAGAATGATGACTTTGGTTTTGGTGATTTAGATGCTCTGTTAAGTAAGGACGACAACAGCCTCACAACTGTTGATTCCAATGACTTTGCAGACTTGGAAGCCATGCTTGCTGGAGATAGTTCTGAGTCTGCAACTCAAATCACAGCCCCTACCCTAGGTTCAAGCGCAGACGAAGATTTCAGAGCATTGGAAGAAATGCTGGAACCTGAGAGCAAAACTCCTAGTAGTGCAGGAGGGGGCCAATCCATCCTCAAAGCTCGACCAAGCAACCAAGCTGGACGGCGTAAACCCTCTAGTTTTGCTGACCAGACCATGCGGGTTCCAGTCAAACAGCTTGATAACTTGAGTAACCTAGTTGGAGAATTGGTTGTCAATCGCAATAGCTTGGAACAGGATCAAGAGCGGTTGCGACAGTCTTTGGACAATTTGCTGTATCAAGTACAGCAGTTGAGTGATGTGGGACAGAGGATGCGGGATTTATATGAACGATCGCTCCTAGAAAGTTCTCTCCTAGCAACCCGGCAAACCCACCATGGAACCATGTCGGGTGCAGCACCCAGTCCTGAAGGTGGACACTCTAGTGGGGTGCAGTTTGAATCTATTGAAATGGATCGCTTCACGCCCTTCCATACGCTGTCGCAAGAAATGATTGAGTTGATCGTGCGAGTACGGGAATCTTCCTCCGACATTGAGTTCATCGTGGATGAAACCGATCAAGTCACACGCATGTTTCGCCAAGTGACCACTCAGCTACAGGAAAGCGTTAACCGCTCTCGAATGGTGCCCTTTGGCGAAATTGAGCGAGTCTTTCCTCTAGCGCGGGCTGTAAGAGATGGAGCGGTTGAATCTGGTAAGCAAGCAGAACTGAAGATTGAAGGAAAAGACACACTAATTGATAAGTTGATTCTGGAGCGTCTCTCCGATCCGCTGAAGCACTTGGTCAACAATGCGATTTCCCATGGCGTGGAATCTCCTGAGATCCGGCGCTCCTTACATAAGGGTCCCGTGGGTCAAATTACGATTCGAGCGTTTCACCAAGGGAACCAAACCATTATTTCCTTCTCCGACGATGGAGCCGGGATCGATATTGAGCGGGTGAAGTTCAAAGCTGTTGAGAAGGGCTTAATCACTAAGGCTGAGTCTCAAACAATGTCGCGTCTAGATGTCTACGAACTTCTGTATCATCCAGGATTTAGTACCAAGGATGAAGCAGATATGCGATCGGGACGCGGGGTGGGCATGGATGTCGTCCGTAAAAGTCTGGACGAGATCCGGGGTGTGATTACCACCGACTCCACGATGAATAAGGGAACAACCTTCACCATCCGGCTACCCTTAACCCTGAGTATTTCTAAAGCCCTCCGTTGTATTAGCAATCGCGCTCAGATTGCCTTCCCAATGGATGGAGTTGAGGACATGTTAGATGTACACAAGGAGCGGGTGCAAACCAATAGTGAGGGACAATCCTGTATTATGTGGCGAGATAACTTGCTACCTTTCCAGCCCCTTTCTGATGTCTTAAAATACAATCGCCAACTGGGTCGCGGTAGCATTTATGCTGGCAGCCAGGAAGATGACACCATCTCCATTATTGTGCTGCGAAGTGCAGGCAATTTCATCGCCCTGCAAGTTGACCAGGTAATGGGAGAGCAGGAGATTGTAATTAAACAGTTAGAAGGCCCAGTTCCTAAACCCCTAGGTGTAGCAGGCGCTACGGTGATGGGGGATGGACGGATTATGCCGATCGCTGATGTGCTGGAGTTAATCGACCTAGTGCAGGGTCGCATTCGCCAGGATAGTAGCCTGATCTGGGACCCTCAAGGCGCTCAGCCTTTGGTTGAAGTACCGGTGAAGGTCGATCCAACAGTGCTAATTGTGGATGTTTCGATCACCGTTCGTGAACTCCTCTCTATGACCTTTAATAAGGTAGGTTATCGGGTGGAGCAGGCGCGAGATGGGCAAGATGCATGGGAAAAACTCCGCTCTGGTCTACCCTGCGATATTGTGTTCTGTGACATTGAAATGCCTAGGATGGATGGGTTGGAACTGCTCTCGCGCATCCAAAAAGACCCCACGTTAAACCACTTGCCGATCGCGATGTTGACCTCTCGTGGTGCCGACAAACACCGTCAAACAGCAGTGCAGTTAGGCGCTAAAGGCTACTTTACCAAACCTTATTTAGAAGAAGCCCTCCTTGATGCGGCTCAACGGATGTTGAAAGGTGAGGTGTTGGTGACGAGTGCGGCTCAAGCAAGCGTCTGATTCACAGGCATCTAGTTCTTAGAAAATTTATCTTTTCTCTGAGCGATCGTAGCGTTAGTTACGATCGCTTTTTACATAGCAATTTTTCTCAGTACAATACTTCGGACAGTTTTTGTGGAAGTGCTGGGAACCCTAATGTACAGATAGGATAGACCCTCACCGTTCGGCTGAGCGCTCACGTCGAAGCCTAAATCCCTCTCCCAAGAGGCTTGTCATTACCAACATTTTTGAGAAATC
>JARCMD010000138.1 GCA_030248885.1 Leptolyngbyaceae cyanobacterium MP9P1.79 | reverse complement strand
TATGTGTAATGTCAACCGATGCATCCAAGAAGAAATCGAATCGGACATCCTGCTGCCCCTGGCCAAGCCCGACCAGCTTCATATCACGGGTATTCCTTATACAAAACTCAAACAAGTACTGCATTACTGCATTCATTACTTAATTACTGCGTTGCTCATCTACACCATCTAGAGCTTCACTCAGTAGCATCCTCACAATCTCAGCTTTCTTACGTCCAGTTTGAGCGCACAAAATCGACAACCTTCGGTGTTGCGTTTCAGTCAGATCTACCGTTAAACGAACCGTTGCCTCTTTCTGTGGCACTGATTGGATGAGGTTGGTCATAAAGTTGTTTGAGGGTGTTGATCGAGACGCTCTTTTACCTTTGGGAGCAGATGGGGCGTGAGAGGGTGGTACTAATACAGCTTCCGGTTCCAAATCTGGTTCTGGTGCGGGTACTGTCGCTACGAGTGGCTCTGATACCGGTTTCAGCGGCTCTGGTGGCTTGCCATAGACAAACTCTGTGGCGAGAGCATCATCCAAAGACTTGCGTGGCTTCTTACTGGTCATGGCACCATCCCTAGAATCTCTTGAAACAAATTGTTAAACTCAGTCGCTGCATCAGATGCGGGCTTTCCCGCCAAATTCCACACGGTTGCCCCCTGACCAAAGGTATCCGCCACCACTTGTCGCTGATAAATCACCGTCTTCAGCACAGGAATATCCGACTTGCTAAGCAGGGCGATCGCCTCGTCCAACAGCTTGGTTCCCTTCACTGCCCGACTGAGAAACACTGCTGCTTCAGGTGCACCACTGCGAACTGACTGTGCCTGTCGAATCAACCGCACTGCATCCGACGCCGATCGCAAGTCCACCCCCGTTGGCTGGCAGGGAACCACTGCCAGGTCTGCCCGAAACAGGATTGCCCTGGTACTCTCCGCCAACCCTGCCGCACCATCCACCACCAAATACTCACACTTTGCGGTTAGCTCTGGGATTCGATCCAGCAACTCATCCGGTGTTTGCAGCACCTCAAAGGGAATCGGAGGGTCTGCGTCCATTGAACTCAGCCAAATAGAGCTGGACCGTTGAGCATCCGCATCGACCATCAGAACACGGTGCTGCTGTCGGTAGAGCCAGTAAGCAAAATGCACCGAAGTAGTAGACTTCGCACAGCCGCCTTTCTGGTTTACAAAAGCAATCACTGGCATATTTAATAAATGCAGTGCTTGTTTAAGTATTTACTGCATTACTGCATTATGCAATATTTTTGTGATTAGACAATGACCCGGACTCCCTATGACCAGTACGCTAAGCAATACTTGGAAGGACTGCTACAACCGCTGGGCGCACCGAAAGTTAACCGAGAAGTTGCTGCCGAAGTTCGCCAGGTCGATGTTTGGTTCGTGCCCAACGAGATGACCACTACGGACCATGAAGTACTGGGAATCCTTGGGCAAATGGTCGCAACCCCCTGCCTGCTAGAGCCATTTCGTAACCCAGCGAGTGTCAACGATGTCCGAGCCTGCTTAGGAAAGTTGCTTCAGATACAGGCAGAAACGCTGCGGCATACCAAACGACAGAAGAGGAAGCTATCAGAAGCAGAATTACCCTATCTGTGGATTCTAGTGCCATCCTCCTCCCGCCAACTCCTGCAACAGTTCGGGGCAGAGCAGCGATCTGACTGGACAGCAGGCATCTACTTCTTACCAGAGAGTTTTCGGACCGCACTGGTCGCAATCGCCAATCTTCCCATTGCAGCAGATACACTATGGTTACGGCTCTTGGGGCGAGGAGCAGTCCAGCAACAAGCGATCGCCGAGTTGCTTCTAATCAACCATCCCTTTCGCCGTCACGCCCTGGAACAACTTGCTATCTTGCAAGTTACTTTGCAAGCAAGGCAAAATCTTAATAGGGAGGACAAGGAGTTAGTCATGAATTTATCACCCGTCTACGAACAATGGAAAGCTGAGACCCTTGAAGCAGGCGTAGAAGCGGGCGAACGCCGCGCTACAGAAGGGTTATTAATGGCACGCTTTGGGGAACTGGATGAGGCCCTTACTCAAATTATTCCGAAGCTGATTGCCCTGTCTCCCCTTGATCGGTCAAGACTCATCCTTAACTTGTCCCGCGTCGAGTTACTCAAACAGGTTCAACCCTAACTGTCACATTGAGCGCTTCGGGAAAAGGGTTGGCTTAAATTTGGACTAATTTAACTAAATTTTAACCTTGAGCGATCGCCCCTACCCCGATTCCTTCGTGCCTCAACTGGCCCACACTCAACGAGATGACGGGCGTTTCAGCCCAGAATTCTGCGGTCGGAAGCAAGAGAGCAAGGCAATCGCTTCATTTGCATAACCGACGAAGTGCTACCAAATTAAAAGGAGTAGTTAAAGCGATGCTCTAACGAGGGGCAATTAAGTATACAGAACGGGTGATTAGGAAAGCCAAGGGCTTTCTTCTTCATGGATCATTACTTCCATATAGCGGGAAAACATAGGATGAACCTTAATTGTTGTATTAGCAGTATAGCGGTTATCAGCCTAGTCAGGTATACTGAGGGCAAGAATTTTACAGATAGTGCAGCGGTGATATGAGAGCCTACTCCCTAGATTTGCGCCAGAAAATTGTCGATGCTTATGAAGCTGGTGATATTTCCCAACGCAAATTGGCGAAAACCTTTGGCGTCGCCTTAAGTTTTATCGAGAACTTACTGAAACAACATCGTGAGCAGGGCACCCTTGCCCCCAAGGTGCGGACTGTGCAGACTCCGAGTAAACTGACTGCGGCACAACTCGAAGTCCTGCGGCAACTGGTCGAAGCACAGCCAGATGCCACGTTGGCCGAACTGCGGGAACGCCTGCACGAGCAAACCGGAGTCTTCATTGGGGTAGCTACTGTTGATCGGATGCTCCGTCGCAAACTCAACCTAACCTTCAAAAAAAAGTCTCTTCCCCACGAAGAAAGGTACCCCCGAAGTCCAACTCGCCCGCTTTGAGTACTGGAAACTTCTGCAAGGCATCCCCCCGGAAAATCTCATCTTCTTAGATGAATCGGGGGTGCATCTGTCCTTCATCCGTAAATGTGCCCGTGCCTTGTCAGGGCAACGGGTCTATGCTGAAAAGCCGAACCGCAAAGGGCAAAATGTCTCAGTCATTGGGGCCATGAGCTTGAACGGACTCATGACCCAGTGGAGCGCCTTGGGTGCCGTCGATACGCTGACCTTTGATGCTTTTATCGCGCAAAAACTGGTGCCGCAACTGTGGTCGGGTGCCGTTGTCATTATGGCTAACTGCTCGATTCATAAAAGTGCCGAACTCGAAGCCTTGATCACCGCCGCCGGGGCGCGCCTCATTTATTTGCCCCCCTACTCCCCCGATTTCTCACCCATTGAGAACGGTTGGTCCAAGATTAAGAGCATTCTCCGGCGCATTGGTGCAAGAACCTATCCTGATTTGCTCACGGCGCTGGATAATGCCTTTGCAGAAATCACCAAACAGGATTGCTTAAGTTGGTTTACCCACTGCTGCTACTGCACCTCAGAAGACTGATAACCGCTATAATCTTAGGCATATTTGCTTCTGAAGCCTGCTTAAAAAGTTTTCCCTCATCAACAAGATAGATAAGACCTAGATCGTATAGCGTGAAAACAACATCCTGTGGGTTTGACATAGAGGGGCTATATTTGTCTAAAAACCACATTGGTTCCAAATCACCTTTAGAGACGCAAAAGATCTGTCTTACTCATTGATGGAGATCCTAATCGCTCCTGCCTTAGTTGGAGTAGGCGAGGCTCTCTCCCTTTTCCTGTAATTGACGAGAAGGCAGCTCCTAAATACGTAAGTAAGTACGACAACATAGTCATTGACACCGCTGCCCGACCAGATAAAGACGAATTAGCCGCATTGGTTGATGGCTGTGATCTCCTCATCCTTCCTTGCACCCCTGACGCAATGGCGATGGAAGCCCTGAGCTTAACCACTCAAGCGCTTAAGCAGTTAAGTGCTGAATCGTATAGAGTATTGCTAACCATTGTTCCACCAAAACCGAATCGAGATGGAGAAGAATCCCGTGAACTGTTGACTCAATCAGGTTTACCTCTGCTCAAGAACCAGGTGCGTCGCCTAGTCGCATTCCAAAGGGCAGCACTCCAAGGTGTTCCCGTATATGAGTTACGCGATCGCGGTGAAGAAGCATGGGGTGACTATTTAGCAGTAGGTAGGGAGGTTGTCGGTAGTGACATTCTCTCCCGCTAAACCGCAGAGCGGCTGTAGCGGGGGCTTCCCAAGATCACTCTTGAAAGTTGCTGCATCACAGGCAGGGTATTCCCTAAGCCTCCACAGCCAGCAAGCGGTAGTCCAACCGCCCGTTTGACCCG
>JARCMD010000137.1 GCA_030248885.1 Leptolyngbyaceae cyanobacterium MP9P1.79 | reverse complement strand
GAGTCAGTGCTGCTACTGGATCAAGTGCGGGCGATCGATGTGCAACGGGCGATCGCCTATTTTGGCAGTCTGACACCTGAAGAATATCAACCCATTTTGGATGGGCTACAACAAATTTTTAGTATTTAGAGGAGACTATGATCAGCAATCTTGTTTACCTGTATTTGATTTCGCCTCTGCACACAGGAGGCACAACTCAAGAAGGCAACCTATTAGGGATTGCTCGTGAGTCTCATACAGATTTACCGTATATTCCTTCCAGTACAATCCGAGGTCGGTTGCGGGCATCAACTTCTAAAGAGGAAAAAACTGCTCTGTGGGGAAATACCATTGACGATGTAACCGGAGGAACCGATGAAAATCTTAAGCAAGGATCATTATGGATTGGGGATGGTTCAATTTTGTGGCTCCCAGTTCCTTCGTTGAGTCATGGCGTGGTGTGGGTAAGCAGTCCAATGTTGCTCCGTCGCTGGGCACGCTTCAATGCACCGACAGCAACAATACCCAACGAATACAGCACAAACCTAAAGACGGGAAAACCTGTCTATCTTAAGGATGCCATTCTCAAGGATACAACGCTGCAAGCTTGGAAAGATTGGAAAACTTTCATTCCAACCAATGCTTCCACTCAAGGGCTGGAGCGCTTGTTGGTGTTGCCTGATAAACATTGTGCAACTTTGATCCAAATGAGTCTGTGGCGACAGGTCAAGATCAAACTCAATGAGCATAAAACAGTGGATGGTGGATTTCGCTATGAAGAAGCAATTCCACCCGATACAGTGATGTATTTTCCTTGGGGGATTACATCGCAAGCGAATGGTCAAGCCTCTGACGCTACGCAGAAATTCCAGAAGTTGCTTGGTAAGCACTCGATTCTGCAAATCGGTGGACAGGAAAGTTTAGGACGAGGCTTTGTTCAGCAGTGGATGGCAACCCAGGAAGTAGAACAGGGGGCGAACAAATGAGTTTTGATCCACGCACGATCGGAAAACCTGTCTATGCATCTCTCGCTGAATTGCGGCATGAACAAGAACAAAATCAGCGAGATGAAGCCAAACGAAAAGAACGGTTGAAAGAGCACAAAAATCAGGCAGTTGAACTGTACACCTATCTGTCTACTTGGGGTCTATTACGCCTGAAAGCAGAGGAAAAAGCCATCAGCCCAGACAAAAAAGGCAAAAAGCAAGTCGTAGAAGCTTTTTTCCATTGTCTTCAGACAATATCTGAACGGGATGATCTGGCAGGAGATCGCGGGCTTCAGAGCCTTATTGATCTAGATACCGACGACTACTTGGGACTGACTGGTTTGAGTTTAGCGCTGGCTCAAGAGTTCAGCTTTTGGGCAAGTGCCGTGTATTGGGATATTAAGGGAGGCGATTGATTATGGTGTTTGAACGTCCGAGCCGTCCTGGGAAACCTCAGCCCTCTGCAACGAATCAACCCAACCCTGCGGCTGAACCTGCCAATTCTGGCAAGAAAAAAAAGGTGATTCAGGTTGGTGGTGGCAATCGCGGTAACGGTAGTAACGATGGAAGCAATCGCGATGATCGTAATGATAATGGAGCAATTCCTTCCCCTTGGTTAGGGCATCCCATTGATCCAGTCCCTAGCCCCAATAAAACTGCCAGCTTTGTCGAATATTTGCGTTGGATGAGAGCACCTAATGGTGACTACAAAGACACTACTAAAGTGCAAATTCTGCAAATGGCAGAAGAAGGGGCGAATTATCGCGATCGCTTCACGCAACTAACGAATCGAACTAAGTTAATTGCTGGCGAAGGCAACACATTTCAGGTTAAGTGCCCTTGGCGCATTCGTGTAGGTGGACATCGTGGACCCGAAAGTATTCTGCTACCTGCATTTGATGCGTTGGGGATGCCCTATATTCCATCTAGTACGTTGCGAGGAGTTGCCAGAACCCAGGCAATTCGAGCATTAATGGCAGACGGACGTAGTTGGAAAGACGCTGAAAAAGACATTGCACCCTACTTCGGTTCCTTGGAGGCAATTGGAGCCAATCGCACAGGAAAGGTGATTTTTCTGGATGCCTATCCTCTACCCCACCAATCTTCTGGAGGGTTAACAGTCGATATGGCAAATAACATTTGGGGGTGGGAAGACAACCAGCCCCAATATAGTCCTAATCCGAATCCATTCTTCTCATTGCAGGAAGCCACATTTTTGATCGGCATTCGCCCAACAGCCGCCTGCGATAATGCCACGTTTGAACGGATACAACAGTGGTTAATTGCTGGACTGCAAGCAGGGATTGGTTCTCAAGTTAACACTGGATATGGGGGGCTGCTGAGAGCAGGAGCAAAAGAGACGGTTAAGCCCCTGCTCAAGGTTAGCTTTTGTATAGAAGGGCAATTGATTCACGGTCGGCAACGCCTTGCTAATGTCCAGCAACCCTTCAGACGAGATCGCGATGGCAAACTGAAACGGGATAAAAAAGGCAACCTGATGCCCGATACATTTCCTGATGCAGAAGTTCGTCCAGTCGCATTCAAATCGATGATGCGCTATTGGTTTAGAACATTTGCTTTGGGTGTGCTGCAACCGAGTGAAGTTCAACAATGGGAGGCAAATCTATTTGGATCAATTAATCTCCAAACTCATTCTCGTGGCTGGATTCAGGTTCAAGTTAATGATGGGGTAATTGTTCGACGGGAAGCAAAAAATAATCGAGATGAGTTCGGCGAACAGACAGGCACTTTGAGTATTTACTTTTCGTCTGAAGCACCTGTGAATCTTCAAGATCAAACGAAAATCCTCCTCTCAAACTTGGCTTGGATGATGTTTCATTTGGGAGGAATTGGACAAGGTGCAAGGCGACCTTGTTATTCTCGCCAAAACCGTGATTATCCCCCGTGGTGGCGGGGTTCTAACTTAATTGCAGAGAGTGAGGAAGATTTCTGGGAGTTACCCAACACCATCGAAGAGTTTCAGCAAAAATTTCAGCAACGGCTGCAAGCTTTCTACAATGCGTTAACCCAACTTACGGGACGATCACTCAATCCACGATCGCCTCTGACAGTTGGGCAGGTAAGCCGTGATCAATGGATTGAAGCTGTAGATAGTCAGTGTCGGGTGATCGTCTGTGCCGGAGAGTCTAATTATGCGAAATCTTTTGCCCTTGCCACACTTCATGCTCCTCAGTTCAAAAATGGGCAGGATTACGATGGTAATCTCTGTGGTCAAGTACGAGGCACTGTTAAACCTTCCCCTGTTTGGATTGCAGATTTAGGCAACTATCAAGTTGTGACTGTCTTTGGTGCAACGCAAGATCCGCGCAAGACATATCTTGAGACTCTGAAACAGGATGCCGCCGAGTGTCGTCAAATTTTCCCTTGACGTAGGCTCGCCACCGCAGTTCCTCCGCGACCTCGCCATCATTCCCGGATCTGTGCATTTATTTGGAGTGCAACCGCCTCAGCCTTAAACGCGATCGCACCTCTTGTTCTCTCTTTAT
>JARCMD010000136.1 GCA_030248885.1 Leptolyngbyaceae cyanobacterium MP9P1.79 | reverse complement strand
ACTTGTGCTGAGCGCCGTCGAAGTAGTCGAAACCCATCTGAGTGGGACACTATTAACCCGCAGATCCCTAAGCGCTATTTTCAGTGGAGCGCTCAACGCTCCACTGAAAAATTAGAACCCTAATTCTACACGTTATTAAATTCACTATTCTTAGCAAAACCTTTCTAATTACCCGCTGAAAAAAGTTTTGCAAAGATCCTACA
Organism: Leptolyngbyaceae cyanobacterium MP9P1.79; assembly: GCA_030248885.1. Classification (GTDB taxonomy): domain Bacteria; phylum Cyanobacteriota; class Cyanobacteriia; order JARCMD01; family JARCMD01; genus JARCMD01. The sequence goes on along the minus strand of JARCMD010000136.1, from coordinate 9,546 downwards.
AGCAGCTTTGGTTATCAGGGAGCGAGAGGCTCTTGAGCTAGCTTTCCTAAATTGACCGATTGCAAAGCCGCCGTCCAATCCGCCAAGAATTTGGGATCACGGGGATTGCTGCGGCGCAGATCCGCCAACGCAGTCAGAGTATCCTGCCAGATGCCGTTTGCAGCATAGATAGAAGCCCGATCGCGGGGTGTAGCCTGCTCCAGGGCAGCAGACAACGTTGCAGTCGGGGAAACACGCTGAATCCACCCAGATAGGCGAATATCTTCCTTACCCACATCGCTGCACTTGATAGCAAAGCTCCACTTATAGAGCTTGTTAACGTCCAGCGGTAAAGACTTGCTCTTAGGCAGACTCACAGTAACTACCCCCGCTTTTTCAGGGATGGCAAAGGTTTCTGTGTAAAGCAGCTTACGATTCACATCGCTCAAACTAAACTCAATCCCCTTAGCGTTTGTTGGAGGAACAAACATAAAAAAGTCGGGATATTCTGACAACGTTAGAGTCATATTTGTCTCTGGCACAAGTGCAGTCGCAAAAATGGACTCTTTCTCGCGGTAAGCCTTCATACAGTCGCTGCGAGTACCCGCACCCTCCCGTCGTCCAGGGAGTCTACGTCCTGGAGCAGGAGTAAACTTAGGTACAGCTAGGGAGGGTAAGGGTAGGCAGATGGCACCGATCGCTAGAGTCAGGGCAAGACTCAAAATCCGGGAGCAGGAATTTTTCCTTTGCATACAAAATCTACTATTTCCTACTATTTGAGAGATGTGGACTGGTTAATTCCAGCTTGACAACACTGAATGAGAGGCTCTTGGGCAATCGCTCCCAGCTTTACAGCAGCCAGAAGGTCAGACCAATCCTTGGCTAAGGTGAGGTCGTCTGGTTTGGCACGGCGCAGATCAGCCAAGGACGCAAGCGCATCATACCAAATGCCATTTGTAGCATAGAGAGCGGGACGATCGCGGGGGGCAGCTTCCTCTAACTTTGTTGCCAATTCAGAACTCGGTTGTACCCGCTGAATGAGTCCTTCGGTTCTAATATCACCACTACGATCGCGAGTATTACAGACCAACTTAAAGGTCCAGTAGTAGGTTTTCCCAATCTCCAGCGGCTCCAACCCGATCGTCTCAGGTAACCGAATGCTGACAACCCCCGGCTTACCATCTGGCGCAAACGTTGTCTTATAAATTTCTTTGCGCGTTGCCGAATCGATTCTGTCGTACAGCACAAACTCCATCGTCGCTGAAGTGTTTTGCTCCACATGCCAGAAGAAGGTAGGGTGAGCGGAGGTTGTGAGACCGCTACGAGATTCTGGAATCAGGGGAGTGACAAACACCTGCTTAGCGAGAGTTGCCGCCTGAAGCGACCCACCAGAACTAGCACCGATCGAGCTAGGTAAACAGTTGCCTCGAATACCAGCCCCTTCGCGTCGGCCGGGCAATCCATTGCCGCTAGGTGGGTTGAATGAAACTTTCTTGGCCAAGGACAAAGCAGGAAGACCACAAATTAGCAAACCTAAGCCCAAAGAGACGAAAGCATTGACAAACCGGATACGGGGATTTCTGCGTTGCATAAAATTAGAATCCTCTTGAGGGATGAGTAGGGTAGAAACAGAATTGGTAGACGCTGCTCCAAGGCTGATATCCAGCCCTATAGTGCTTTTCTTGACGTACTAAAAGGGCTTGTAGGGGGCAGGAGTAGTTCTAACGCAGTGCTTAAACAGTAATGCAGTGTTTTAAACACCACGATGAAACTACGACACCGTTGAGGCAGATTTCGGAAAGAACGAGGGGGCTGTCTCTTAAGTCTACTTTGACTTAAAAATGTTCCTAATGCTCTACATCAATTTTATCTAGAACCGCTTCGCTTGAGACGATTTGCTATGGCTCTGGTTTGTCTTCTGGTTTGTCTAGTATTGGTGACTCAGGAGTCAAGGAGCTAAGAACACGATAAACATCTACCAATTGCTGTTTTCCCTTTAGGGTAGAGAGACCCCAATGCTCCACCTGAAATTGATTTTGAATATGAATCAGCGTTTCATGGGCAATCAATACCCGACACACTCCGCCTTGGCGATGTTTATCACAACTTTCCAACCGAGAAGCGATGTTAACACTGTCGCCAATGATTCCATACTCCATGCGTTCTTTACCACCGAGGCTGCCAGCGACCACTGGCCCGGTGAAGATGCCAGCCCGCATCTTCACCACGGGTAGGTTACGTTGTTGCCAGTCTCTATTTAATTCTTGGAGCCGATCGCCCATAGCTAGCCCGGCTGCCACTGCTCCCTGAGCATCCTTGGCAATTTCTGCCTCAGTCGTGCGGGGCATGGGAACCCCGAATACTGCCATTAGCCCATCTCCCGTAAATTTATTCACAATGCCTTGATGGGTTTGAATTTCCTGGGTCATGGCCGAAAGATATTCATTCAGCCAGAGCAAGAGTTCTTCGGGGGGCATTTGTTCCGAGATCGTGCTGAAGTCTTTGATATCAGTGAATAGCATGGTGGCAATCAGCTTTTGCCCAGGAAGCTTACCGGATTTTACGAGCCGATCGCGGGAAGTCCACAGGGCAGCCGCAATTTCGGGCGAGGCATTTTGCCCCAGTAAGGTCATCACCATCTGCTGTTGTCGCTGCGCCTGTTGAGCGCGGTAAGCTACAACCACTCCACCCGTCAGGAAGAACCCGAGAGTTGGCATGGCTACGGGAACCCAGACTCGATCGGAAAATAGGAGAAAACTGCTAGCTGCCAGGACTCCCAGCATTGCAGTACTACTAAAAACCAGCACCAAAGGGTTGCGTAATTGCCAGGCCAATCCACCTCCAATCAAGATCCAACCTAGAATCCAGAGAACTTCTGCCCCCTCTGTCCAGAACCGGAAGGGCGATCGGCTCCCTTCCGCCATATCTAGATACTGACTGACCATTTGAGCATGAATTTCCACCCCAGGCATTTTAGGGTTGATTCTCTCAGCAGCACTGTAGGGTGTAAAAACCAAGTCTTTCAGGCTCTCAGCCGTTGCCCCAATCAATACGACCTTCCCGCTAATCCAGTCCGGCTTAACTTGCCCTTGCAGCACTTGAGTCAGCGTCACCCTGCGAGCCACTTTTTTGCCTGTCCGGTAATCCAGCAGTATCTGCCATCCATTGTCATCATTGTTTTGGTAACCACCCGATTTTTTTTCCAGACGTATCAACACTGCCTTGCCCCATTGCAGTTGAGTTTGAGTCGGATCTAACCAGTCGGGTAAAGTATTACGGGCAGCTAAATAATTAAATGCTAGCTGAAATGAAAATGAATTCGTCTCCTGAGCAAACACTAAATTGCGCCGCACAACTCCATCGGGATCGCTGACCACATCATTAAATCCCACCTGTTCTACGGGCATACCTAGGGGAGCCGGAATTCCACCCGGATTATCTTCAGTGCCTAAGTTGCGAATGGTGATGAGATTGGGATTTTGCAGTTGTTTGACAAGCTCAGCATGTCCAGGTTCTCTCGGAAAGTCACGGTAGAGATCCAGTCCGATGGCCGTGGGCTGATGACGTTGCAATTCTGCTAACATCTGCGCGACCAGTTTGTCAGAGAGAGGCGGTTTATAGCGGAGAACATCCTCTTCTGTGATTGCTACGATGAGCAACCTGGGATCGGGGCCAGGATCGGGACGCAACTGCATCATTTGGTCATAGGCCCGTAGCTCAGCAGATTGCAGCCAGCCCGCTTGCCGTGCTAACAGAAGCAATGCCGCGATCGTCGCCCCTGTAATCGCCACAATTTTTAAGCCTGTTAAATCTGGCTTGGCAGTGCGAATCTGGCGCAGGAACTTTAGAACCACAGACCCTCTAAGAAGTGAAGTGATGAAATGATGAAGAACCCCTGATCATTCTTCTCTCTACGTTTTCTCAGGTGTTGCTTCCGGATCTCCAATGCTTAAACATCTCTCCCAGAATATCTCTAATTATTTTTTGGAATATTTTATTTAATCCACGATCTAATGGGACGGGAATCAATTAGTTGTATAGACATTCTATCTTGAGAGACCCTACTGAGGGGTCATCCCCCTCATTGCTAATCCGGTTAGATTTCGTCTCAATAGCATTCTTCTGCTTAAGCATTCGATAAGCATATGCCAAATAATTATCCCTCGGAACGCAGCGCTTGTTCACGTTATGGGAAACCGATCGCGCTGCATTATTCTGGTTTTGTGATAGTGAAGTAGCGTGATTGTCCCGTCAATCAGCTTTCCCCTGCTTCCCAGTCAGGGCAGGTCTCGCCTTCCCAACCGTAGGGGTGCATGGCACAGACCAATAGGTTACCTGAGTAAGACTGACCATGGTAATGCTGGCAACCGACACATACGGAAGGCTGATGGAGTGGAATATCGACAGTGTAGCTGATGAACTCAACGGACTCTGTTTCTAATTCCTCGCCCGCCAAAAAGATGATGAGTCTTGGCTCGATCAACTCATCCCAATTTTGTTCAAGCTCGTCAAACGCAATGTGCAGACTAATTTGTAGCTGCTCGGTCATCTCTTCGGAGAGCTTGACAAAGACCTCCATTACGTCAGTAGCGTCTTTCGCAACCTCAGCAAAGAATTGCTCGACTTCGCTGGTCACGGTCTCCAGCATTTGGAAAAAATCCTTCGACCAGTCTTCCATAAATAATCTTGGGGCTAAATCGTTAAATTGTGCTTTCAGCAAGAGGTGAACTAGCTTCTCAATCAAGCTAAGGGAGTGTAGTAGCGATCGTCCCTCAGTACAGAAGTTTTAGCGTTGAACGACCCTAGATTTGGACAACCTACGCCAGTTGTGGAGAGTGTATTGATCCCCTCGCTGCTGATCCCCCATCCTTTTAGCATAACCAAAGATCGCACCACCTGCTAAAGATCTGCTCTATTCCTTAGCAAGGGATGAAAGAGTCCTTCTAGACAGACACCTCAAGGCTTAGCTCTGACCTAGCTCCTGGGAGCGCTGACAAGCAACTTGCACGGCTGTAATCAGGGCTGAGCGAAAGGCAGATTGTTCTAAATGGGCAATGCCAGCGATCGTCGTTCCACCAGGGCTGGTCACTCGATCCTTTAGTTCAGCAGGATGCATTCCTGACTCTTGCAACAATTGAGCTGTACCCCGAACGGTTTGAAGGGCAAGTTTAGCCGCGATCGATCGGGGGAGTCCCGCCGCCACACCCCCATCGGTCAGGGCTTCAATGGCAATGGCAATATAGCCAGGGCCAGAGCCAGAGAGACCCGTCACGGCATTCATCAGGGATTCTGGTACCTCTACCACCTCACCCACTGCCCCAAAGATGCGATGGGCTTGCTCTAGGTGGGAGGGCTGAGTATGTTGACCAGGGGAAATAGCGGTGATCCCGGCTCCCACAGTGGCGGGCGTGTTGGGCATAGCCCGGATCACAGGGTGATTGGGAAAGATAGCTTCCAAGCGGCTGAGCGAAACCCCTGCCAAGATAGAAATGATTAGGGGAGCCGAAGCAGTGGTTCTGCGGCTGATTAAATCGATCGCCACAGTGTCAAAAACTTGGGGCTTAATCGCCAAAAACAGCACCCCAGCAACGGCTGCAACCTTTTGATTCTCCGCAACCACCTCAATACCGTATCGTTGAGAGAGGAACTCCCGGCGCTGCAATTGGGGTTCGCTCACCAAGATTTGCTCCGGCAAGTAAATTTTCTGTGCCAGTAATCGAGACAGGATTGCTTCTCCCATCACACCGCCCCCAATCATGCCAAGCAGGTTAGACAACTCAGTTTTATCCTCTTTTTTTCATCTCAGATGACTTTGCTTGGCATTGGGGGAAAACGCTGCGATTCTAGCGAACATAGCTGCACAAAACCCTTGATATTTCATTCAAAACCCCAATTGCGGGGTACCTGTTGAGCATGGTTCCACTCAGCCCCAAAAAGACTGTAGCGCAGTCCTGGGACTGCGCTACAAAACTTATAAGGAACTCGATCGGCTGCAATCAACGATTCAGCACTCGACCTGATAGCCCTGACTCAAGCCATCCGGGTTTGCTGTTCCGCAGTCCAAGAGGGTGTGGGAGCCGTGGGACGGGAGACCCGCACTTGAGGTTGGGGAACTTCATGGGTGGCTCCAGCTTGGGTTGTTACCTGAACACAGCTTGGAGTGAAGAGGAAAATGCTCTCGCCAATCCGCTCTTGGTGACCATCAATGGCATAGGTACCGCCAGCCACAAAATCCACCGCTCGCTGAGCTTGGTCTGGGTCCATGATATTCAGGTTCAAAACAACGGACTTGCGTTCCCGTAGCGCTTGGATGGCTTGGGGCATTTCTTCAAACGAGCGAGGTTCCATCACCATCACCTCGGAAATACCGTTGACGGCTCCGGGCATCCCAATAACTTTGTTCATAGTGGTTGGAGGGTTCATTTCTGGTTCAGAAGTAAGGGGTGGGCGTTCCCGGAAGCGACGACGGCTCCGGGCATCTTCTTCAGCAGGCAAGGGTTGAACCGGCTCTTCCCGGTAGAAATTTTGGTACTCCTCGCCCTCTGTTTCGTCGTATTCGTATTCGTACTCAACGGGGTCATTCAAACCAACAAAATCGCGCAGTTTGGTGAAAATATTGTTCACTGTTCACACTCCATCGTTACTGATTCGCTAGGGGGGATTGGAAAGGGGGTTGAAAAAAGATTCCTGATGGCTAAGAGGTATCTGCCAGCTAAGAGGTAAAGGATAAGGAAATATGACGGTAAACCTATCTCTTATGCTTCAAGACGATCTATGGCATCAGCTTTTAGATAAACCAGAAGAAAAATTAATACACTAAGCCCTGAATATAAACCCATGACACCCTGTCTGACTTCACTGCATGTGAGTCAACAGCGTATATCAGTTCTCTGAGTTGGGGGTTCAGAACTTCAGACATAATAACTGCCTTCTCAACAGAATACTCAACAAATCAACATTAGGAGAATCCAATGAAGATCAACTTACTACCGGGGTAACAAATCGACCGAAATTCGTTTGAATCTCAGCCGTGGCACTGCACTAGCCCATAAATTCAAGGTTGATCAGCTTAAGAGTTCTGGGGGCATGGGGGCTATGCTCCCAATTAGGGGGTCTACTCCTGTACCCTGTGCTTCAAAAGCTTAATTTATGTCTTGCAGCAATATATTTATTTTTTGTCGATTTGATTCGATGCACAATGCCCGAAGTCAGATCATATTACCTGTGCCTCCCAATTTTAGGCAAGGGGCTATTTTTCCGCATTCCGATCGCCGAATAGGATGCGTCCTAGCCGAATCATCGTTGCTCCGGCTTGAATTGCCAGGGGATAGTCCTCAGACATACCCATAGACAAGTGTACCATTTTAATGTAAGGCAAGTTTTGTTGGGCGATGCTAACCGATAGTGTGTGGAGGTTTTGGAAAATGTTAAGAGATTCTTTAGATGTAAGTTCTCTGGGCAGAATTGTCATTAAGCCCTGAATTTGTAGCTGCATACAGGTGTTGAGAGTGGGCAGATCGGCTAGCAATTGGGCAGGACTCCAACCAAATTTTGTGTCGTCCACTTCCATTTTCACTTGCAAGCAAATTTGGGGACTGTGATCTATAGAGGCGGCTAATTGATCCAACCGCTGAGCCAAAGCTAAGCTGTCCACGGAATGAATCCACTGAAATAGCTCTAGGGCTTTACGGGCTTTGTTGCTTTGCAGGTGCCCAATCAGGTGCCACGTCAAGTCTGGGAGGTCTTTTAGCTCCTGCTGCTTGGCTTCTGCTTCTTGCACCTTGCTTTCGCCAAAGTCCCGAATTCCTGCGGCGTAGGCTTCTCGCATGGTGGCGATCGGAACCTGCTTGGTCACCGCAATTAATCGCACCGAGGGGGGGAGGGTCTGACGAATTTTAGCGATGCGATCGCCACAGGAAGATTGAGATAGAGCCTGTTGATCAAGCATGGACACAGACCTAAGAGCTAGGGGTCTATCACGGAAAATTCAAATGGAGCCAGTAAGATAGGCTACTTTAATTCGACCCTACTTACTGAAAGGTTTGTTTATGTAACGTTTGCAACGCGTCATACTCCAGGGAAGCTCCAGATCTGCGTAGTTGCCGCAACCGATTTTCGACGCGAATCCGCGCCTCAGTACGACTAATCGGCTCAAATTTGATGCCTGTTATGCCAGTAATGACCAGAAAAAATAACCTCTGGGCATAAAGTGTGGCAAATAGTTCCTGACTTTCCTCAATTAGGCAAATTCGGAACAGCAAACCGAAGGTTGGATGATTTAAATAGGTTTCGGTGCTCATTCAGATCCAAACGAAACGGGTGAGACTGGGTTTTTGATGAGGAGATGCAATTGTAATACGGAATGATTTGTACAAAATGTAAAGAGGGGTGAAATAATTGCAGCTTTGCAATGCCTGATAGGGGTGAGTATGGGATTGATCGGGATGCCAGGATGGCTACAAAAGTTACAGAGATGTCTTTACTGTAACTATAGATACGGGGATCAAAAATTTGGGCAGATCTAATATAGCTCTAATGATAGTTGCAAGCATTTAAATTCACATTCCATTTGGCGTATAGGTGGCGATCCAAGCTGAATTAGGAGAAGAGATTCTGTGTTCCGCTCACAAGTGATATCGATCGCCCTGCAATTGAGTTCCTAGTGCAGCTTGGCAGAAGTTTCTGATCAGTAGTTAGGGGGATTGTTTTGAGTTTTGAGCTTTAAGTGCGGCTCACTTACTGCCATCAATCTGCGCTAGTAGTCTGTTAATCATTAATTGACGGGTAGCTGAAAGCTAGGTGGTTAGTTGGAGTTAAATTTTGAGGGTTTTCGACCCCTCAAAATTTTCTTAACGGAACACTAGCTCTCTCCGCCCCACGCAATACGAGCGCTCCACAGAAGAACCAAACAACCTAATGCTAGCCAATCTCTGGTCTTTAAGCGAAGTTGGTGCCACTTTACCTGATGCTGATTTGGGCTGGTGAACCCGCGAACTTTCATGGCGCTGGCGATTTGGGCTGCCCGTAGGAGGAGATTTTCGATCAGGCGTTGGGCGATCGTCAACCAAATTTGGGTGCTGCCTCGGAAGCCAATTTTCTTCCAGTTGATGGCTCGCGTTTGCACCGATCGCATCAGGTTTTGCACTTCTTCCAAAACCAGAGGAATGAACCTTAAAGAGAGCGTGAGAGTTAGGGTAATTTCAGTGACAGGCACATTAAAGCGGCGCAAAGGCTGCATCAGGCTCTCTAATCCAGTCGTAATTTCTTCTGGGGCGGTAGTTAATAAGTAGAGGCTGGTGCTGTAAATCAGGGTGAACAGGAGAGTGCTGAGACGGAGGGCCAAATCCAGGGAGCGCTGAGTGACTTTGAAGGGGCCTCGCTCAAATAGCACGTATTGGTAGGATGTGGGCTGGGAGAGGATAACAGAGGGCGTAATAGAAGGCGTGGCAGAAGGCAGAGCGGGTTGCTGTCCCCAGCAGAAGGGATTGTACCCAGGACAGGACAGGGCAGGGGGAAGGTTGGCAGGTTGCTGAGCAAAGGTCAGTTCATTGGCGGGGAGGCGGGGTT
>JARCMD010000135.1 GCA_030248885.1 Leptolyngbyaceae cyanobacterium MP9P1.79 | reverse complement strand
GGACGACAAGAAGGACGACAAGAAGGACGACAAGAAGGACGACAAGAAGGACGACAAGAAGGTGAACGATCGCTCGTACTACGCCTTTTGACCCGACGAGTGGGAGAACTCCCAGAGGCACTTCGATCGCCCCTCGACTCATTATCCCTAGAACAGCTAGAAGCACTGGGGGAAGCATTACTAGACTTCAGCACGATCGCTGACCTGAAGAATTGGCTACAAACCCATCAGGAAGGGTGAAGCACGATCGCTCCTCCTTCGATCGCCCCTCGTCATTATCCCTAAAACAGATAGAAGCGCTGGGGGAAGCATTACTAAGTTGTAAGTGTGAAACCTACTGGCTGCATTTAGGATGTTGTGCGCCTTGGGCACAGAGGTAGGTAATTTGGTCAGGGCTAAGATTGCGAACCTTGGAGAAATTAACTCCTCGTAAGAAGGGTGTCTGGGTCGGTGCGGGAGCCAACTTCACGAATTGGCTGGAGGACGTGGGGACGATCGCCACAAACGTTGCACCCTGGAAATCAGCCCCATCTAGATTTGCGCCACGAAAATCTGTTCGGGTCAAATCAGCAGCCTGAAAACTCGCATTCTGAAGTTGGGCTTGATTGAAGGCAGTGCCCACCAATCGAGCCGAGGCAAAACTAGCCTCCTGCAAATTGGCTTGGCTCAAATCTGCCCCAGACAAGTCTGCGCCCTTCCAATCAGACTGGACTAAATTGGCAAACTGAAACTTGGCATCCAGCGCACTCGCCTGCCCCATTCGGGCTGCCTGGAGATTTGCTTGGGAGAAATCTGCCCCTGCCAGGTCTGCCCCCGCAAAACTAGCGTCGGTCAAAATAGCTTGCCGCAGGTCTGCTCCCACCAGCTTGGCGCTGCCTAGATTTGCCCCCGTCAGCCGAGCATGGGTGAGATTGGCATTGGTCAAGGTGGCCCGAATCAAACTGGTGCGATGCATGATGGCATTGGCCAGTAGGGCGCTGGTTAAATCTGCATCCTTCAAGTCGGCACCGCTGAGATCGGTAATTAAGTCGTCGAAGGTGCCCCAGCGATCGTCCTCCCCAGATCCATAGAAGCGGCTCCCTCGCAACCGGGCATTGGTCAGAATCGCGGCTTTGAGTTGCATTCCTGCTAAATCCACTTGGTCAAGAACGAGGGTAAAGCGGGTGGCTCCAGGAGCAGTCTGCCCCAAGTCCACCCGGCTCATGTCTACGGCACTCAGTTGTCCGCTGTAGAGGGTGAAGATTTTGGCGATGGCCCGCTGGGTTGCCCGTTGCCGCAGGGTCAGGGAAACTTGCTCCTGGGGAATGCCCCCATTCTGTAAGGATTCCAGTTCATTTCGTAGGGCTTGATTCAAGCGGCGGAGGGAGGGCAGCACCGCCGGGCCCTTGCGGACAACGGCCTGTTGAATGGCATCGATCAACACGGGCGATCGTTCTTGGCTCAGCAAGTCCACCAGCAGCGGTAGGGCGCGGGGATCATCGATCGTGCCCAAGGCGAGAATGGCACTGCGCCGCTCATCGGGAACACGGGTGGAGAGGGGAGTTAGTTTACTCACCAAGGCGAGAAACACTTGGTTATCCTGTTGCTGAAACTCCCGCAGATTGGCTTGACTTTGCACATAAACCTGGGTGCCCACGAACGTTCCTAACACCAATCCCAGCCCCGTCAAAGCTACACTGAGCAGGCTCAAGCCAGGGTGTTGCCGCATCCACAGCCACAGGTTTTGCCGCTCTTGCCAGTGAGTTTCTGGGGTGAGGACGATCGTCGCGATCGCCGCATCCTCCTCTGTCCATTGGGGTTTTGTTCCTTGGGACGATCGACTCGCGTCTGCCCAAGTCCCCGTCTCTCGCCAGATCCCAGAGGCAGGGAACCGCTGACCAGCATCCACCACATAGGTTCCTGCTAGATAATCGTGAAATCCCCGGCGACGAGAATTGCCGAGCGCACTAGCGCACTCCGCCAGTAACATGATCCCCGCCAGCCCCGACAAGATCCCCAATCCTGGAAACGCGCCACTGTAGCGCCAAATGATGTAGGTTAGCCCCAGCGGTAGCCCCCAACGACCCACGCCTTCGCGGACTAGCACCCTGCCCCAACCAGGGGAGTCGCCCTCTGCGGTGACGACTCGCACATTCAGCCAAGCTTTGGGAATGGTTTTGCCCGTTTTACTGAGAAAGTAGAGGTTAACGCCCGCCACCGTGAGGGGGAGCAAAAGGGCCCCCGACCAAAATAGGTTAGTCAACGGAGCCGCCATCCGGCTGTCCTCACTTAGGGGAAGGGCAAGGGTTTTGGCGATCGTTTCCTGTGTGGTAACCAGGGCCGCATTGAGCGGCACCATTTCTCCTGAAAAGTGGGTTTTGGCATACTCCCCTAGTTTGTAGGGCACAATGGCGGTGGCTGCAATCAGACCAACTTCGATCGCCCAAGCTCCCCAGCGGCGCAGCAAGAGGGGTAAATACGTCCGGGTTGGCGTGGCCACTGACCTAAATGGGTTGGCATTTCTCCTGACAGTTGGGCTAGCCATTTAAATAAATTTCCTGACACGATGGGGTAGATTTTGCAGTCTTACGCACGACTAAACAAACAGTTTTACAATTTGCGATCGCAGGAAGTAAGTAGCTGGGTGCAATTAAACTAAAGATAATTTTGGGGGTAGAGAGGGTTCCACCCCCTGCCTGGGGGCAACGCCCCCACTCCCCTTCTTACAATTAATTACACTTACCTACTTAGTTCTGCGATGAATGTGAGATTAGGGAGTCTAAGGCTACGCATTATAGAGCAGGAAAAGCATGGGTACCAACTGCTATTCTTCTGGTTTTGAGGCGAAGAAAATCCGGTAGGAACCATAAGCTACGGCTCCCACAAACGCAACCTTCACAAATAAGGAAAGGAGATCCAAAGCAGAACTTAAAACAACTAATCCAGCGAGGGTCGCGGTTGTCACGACAGTTAATTTGCCGAATTGTGAGAGATTGCCAAACCAGGTAAAAACGCGCTGGCGGAGCAGGGGCGGGAATCGATCGCTTGGCTCCTCAACAGACTTTAGAGGCTGTGTAGGCAGGGGTTGTTCCAGATGGGGAGGATTAGGGGGATTCATAAGCAAAGATTTCCAGGCAAAACGCGATTTGGCAAAAATTGGTAAAAATTGGAACAGAGGATCACTCAGCGATCGAAATTTAAGTGCATCAATTTAGTTTTATTGAGCTTTATGGGATTTGCGATCGGAAAATCTCACCCTAAAAAATTATCTTGACTCCGCATTTATGGCTTGTAAATGTAACCATAGATTTATCAGTCCTGCTTGATTTCCTGATGCCAAAGAAAATGGGGTTGAGGCAGTCGAAATTTTGAGTCGATTCAAAATAGATAGAATAGATTTTTCATTTCTAATCCTCTACTCTCAAACATAGCTACAGGATTGATTTATTGATGAATTTGTGAAGTCGTTGTGGCTCAATTCATAGGCGTAAATCCCTGATTTAAAAACTTCAGGTTCGTGCCTTGGATTGTAGCTAACCCAGCCCTTTGCAATACATTTAATTTAAAAGAAATTGCAAAGAATATTGCAAGCCATTCTGTCTACTGCCCATTTTTAGTCATCTGACTCCCCACTGCTCCGAAAATCATGATGGATTCCCTCTCTCCCACTCCCAGTTCTCAATCCTTTGCAGAGCGCTATCTTGGCTTAGTTGATGCCATTGTAGACACAACATTGAAAGGCAAGATTCGTTCCAAAGAACAGGTCTACCAAATGTTAGTGCAAGGCGTTGAATTGGGCACGGGGGAAATCTTTGAGCGTTGCTTGGGCGATCGGCTCACAGGAACTCAGCGTCAGATAGACACCCAGACTGATGAATTTAAACTGGCTAAGGCAAATCGAATTCTGCGGGCCCTCCAAACGATCCAAGGAGAGTGGAAACGGTGGCAAGAGCAGAACCAAGCCACGGAATTGCTAGGCAGCACAGTCCAGCAACTGGTCGCCGCCGATCCAGCACGCCGCTTGACACTGTTCTTGCAAGCGGTTGATCCCAACCAATCCCAGGTGATTGCCCTAGCCCAGTGGCCGCTCCTGGCCAAAACCCTGCAACGATCCCCCGATGCAGCGGCTCAGCCCTTCGCTGTGGGGATTCTGCGGGCGATCGAATCGTGGAAACAACTAGAAGACCATCTGGTCAGTTGGATTTATGACCAAAATCGGAGCCAGTTGGGGTTTGAAGGCATCCCTGGACAGCGTGGTCCGTGGGCCCTGTGGCAAAAACAGGTGACTCGCCCCTTACTCCGTGACCTGTTTCAGCACCTAGCGTTGGAACAATCTCCGGTGCAGTGGTCCGCGCAGCAAACCCACCTGGAAACCAGTGCATGGGTGGAACTGGCGTTGACCCTGCAATGCCTGCAGCAAGGGCTGGTGACCTGGTTTGACCGATTGGTTTACGACTCCCAAGTCGGGGCAAAATTATCAATTTCTACCTTTTTGACCTTTGCGATCGTCTGGGCCAAGTTGGCCAGTGGCTTTGACCAGGTGGCAACGGGAACAGCCACCCTCGATCGCGCCACCACAGCGGCCTTTGCCAGTGGGTCGTTTCAGATGACCTTGCAAATTCTGCGGATATTTGCCCAGCAGACGTATTTTCCCCTCTACGGCGGGATTTTTGCCTCCTTTTCTGGTAGCTACCTGCGGGATGCCTTGGGCTACCTGGATATTCCCCTGCGCCAGACAGAGGGCACCCAGGAAAAAGCCCGGATTCTGACCCTGCTGGGTTACTCATTGCGGGCCCAAGGTCAATATCAGCAATCGCAAACCTTCCATCAACAAGCCCTGGAGGTTGCCCGCACTGCTGGCGATCGGCCCTGCGAAGTCGCTAACCTCAACCACCTCAGCCGCATCTGTGTGGCCCAAAAAACCTATGGAGAGGCGATCAATTACAGCCAACGGGCGCTGATTTTGAGTCGGCAACTGGGCGATCGGTTGGGAGAAGCCAATGCCCTCGCCAACTTAGGATTTAGTGAGGTATTTCAAGCGCAACAGCAAGAATATACCGAACCTGATGTCTATGAAGCGGCGATCGATCTATTGCAGCAGGGCTTAAAGTTGTCGGAGCGGTTGGGCGATCGGCAGAGCCAATCCCTCTGTCTCAGTAGTCTGGGGACGGCCCACCTCCTGCTAGAACAACCCCAGGTGGCGCTTGCCTACTTGGAAGGGGCGATTCAAACGGCGCAATTTTCTGGAGACTTATACCTCCAGGGCTGGAACCTATCCTCCTTGGCTGAAGCCCAATACCGTCTGCAAAACTTTCCAGCAGCGATCTACGCAGGTTGCCTTGGTATGTACCTATTGGAGCAAATTGCCTCTGCAAGTTGGCGACAACCCGCCGGACTACTCCTGATTTTGCAGGGACAGGTGGGGGAGGAGGCATTTCAGCGTCTAATGGAGCAACACCGCCAACAAATCATCGCCACGATCGGGGTGGATGGCTATGATCACCTGCCTCACCTGTTGGAACAATATCGAGGTTAGGTAGGGATTATAGAATAATTTCGGTATATACCCAACTCCGATCGTAGGGCTGAGTAGTCGTATCTGGCGAACATCCGGGTGGCAATTACAGGCTTGCAGCGAAATGACATGCCGATCGTCGAGAGGTTATTTGTCAGAAACCTTCGAGTTTGGCGGCGGGTAGTTAGGAATGTTAGTCCCCCGATCGCTACCCAGCCCGTCGCACCACAATCACACTGCATTGACTATTGCGGGCGATCGACTCTGGAATATTGCCCTTAATCACCTGCTGGAGTAGATTTTCCTTTGTCGCTCCCAGCACAATCACATCACAGCACTTTTCCTGAGCCAAGCTCACCACTGCCTCTGGTACGGAATTGGCTAACACCCGATGGGTAGCCACAGGCTGATTCAAACGCTGGCTCAGGACTTGCACCGCCTGATTGAGCATCGTTAAATCTGGCTTAATCTCAGATGGCACAAATACCTGGCACAAGCTAATGATCGGCGTAGGGCTGAGATGAATCAAAGATGGGAGGAGTTGTAGCGCTTGCTGAGAATTGGGTCCCCCGGCGATCGGCACCAGCCAATGGTGAAAGTGCAGTGTGGGATCAACCAGGAGTGGGGAAAACGAGGAAAACTTCACCATCATCACATCACAGGCAGCCTGTTGAATTAATGTATCCACCGCTGCACCAAAAATGCGATCGGGCGTTGAGGTCGTGCCCTTCCAACCCATCACCAGCAAATCAATCTGGCGCTCATTAATCGTATCTAGAATGGCTTGCCCCAAATCGTGGGACGCGCGCACCTGAGTATGCACTGGAATTTGCCACTCCTTACCAATCCGCACCGCCTGACTGAGCAACCGACGGCTAATGACCGTATCGACGGGTGTGGCGGCTGGGGAACGGGTGCGGGGCACCAACACCACTTGCAAGCACTCCAACTCATAGCCCCGATCGCGGGCCACTGTCGCCGCCAATCGGATCAATCCCCCCGCCGTTTGAGGATTGCCCAGAGGTAAGAGCAGCCGACCTTTCCCCGTTGCCGGGGCCCGGGTTTGATAGACCGCGTAGGACGGCGCAAACTGAGAACCAGGTTGGGTCGTCTCATTTCCCAGGCGATCGGACTCCGCCTTGATAATATCGGCGCGAGTAATAATGCCAACCAACTTCCGCCCTTCTGTCACAGGAAGGCGACTAATCTGATGCCGATTCAACAAATACAGCACATGGGCCAGGGTATCCATTGGACTCACGGTCACCGGCCGCGGAGTCATAATGCGATGGAGCGGAATTCCCCCCGGTAATCCCCGCGATGCCATATCTGTCAGATCCGACTGCGTGACAATGCCCACCAACTTTTCACCCTCCACCACCGGGAAACCGCGATGGTGCGATCGAGAAAAGGTTTGCACTGCTTCATCCAACGTCATTTGGCTCGCCAGGGTTTCCACATGACGTTGCATCAAATCCGCCGCCCTTAACTCCGTCAACCGTCCTTCAGAGTTTGCCTTTTTAAGATAAATTCCACTTCCCTCTAACAGGCGCTCATACAGAGACCGACTAAACACAGCCTCACCCACCAGATAGGCGATGGCTGAGACAATCATCAGCGGCAGCACTAAATTAAAATCAGTCGTCATTTCAAAAATGATCACCACCGCCGTAATGGGGACTCTGGCAAATCCACTGAAGGCCGCCCCCATGCCTGCCAGGGCAAAGGTTGTGGGTGAACCGCTGCCCACTAAAGATTGTTCTGTCAATCCCACCAAGTAACCGATCGCCGATCCCCACAGCAGCGTAGGAGCAAACAGTCCCCCCGGTGCCCCAGACCCGTAGGCGATCGGGGAGAGAATTAGGGGGGAAATCAACGCAATCAGAGCCATTTGCCAACTGACTTCCCCCAAAATCAACGCTTCCCTAAACTTGTCGCTGTCATGCAAGGCAGTAGGCAATAGGGAAATTAGCCCACCACTGACTAACCCAGCCAAGCCAACCCGCCAAGGCATCCCCACCCGCATCACTCGGCGGTTAAATTCCACACTGGCCAATGCGCTCCGATTGAACAGGGCCCCAATCAGTCCCGCCAGCGCTCCTAGCACCACATAAAAGGGAATATCGTGAAATACGAAGGTTGTTTGCGTAAAGGTATTCAGGTTAACGTCGAGGCTACCACCGCCCAAAAGCCGCGAGACAACTGCACCAATAAAAGATGCCAGAATTGCTGTCCCCATCGTTAACCCGGACACATCTTGCAGCAACTCCTCAATCACAAATAAAACCCCGGCGATCGGGGCATTGAAGGCCGCCGCCAACCCCGCCCCTGCCCCCGCTGCAATCAATTGCCGCTGATAGTCTGGTGAGGTAGGAATCCAGCGGCTCAGTTGCGCTGCCAGGGCTGCTCCCACTTGCACCGTCGGTCCTTGACGACCCAGAGGCAATCCAGACCCCAGAGCAATCACGCCACTCAATAGCTTAACCACCGCCACCCGCAGATTGAGGGCGATCGGGGCCCCGCCCAGGGCCGCCTTGACCTGAGCCACGCCCCCACCCGCCGCTTCAGGAGCAATTTTTTCGACCAGCAGCCCCGCAATCAGCCCGCCCACCAAGCCAAAGCTGGGCAAAATAATCCAGGCAGGCAGGCTATGGGTTGCAGTGATGCGCCATCCTGACACCAAGGCGATGCCTTGCTTCAACAAAACCGCCACCAACCCGGAAACCAGCCCAATTACACAGGCTTCAAACATCTCCAAGCGCTTGAATCGCAAAAAGTCGCGCAGGCGCTGCTGGATGGAGAAGTACAGCATGGATTACTGTCGCCCTGTGACCGACACACCTTCCACAACCAAAGATGGCGTGTAGCACGAACCATTCCAGTCCGCATCATCTCCCAATTCCACAATGTGCTTCAACGCCGTGTAGACATTCCCTGAAATCATCGTGTCTTTCACGCGCCCCACAATTTGCCCTCGCTTCACTCGGTAGCCTAAATCTACGTTAACGGAAAAATCTCCTGAAATGCCCGCCCCGCCCCCTAGCATCTGGTCAATCACTAAGCCATCTTCCAGGGTCGCGATCAGTTCCAGCAAGGATTTACCCTTTGTGTTCAACGGGCCTGAAGTACCGGAGCTTTTACGGGAACTGGGTTGAATTACCAAATTAAATAAACCTGGAGTTGGGTAGCTGCTCAATCCAGGACGCACTCCGTTGCCAGTCGTGCCATTTCCCAGCCTGCGCCCCACCGTATGGTCAGTGTAGAACAGTTGTAAGGTTCCATCCTGGATAAACACTAGCGATCGAGTTGGAGTGCCTTCATCGTCAAATGGGCAACTGAAGGGCCCCAAATCTGGTTGTTGCGACAGGGTGAGAGAGGGGGAAGTGACCTGCTCTCCTAGCCGATCGCTCCACGGGGAAGCCCGTTCAATCACCTGTTTCCCATTCAACGCCGCCTGCACCGTGCCCCAGAGCATATCCGCTGCTTTAGAGGTAAACAGCACCGGGACACGTCCGCTCATCGACGGGGCAGTCTGCTCTGCCCATCGCAACCGTTGCAAAATTTGTTGGGCAAGCGCTATGGGATCGAGGTGGTCTCGTTGAACTTGACCATCGGAAACACCCAGAAAATCATCCCCCCGTACCCACTCAGCTTCAATATAGCCGCTCAGAGTCGTATCTGTATGCTGACAGTCCAAACCCTGAGAGTTGAGCAGCCGAGTACTTTCCACCTCGTATTCCCAACCCGCACTACACAGCACTTCAGGATAGGCATCGCGAATCAGCGCAATTCCCTCTTTCCCCCAATCGATCAATTGCTCTACAGGTACAGTCCGTCCCACAGGCGGGTAAAGCATTTGCAAAGCTACAGTCAGTTCAGCCGTTGCTGGGGCATTGAGTTGACTCAGGGCAATCGCCCGATCGACTAAGTCTTGGGCATCGGTAGAACCGTGGGCAACAGCCAGCCCTGGTTGCCCTTTGTACCACAGTCGCAGCGCCGTGCCCTCCGATTGAAGGCTCTCTAGCTGCTTCAAGCGGTTCGCCTCAAAAAACACAGGGCGAGACACCGTTAAAGACTGAAAGACCTCCGCCGCTTCTGCTCCAGAGCGCGTTGCCAAGTCCAGCAATTGCTCCGCCACCATTTCTGGTTGTAGATTGTCAGCATCCATAACTAGCAAAATGAAGTTGTCAGTTTTTAATTGCTAGAAGTTTAAAACCAACGGCTAACAACATAAATCACTAACAACCAAATTACGCTAAATTGAGTTCCTGTAACAGCCAAAATCCGGCAAAGGATTCGGCTTCAGGATGAGATTGCACCGCAATGAAGTGAACCCGCTGCACCTTTTGTTTGGCAGACTCAAAGTTCTCAGCCTCCGCCTGAAGTTGCGGAGTGGGGAGCGGGGCTAGAATCCAGCGATCGTTCATCCCCGTTTCCAGCATCAGTCGGGCAGGCAGCGCTTTAGAGAGTAGACCGATCGGCTGCACCTCCACCTTAAGGAATGCCATCTCCAGCCCAGACATCCAGCCCGCCATCGGCAAAGCGCGGGATGAAAATAACACGACACCTGGAATCTTAGCGTCACTGTCTAGCCCAATCATAGATAAGGGAAACGCTTCACTGAAGTCGATCGCCCACTCTGCCATCTCTGCAAATACCTGCGACTCCAGCGTCACAAACGCCCACTTTTGCCCAATCAACGCATCCGGCAAAGGTTCAGGATCGGATAGCGGATAGACCACAGCCGAAGTAATCAAACTACCCTGTCCTGGCTGATATCCAGGCTGAGCGGGGTAAAATGACTCGGTTCTTTCCTGAAGCCACTGATGCAACGCATAGGTGCGCCGACTGGGTTGAGCCACCAATCCCAAATCCTTGCAAGCTTTGGTGATCATATTCGTCATCTGGCGGCGAAAAAAGCGAATCTTCAGAGGAGTCTGACCCGATTGCGCCATTGCCTCTGCGATCGCCCCCCTCAGCCAGCCTGAGTTAACCTGGGTTCCGGGACAAAATTGGGCATAGCGAAATAGGGACTCAGAGGTGCGATCGACCCCCATTGGACTTTCGCAGATCACCACCTCCCACAACTTTTTCTGTTGCTCATCCAAAATAGGGCGAGAGTAATAATCAAGTTCCCAAATCAAATTGGTCATACTAATTCATTGGTCATGTTAATGCCCTGTCACCGCTCATTCTGTTCTTCAAACCCAGCAACTTCTGCCAATGTGTAGAGCGGTCTACCCTTGACTTCTTCATAAATCCGTCCTACATATTCACCTAAAATCCCAATACTCACCAGTTGCACTGCCCCCAAAAAGAAAACTGCCACAATAATCGCAGCATATCCAGTCAGGGGCGCACCTGGAGCAAACAACCGCCAGTACAATACCAAAATCGCCATGAGAACCGAGATCATAGCTGCCACCAGTCCAACATAGGTAGAAATCCGCAGCGGTACCTTTGAGAAAGAAATTAAACTATTAATTCCTAATGCCCAAGACTTACGGAAGGTATACTTCACCTCACCAGCAAAGCGGGGATCGCGCTCAAACAGCAAGGCAGTTTGCCGAAACCCCACCCACGATCGCAACCCGCGAATAAACCGATTCCGCTCCGGCATCGAATTTAATACGTCCACAACCCGCCGATCCAGCAAGCAAAAATCCCCCGTATCTGTAGGAATTTCCACATCTGCCAATCGTTGCAGCAACCGATAGAAGGCATAGGCCATAAATCGCTTAAACCAGGTTTCCTTGTGCCGCTTCGTGCGCTGAGCATAGACAACCTGGTAGCCCTGCCGCCATTTTTCCACCATATCGGGAATCAATTCTGGTGGATCTTGCAAATCCGCATCCATCACCACCACAACCTGTCCCCGGACAAAATTCAACCCCGCTGTCACCGCGATTTGATGTCCAAAGTTGCGGGCTAAACTGACATAACAAACCCGTCGATCTTTCTGCTGCAACTCTCGCATTAGATGAAGCGATCGATCGCGAGAGCCATCATTCACCAAAATCAATTCCACATTCCCATCCATCCCATCCATCACAGCACTCAAACGGCGATAGAGTTCTAGAATCGTGGCTTCCTCATCTTTAATGGGCACTACAAGAGAATACTGAGGCACCATGAAATTAAATTGTGAATCGTTCCATAATTAACAAGCCAAAACTCAAATCCTGCAGAGCAGGTAAAGACGATTGAGGACAAACCCTCTTCTCCCAATCACACTTGAAAACATAATTTTCTGACCAGACAGGAGGGATATCCAAGAGATCTCGTACTCCTGTAATCCCCTGCCCTAGGAACAGCAACAACGCCAAGCAATTCAATACAGTATGAACGATTCGCCAGCGATGAGAGCGATCACGATAAATTTCTGGGACGATCGCTAACGAAAAGATCATTAATAATGCTGCCAACATGCCGTAATGAAAATGGGAGATGTACCACTCATTCTCCCGCCGAAATACCCCATCCTGCATCCCTAAAACTACCAAACCAATCCCAGCTAAACTCGCAAAGGTGGCACGCCAATACCACTGAGTCGCTCGGTAAAGCAGCACCAAAGAGGCGATCGTAGCCACAAAAAACAGCGCAATTCCTAAAACCTGAACTGGCATATTTTGCCAAACATTCTTCTTCAAAATAGTTTTGGCAATGGGGTGAACCAAGCCCAATAATGCAATTCCCACAACTGCTCCCGTCAACCAGCGTCCAAGCTTCAAATGCTCAGGCCCAACCACTGGCGGAATCTTGCTCTTACCCGCATCCTTAGTCTGCATTCGGCGCTGGCGCGTCTGCCACGCCAGATTCACCACCATACCAATGAGAGGCAATACAAAAGTTACCGCAATTACAGGATGCATTAACCTGATCACATCACTGATTTCCATCCAAACCCCCTTACTTGAGCCACCCTTACAGCAGGTGTAAAACGCGATCGTTGGCTTTTATCCTAACTCCATGCTCCCTTAGCCCTTTCAGCCAAGCAAAACTAAAAGCCAGGCAATGCCCATATAAAACCCACCCTAAAAATAGATTTTCAATGTACTTATTCTATCAAGTCATTATCTTCCCAAATCAACTCGATCGGGTCAACGAGCTAAATATGAATCGTCACAACCAACTGAAAGCCATATCGCTGAAATAAATATAAGTTAGTGTCTAAAACCCTGAAAACTGAGGTCTCACGTATCGTTAACAGTGATCATCCCCTTGAACATTGAGCGCCTCCCAAAGCAGACAAGCTGGAATAGGCATTACCCTATTCCAGCTTGAGCAAGGAACGTATGAGTAGAGGAGATTTG
>JARCMD010000134.1 GCA_030248885.1 Leptolyngbyaceae cyanobacterium MP9P1.79 | reverse complement strand
TGGCGCTGGCAAAACTCGACTAGTTGATGGTTGGGAATCTCGATCGGTAAAATACTTTGCATATAGTCAGTATTCTGAAGACCCTAAAAAAGCTGGCATCACCATGGCGATCGGCCGATCGCGGTTCTGTCGATAAATATTGAAATCACTGTCCAATGTCATCACAGAACATTCTGCATACAACTCTGCCATTCTCACTAAACAAGCATCTGCTAAGGACATCGGCACAGACTGGTAACGAGTCAGCAGATCCTTCACTCGGCTAACGTTTTGGTTAAGTTGAAACGGAACTTGCACAATTCCATCTTCAATCATGGATAAAACTATTTCATAACCGGAATAAGTAGATTGCAGCAGAAAACAAGCTTCTGTAATCACTGCTTCACAGGTTAGTAAAGGGTTATCAACCTGATTCCAGGTTTGTTTTGTCCAGGCATGGTGACGATCGCGCCGATTAACGAATGCAACGAGGGGACCGGTATCTAGCAACACTTGAGAAGGCATTATTCGCCAAAGCCCTCCATATATTTGGGATTAGTGGAGAGATCTTCTGGTTCTTCTACAGCACCTGCATATTTTCGAGCCGCCTCAAATGCAGTCATGCGCTCCCGATGTTGGGTTATATAGTTGCCCCGCTCCAAAATAATCACTTCAACGGCATCTCCTGCATGAAACGGCAAGCCTTTCAACATTAAAGTTCCGTCTTCAGACAAAACTGTCTCAACTTTATAAGCATTCACCTCTGTATACTCCTTGCTTGTGACAACTCAATCTGCTCTCGCACCCAACGCCGAAACGTTTTTAGTACCGTGTTTCGTCCGATCGTTTTACTTTCTGCCAAATAGTGAGGTATCACGTCACTCAAAGTCATTCCCCGAAAATTTGGGCTTTCTGCAACTAAAGCGTAACTCCCACCCTGCAACACATTGATTTGCAGTTTGCCCTGCTCAAACTGCCAGAGTTCAGGCACTCTCAATGCTGCATAAATGCTGGGATGGGTGCGAGATGTGACATCAATCTCAATGGCTAAATCCGGGGGTGGATCAACTGCCAAATCAATCCGCTTCTGGCCTCGAATTACGGCTTCGTTTTGAATGTAGAAACATTGGTCAGGCTCTAATCCCTGAGTTTGTTTTTTCTTAAAGGTTGTAGAGCCAAGGCTTCTGAATTCAATATCGAGTTCTTCCAGCAAGGCTTTGATTAAATCGCCAATAATTTCTTTATCATCCTCATGTTCGGGAAGCGGCATCATGATCTCCAACGTGCCATTGTCGTAAGCCAAGCGAGAGCCGCGACGATCGCCTAACTCTGCCAAGATGGTTTCAAATTCTGGCCATGTCACATCCCGCAGCAACAAGCGTTGTCCGGGTGGCACCTCTAATCGTCTTAACTCCAACAGCATCGATCGTCCCCCACTCGTATCTTTCATTCCTCATTATCTATGAGGTCAAGTGAGATGGCTTGACAGATCTATGCGACTTGTCCCCTGAATTGCAGAGCGTTGAGCCGGTGGCGCTGCGACTTCACTCAACACTCGCTCTGCCAGCCGAGCGACCAACGCCTGCTGAAGCTGGGGCGTGTCACAGTCCATCAACAATGTGTCAATGAGGGAATCAAGCTGTCGCTGCTGATCCTCATCCACCGAAACCATGCGATGAATTTCGCTGCCATCGGGTCGAGTCATCGTCAACCGCCGCACTTCAAACCCGGCTCGGCTCCGTGCTGCCACATCCTTTTGCAAAGCTTCTAAATTTTTGAACCGTCGCGCTAGGTCACTCAGATTTAGCTCAAAGGCGGTGACATCTTTGTCAGTCCAGACTTCGGCAGGTTTATCCGCCACAATCATCAGCAATGATTCTAGCCAAGTCCGATCGCTCACCGTTTCGTCTGCGGCCGCCCGGACAAAGCGATTTAAACTTGCCTCCAGGCAGTTCCCCAACAGATACTTGGCCCGAAACTGGAGGTCTTGACGGATCTGGTGCCGATCGCTCCTGAGTCCAAATGCGCCATAGAGCAAAGCTTCACACTCAGTCAGCAGCGTGTCATAGGCATTGTGAATGTCACGTAGCACCTGCTGCAACTGCTCTCGGAACGTCTGGGCAGTGATGGTGTCAGTCTCCTGGGCGATCGGGTTTGTGTCCGATGGTGCGATGCGAATCGGCTCCAATCCGCAGGCTTGGGGCAAGGCAAAAAACAGCAGTTCATCCGGTTCCTGGGTTTGCAGCAAGGTCTGAATCACTGCCTGGGCCTCAGCACTCAGGCGCTTCGACTTCAGCGTATAGGTAGGCAACTTCCGCACAAACTGCACCAAGGGCTTCACCACTGACAAAATGGTTAGATTTCGGCTGCCCGTCTGTCCCTTCACTGGATTGGTTTTAAGAATCTTTTCCAATTCACGAAATACCTGCGATCGTAACCCTGCGACTTCAATATGCTTCACCGTAAACCGATCTGGGTCTTTCACCAACAATTCAAAATGCTCGGAACCCAGAACCGGAATAAAGGTGCCATCTTTATAAACGCTCACTTCATCGGTGTAATACAGCAGGAGCGCCGCCAATAGCACCGGAATAATCCCTTGTTTAACGCCATAGGGTGGGTTGGCAAGCTGTTGATACAAGCCCTGAAGCGATCGGGGTTTATCTTTGGCATCTAAGCAAAATTGGGCGATCGTCTGCCAAGCTGTCTCCACGCCTGACCCTGGAGCAGCGGGGTAAAAATCCCACTCGTCATCTTGCTGCCGATGAATTCCCGTTGCCTCCAACACAGAGTAATACATCGCCACTTCGGGGCCATAGCCCTGCAACCCTAGACGTTCCTGATGGGTATTCTCCAACATGGCTTCAATCAGTTCTCGGCGGGCTTTTGCTGCTTGAGTCGTGAGTTCCCGGCGATTGATAAATTCGTTATCCAGTCGGAGTCCCAAGGGATAGGTTCGATCGCATAGGTCTGAAAGCCGTGCTTGAAATTCACGCGCACTCTGGAGGGTCTGCGGGTTTCCTATAATCCAGCACTGGTTTTGAGTAGTCCAACTAAACGCTTGCTGCATCGTATCGTTGAGCAGGCGATCGGCTGCCACCAACCGATGGTTCACTTCCCGCCGCGCTACTCCATCTTGCACTAGGGAAGCGCTATCTTTTTGGATGGATTGTAATGCCTGCAAATGCTGGGCCCGAATTCGTAGCAGATCAAGTTGGCGGGTTGTAATCAGCACCAATGGCTTGCCATCGGCGGTATATGGCGGCACCTCGATCGGGTGGGCGGAATCTAGCCAATAGACAATGAGTCCATCTGCGCCCGGTAGTTCGCAGTGTAAATGGCTCAAGGTCGCCAAACTATCTCCGTAGCGCCGCTCAAAGTAGCGCAGATTGCCTGTTGTGGTGTAGTGCCGCTGAGCGACGACAGGCTTGAGGGGATGAGTCACTGCCAAAAGTTGGGACAGCAAAAATCGCGGTTGTTCCTCAATATGTTTAACGATCGCGGCTTCCACATCAAAATCTGAGCCTTCCCAGATTCTAAGTTCATCTGCCTGAGAGCGATAGGCGATAGTTCCCTGTTCCCTTAAAACAGCAATTTGCTGGTGCCAATGCTGGAGTGCGAGTTGGTCATCGGGACGATCGCATTGAGCCAATACCACTAAATCTGGTATGGCTTTGAGTGTCCCTGTTGAGGCGACTAGGTTAAGAATGCCGATCGTCTTTAGCACCTTCAGCACATCGCCATCTTGAGTTCGCGCCTCCTGAATTAACCCCTGGATTTCAACCCATCGCTGCAAATTTACCTGGGTTGCCAGCCCTGCGGCCGACTCCACAAAGTAGTCATAGAGTTGATGGAGTTTTAAGGTAGGAATTGTGTCGGTTTCGAGGGATTGAGTGTGGAGAAACTGAGTCAATCCATAGGGTTCGTCGCTGGTGAGGAAGGTGAATAAGGAGCGATCGTTCTGGGCATAACGGGTACACAGCAAGGGCAGCACTAACGCTGTCAGAGGATGTAGGGGATAGATTGAAGCGAGAACTGGAACTGGAATGTCTTGTTCAATCAATAGGGTCTGAAGGGCCCCATGCCAGGACTGCGCGTGTTCATCACACGTTCTGGCAATTGCCTCAGATTGAATAATCCCCCGTCCAATCAGCCGGGTCATCTGGCTGGGAGACTCGGTGAATTGCAGCGTCTCAAATCGTCCCTGAATCTTCGTCCATTCATGCTGCTCGATCGCGCTGAGTTGTTCGCTATATCCCGCAAAGGATTGGTGGAGTAGCCCGATAAAATACACTTGACGACTACCCTGATTGCGTAACTCTGCAATCTGCTGCAACAGGTATAAATCTTCTGTACTCCGATGTTGAGCAGCATACTCTAGGTTTTTTCCCAACTCATCAATCACCAACAATACATCCCGATCGATCGCTTGAGTCAACGCTTTAAGGGTCGCCAACACTTGCGGGTTCGTCGCTTGGCAGCATCCAATGGCAACCTCGCTGTCCCAATCTAAAAGCGTCCGCAGACTCTCTGGCTGGCGCT
>JARCMD010000133.1 GCA_030248885.1 Leptolyngbyaceae cyanobacterium MP9P1.79 | reverse complement strand
TAATCGAGCAATTGAATGCCGAACCACGATATGTTCCCTACAGTAATTTTCGAGCTAATGGACAAAGTGGGGGAGGTAATCAATATGATTGGTCAAGTGTAGACTCACAGTTTTTGAAAGATGGTGAAAATTTCATCAACAATCAACTTGATAGAAATCGACCTTTGATTTTGATTGGACACAGTTATGGTGGTGATTCAATCCTAAAGCTCTTGCCTCGTATCAATCGTCAGATTCAGTTCGTGGCAGTCCTTGATCCGGTTTCTACTGGAGGACTCCGTTCTTCTCTTTCTGGCGTTCCAAGTAATGTTGACTATTTCTTTAATCGATGGCAGGAAAACGAACCATTTCCAAATGACTTTAAAAGCAGTGGTTCTCTTCGGTGCGCTGCCAGAATTGCTTGCGGCCAGGTAGAGCAACAGTTTGCTACTGACAAGAACTTCAATGTCATAAGAGATCGATGTGGAACATTGGAAACTTGCAGGAGGAAGAATAGGAGAATGGGTCATCAGAGCTTACCTACTGATGCTGGAGTTCAAAAATGGCTTGGCGACAGAATAGTTGAGCAACTAGCTGCCTATAAACCACCTGTAGCTAATGCGTTAATATCGAGTGCAGATTTAATTCGGGGTTGGAGTTGGTGGTACTACCGCTTCATACGTAACTGTTGAAAATGGGCAAAATGCTCTTTATGTTCAACCTTTTAACGGTCAAACATTTAGCTCTCCAACATCGAAGCAAATGGTATCTAGTAGCAATGCTTTTCGAGGTTGGAGTTGGAACGGTACTATAGCTTCATATGTGGCTTTTAAGAGCGGAGGAAAAAGCATTCTTTTCGTCCGACCCTTCGACGGTCGGTCATTTGGTTCTGTAACAGAGCAGCAAGTATTCTCGGATACAGACTCAATTCGAGGTTAGAGTTGGGATGGTACTACTGCTTCATACGTGACTGTTCAAAATGGGCGAAATGTTCTTTACGTCAGACCCTTCAACGGTCGGTCATTTGAACCTGTAACAACGACTCAAACCATATCGAGTACAGATTCAATCCGAGGTTGGAGCTGGGATGGTACCACCGCTTCATACGTAGCCGTTAATGAGAACGGGGGCAGCACTGTTTACATGCGACCTTTCAACGGTCGAACATTTGGCTTCTGAATCGGACTGATGCATGGGGCGGCTAAAATAGAGGAAGCCCCAGCTTATTTCATATGAGTGAAACTGTCTACATCGAAACGAGTATTTTAGGTTATCTCACTGCTCGACCCAGCAGAGATCTTGTTGTCGCCGCAAATATTGAGATGACGAGGGAGTGGTGGGAGATGCGTCGTAATGCCTTTCAACTCTACTCCTCTCAAGCAGGTGTAAAAGAAACCTCCCAAGGAGATACCGAAATCGCGTCTCAACGACTAGAAATTGTTCGCAATCTTGTCTTACTTGACTTGAACCAGTCTGTGCTTGACTTGGCAGAACAATTTTTGGAACGCAGTAGTCTTCCCGCAAAAGCTAATGTTGACGCTATTCATATTGCAGCCGCAACCGTTCACGGCATGGATTACCTGCTGACATGGAACTGCAAGCACATTGCCAATGCTCAAATTCAAAGAAAATTGGCGGAGATCAGTTTTGATTTTGGCTACGAGTTGCCGATTCTTTGTACACCCTATGAACTTCTTGGAGGTTGATTATGTTTCAGGATAAGATTGTCGAAGAGATCCATAGAATTCGCGAAGAGTACTCTCGTTCATTCAATCATGATTTGAAAGCCATCTTTGCTGATTTACAAAAACAGCAAGCAGAAAGTGGAAGAGAAGTCGTAAACTTGTCGCGAAAGCGAGGTCTAACAACACGTTGGAGCGGACGGGCGAGAGATCTTGGTGAGGATGCAAAGGATACTAGCCGCCGCTCAACTTAGCCGTTAGACCGCATTTGGCAAGACCGGAATCTTCACATACATGATGCAAAAGGCTTTTGCATGAACTTCACTCAATCACTTGGGATCGTTGCGACTTCACTTGGTCTGACAGCATTTCTTACACCGCCTGTACAGGGGGCAACTCTGGTTTTATGTGATCAGGATTTTGAGAACCCATCAGGGTTCGTCAACGATGGCGGTGACGTTAATATCTACAGATCAGTCAATACCCTTTATGGAAACCAACCGCCTGGATTCACCTTTGCCCAGGCTTTCAGCGTTGAAACTCTTTTTATCAATGGTAGTAGAGCATTTGGACGTGGCTATTCTGATCCCTCAGGTAGGGGAGGAAACTATGCCCTTGGTATGCTGGCATCCAGAAATGCTGATTTGCTCGGTTTGTCTTTTGATGTTGGGAGCAACCAGTTTTTGAATCTTCGCCTAGATATTTCAAGTATTGATCTCAGTGTGTTTAGTGGTCCATTTGTTACGCCTGGAGCAGTACCGTTCTTTGAGTTCACGCTATATGATAATCCTAGTGGAACCACAGGACTAGGAAGTGGGACAATTTTGGATGTGTTGCGAGCATCAGGCACGGCATCGGCACGCGATGTGTTTGATTGGACAGAGGTCTTGCTGCCATTAAACGCAAGTGGTAGTACCAACGGTAATGTAACCCTACGAATTGATCTTCTAAGTGGTGGTTATGCAGCATTAGACAATATGCGGATTGCAGCTTCTAATATTCCTGGTGATGTTGGTGTGATCACGCCAGAACCACCAATAGATTCCCCAGGAGCAGCGGTACCAGAACCCACCACTATACTGGGGATTGCTTTGGCGGGTGGTGGACTTGCTTGTCTCAAGCGTCGCCGCTCAGCTTAGCCTATTCAACTTTTGCAAAACTGTTGATTGTATGAGGCTGGGTTCACGACAGGTGACCCAGCTTTGCTCTTCTCTAGTAACGCTGACCAAAAGCACGATCGCTCTTAAGTGTGTGACCTTTGAAGCGATTGCCCACGTTAAAATAGAAGGGCAATTGCTGAAACAAAGTCAAATTTATGACAGTTCGACAACCCCGCTATCCCAAAGAAGAGTTTGCCCGACGCGGCGATGAGATTTATGAAACTCAGGTGCGCCCCCAAGTCGAGGAAGGCAATCATGGCAAGATTGTAGCGATCGATATTGAAACCGGAGCCTTTGAAGTAGCAGACGAAATTTTAACCGCAACCGATCGCTTGTTTGATCGACTCCCAGATGCCCAACCTTGGATTATTCGGATTGGACATCGAGCCGTTCATCGTTTTGGCGCACGGAGTCTTAGAAACCCTGGATGATACATGGTGTAGTGAACCAAAGCTGTGAGGCGATCGTTCCACTGGTCATTAGTAACTCAAACCGTCAGACTCGGTTAATCGATGCTGTCATTGATACAGGTTGCACAGGTTTTCTGAGCTTACCGAGTGAAATCATTGCAAGCTTAAATTTACCTTGGACAGGAATCGATCGTGGAACATTGGGCGATGGTAGCGAAGTAACCTTCGAGGTCTATGCTGCGACAGTTATTTGGGATGGTCAATACCGAGATATTCCCGTTAATGAAGCGGAAACTGATCCTTTAGTCGGGATGAGTTTACTTTACGGCTACGACTTGCGGATTCGAGCAGTGGAAGGTGGCAGGGTTTCAATAGAAGCCATAAAGTAATTGAAAACTACTTCGTTGAGGCACGGTCTAATAAGTTTGCTGGGGACGACACACTACAGATAACAGTGAAGACCAGCTAATGAAGATTAACTCTGAGGTCAACTGCTCATAAACAGGTATTGCTGGAGACGATCGAGCCTAGCGGGTGCAAATATTATCCCAACTGCGAAACATCTGTTTGATTTGACTGTTCTCAGCAGAGATTGAGTTGGCAGAAATAGTAGCTTCGTTGTTCAGTTCCAAACGATGGGGGACGATCGCGCTCAAATTAGTTGTTGAGAGGCGATCGGGGCATAATAAATTACTGAAGCGAACAAAACAAAAATCTTTGATTTACTTACGGATTATCTGTTGATGCTCAATTCGGTTGTTAGATTATTTGAGCTATTTAGGACGGACATTTATGAGGAAAAGTATTTGAGCCTAATGCTTTCTAGTTTTGTCAGGCTTGTCCTTTGCGCTGGGAAGCAAAGCTATAATTACGGCATGAACAGTATTAGGGTATTAAGTTATTCCTGTGAGTCAGCAACTGACATTGGAAATAAGTGATGAGATTTACATGATTTTGCAACAGTAGGCAAGTGCTGTTGGACTCTCAGTACCAGAGTGGCTTACTGCCTCACTAAAGAAGCGGTATGGGACACTGACCACTCCCACTTTAGACAGTGACGTTGAAAAAGAAGCCCGTCAGCGTTTACTTTGTCATGCGGGTGCCATTAGTTTGGGCTATGCGACAGGCATAGAAAATGAAGGCATTGACGCTGATTTAGCAAAGGCATACGCTAATGAGTTCTAAGCTTGGGTAAAGATTGTGCTTCTAGATACATCAGGGTTACTCTGCTTCTTGCACCAAGATGAACCTCAACATAAAAAAGCAGTGAATTTTCTTGCTAATGCGAATGGGATACTGTTGCTACACAACTACATCCTTGCTGAGTTGGTTGCATTAGGGTTGGTTCGACGATTATCACAATCAATCGTTCTGTCATACACGTTGGAATTGCTTAACAACCCAAAAGTAGCCATGGTGTGGGTTGATGAGCCTCTATATCAAGAAGCAGTAAGTTTGCTGATGTCTAGATCTGACAAAACATACTCGTTGTGTGATGCCGTTAATTTCGTATTAATGCGTAAGCTAGGAATCATGGAAGCACTCACCACTGATAAGCACTTTGAACAGGAAGGATTCACTCGTCTTCTACAACCTGATGCTTAACAAGTTTGTTGCAGCAGACGTGCAAAGGTTGCTCGCTTCGTTTAAGTTTAGTCAGTCGCTGCCAACCAGAAAGATTCCACAGAAGTGGTATGAAGCGTTAGGGCTTAAGAACACTAAAACTTTCACTCTTGTAGAACAAGGTTGCTGGAGCCGACAATGCTACAAATAACTGTGAAGACTTAGAGATAAAGCTTGACTGTGAAACTAGCTGCCCGTTAACAGACATTGCTGGAGGCGATCGAATCTAGCAGGTGTGTTTTAGGGCGATCGTTAGGCTGATTTGGTTGGTGGATTAGGACAATAATTAAATTTTGTCTGTTGGTAATTGTTGTGAAAAGACGGAATGACTTTTATCAAATACTTGTGTTCATGACGTAGCATTTGGGGCTACGGTGTTATTTCAGCAAGTGGTGTATGGTCTAAACTCAATCAGCAGCAACCGCGACTACAAGTCTTTGGAGTAGTCTCGATACTTACGCGAAAGTGATCGCCACTGTAGTTGCTGCCATCACGGCGATCTTAGGAATACCAGTTGCTTTCTTGCAAACTCGTAAAACGATTGCGGAAATTCACAAGATTGAATTAGAGGCAAAGAAGTTACGTGAGCAAACAGGTGATGAACTACCTGCCGAATACCAGGGACATTAGGTAAATATCTCGAATTCTGACGGAAATAACATTCAAATTCTTATTGATCCCAGATTTGCTGCACCGCTTCTAATTGTGCTGGATTTCGTCATTGCTTACATCATTCTTGCTCTCGCAGACTATGCGCTAGGACTTTTTCAGATCGAGATTCTTAGCTCGATTGTTTTGCCTATTGTTGGAGTAGCTTTATTCTTACCGCTACTTCGCGAAGCGCTACGGCTACGTGGAACTTCGCGAACAGACTGGAGAAACGATAAGGAAGTAGGTTAAGAGTAACATTTTGTTGATTTATATTACTGAGCAGAAAAGCAACAAGATTGCACTATAGCCTGTAGCGGTTTGCTACGTTGTGGGTGAGGCGAGTTTAGCTCATGAATTTTGAGTGGGATGAGAGAAAAAACGAGGTTGATATTGATAAGCATGGCTTCGATTTTGCTGACGCTTATCAAATCTTTGATTTGCCAATGGCAGTTGAACTTGATGAGCGTGACGACTACAGTGAAGATCGATGGGTTGGGACTGGAATGCTAGATGGGCGTGTAGTGGTAGTTGTTTATACTGAACCTAATGAAGAAACAACTCGTATTATTTCACTCAGAAAAGCTCTCTCATACGAAAGGAAAAATTATGAACAATACCTCAAGAACGGATTGGGCTAGGATCGATGCAATGTCAGATGATGAGATTGACACGTCTGATATCCCGCCTCTTACCGATGAGTTTTTCTCAAAAGCGAAACTGCGAATGCCCTCTTCTTCATCGGTGACTGTCGCTATTCGTGTTGATTCTGAGACACTATCATGGTTCCAATCAAAAGGGGAAGAGGCTGAACAGCATATGGCTGCTGCGCTAAGAATTTATGCAGAAGCACAGAAAACGGCTGCAACCATGCGTCAATCAGCCTGACAACCCCAATGCAGCGGACGAGCAAAGTCTTCGCGCTTCGTTTCTAAATTTCTCGTCGCCGCTGATTGGGAACGTTGGACAGACAGTTTGGCATAATTGATGGAATCCCAAGAAGCCTTCTGCATAAAGATTTGACGGGTTTATGGGGGTGGTTGAGCAATTACGTATCGTCAAATCTAAATCATTTCACAATATCTCAGTTTTGGAAGCTAGACGTTGTTTAATTCACTATCCTTAGTAAAACATCAAACGGCGTAAGGTAAACGCTAGAACTGCTACGGCACAGACGATCGCCAACTGTCCTGGTAATAAATAGAACGAGTAGATGCTAATTGCTTTAAATAGAGGCACTGCTGTAGCGTCCACCCATCGAAATGTATAAGCCAAAATCAAGTAAACCAGTCCAGCGATGTGGATCGTTAAAAGTCCACATAGGCAACTGAAGCTGAGCGTTTCCAACTTCGGAGGTGCCTTGAACGCCATGGAACCGCAGATCCAAGCCCCAGGAACAAATCCTAGCAGGTACCCAAACGAGGGTTCGCGGAAATAATTAATACCGCCTCCTTCATTAAAAATTTGGAACCCTGCTAAACCCAAGGCAACATAGGCGATTTGGGATAACGCTCCGGCATTTTTGCCCCCCATGCACCCCACTAAAAGCACTGCCCCAATCTGGAAGCTTGCACCCAAATACTGGGCATGAAGTCCTTGCAAGCTCCAGTGAAAGGGAGGATTGATCATAAAAGCTTTAACCAACGTGCCAATGATGGTTAGAATCAGGCCGATGAAAGCCCACAATAGCTCAATGGGAACCGCCACCATTTGACTAACAAAAACGAGGGGATAAATAAATTGACATTTGAAGAATACGCTTTAACATAACATCGATCGTAATCTGTAACGTGCGCTTCTAGACTGCCTCCCTATTTAGATTGCCCTTCGGCTTAGGAGCACATTGCACTAGTAGTCTGTTAATCATTAATTGACGGGTAGCTGAAAGCTGGGAGGTTAGTTGGAGTTAAATTTTGAGGGTCTTCGACCCCTCAAAATTTTCTTGACAGAACACTAGTAGACACTGGCATATTTGATACCCGTTTTAGGATGATGGAGTAGCTGAAGTATTTTTGTCGGGAATGATTACGGATGGGGACACCTTCTTAAACCTTAAACCCCGATCGCTGAACCAAGTGATCTATGCTGGAGTAGTGAGCCTTGTACGAGCCTTATAAGAATTAGGATTGTGAGAAGCCAGTCAATTTCTCAAAGTTGTATGTTGATCTGCCTGGGAGCCGCTGTGCTGATTGCTTCTGTGCAGTGGCGTAACATTTCCTCAGCCTGGGTTGTTAACGCTCACAAAAGCTCAGCGTCCCCACCTTTGGCACCGTCGCTGCCTCCTTCCAGAGCTACCGCCGTGCGCTTGGTTGTCGATTTAAGCGATCGACGAGTTTACCTATACAAAAAAAACAAACTTCGCACTAGCTATCCTCTAGCCATTGGACAACCTGGTTGGGAAACCCCCACGGGCAACTTTAAAGTTCTACAAATGGATAAAAATCCCGCCTGGCAGCACCCCATCACCGGGTCGATCGTGTCTCCTGGGCCCGACAGTCCCCTAGGAAAGCGATGGATTGGCTTCTGGTCAAATGACAAGAGCCTCATTGGGTTTCACGGTACTAACGAAGAAGCTCTGATCGGAAAAGCTGTATCCCACGGCTGTTTGCGGATGCGAAACCAAGATGTCATTGCTCTATACAGCCAAATCGGCTTGGGTACTCCTGTAAAAGTACAGCCTTGACTCAAGAATGTGTTGATTTTAACTAAATCAGGGAATACTTAAATTAACTAAAATTTGCTTCGGGGTGAACTACATAGCCTCAAGTGAAGTCTGCTGTTTATTTATGGTATCCGTAGAAACCACAGGCATAGTTAGACTTGTAATCCCATAAAATCTACTAAACCCGTTGCAAAATTTGCATTGTTTCAAGTCCTGTTGCTGACACTAGGCGATCGATCTCAGCTTTATCAGCTTTAATAGATAGATTGATCCCTGCTAGTCCGTCATCAATAGCTTAGAGATAAATTGCAGAAAGTAAGTTGCGGAAATCGAGGAGAATTCTATCGATGTCACTCAAAGAACTTCAACCGGCTGACCCTCGTGCGGTAAACGTTTATACACCCTACTATCCGCAGCCTAACAAGCGCCAATTACTCCCCCTGGCCATCAGCCTCTACCAAAAAGGGTCGCTGGAGGGACAGCGTCAAATTGAAGGTGGAGAGAATATTCCATTTATCGTTACGTGGAATGTCTCGACCCTGCCCGCCGACTTGACTCGCTGTCGGATGCAATTTGATGGTGATGCGGAACTGAGCTACGAGATTATGATGGCGAGTTTTGAGTTTGTCGATTTCTTGATCGATGTGATTCAAAACTTCCGCCGATCGCGCGACAAG
Source organism: Leptolyngbyaceae cyanobacterium MP9P1.79 (assembly GCA_030248885.1). Taxonomy (GTDB): domain Bacteria; phylum Cyanobacteriota; class Cyanobacteriia; order JARCMD01; family JARCMD01; genus JARCMD01. The sequence goes on along the minus strand of JARCMD010000133.1, from coordinate 4,822 downwards.
TTGGCAGACTTCTCCCAATCCTTCTATCGCAAGCTGCTCCGGCTGGAAGATTGAGTTTGTTCAGCAATAACCCCTGAAATTGGCTGGAATTGTGGACTAAATAATACGCAATAGTTTTGCTGTAGGGGCGAAGCATTCGGTAAAAGGACATGATTGAGCTTCAAGGATTTTCGCCCGAATGCTTCGCCCTTACCCAGTCTCTAACTTCTGCAAGTTATTTAATTCCTGATCCTTGCCAGTGAGATGATGGCTAAGTTGGTTTCCCTCTTATCCATTCATCAAACCGCTGAAAATTCATGGAGTCCAATCCAGAGGTTGCTGTCAAGTTTTCGGAGGTGTCCTATCAGTTAGGGCAACGATCGTTGCTCTCTGACCTCAACTTAGACGTGCAGCCAGGGGAAACCTTGGTGTTGCTGGGGCGTAGTGGCTGTGGCAAGACAACGACCTTGAAGCTGATCAATCGGTTGCTGACTCCTACTAGCGGGAACGTGTGGGTGGAGGGCAAAGTCACAACCCGCTGGAATCCGATTCAACTGCGGCGCAGAATTGGCTACGTGATTCAGGATATTGGCCTATTTCCCCACTTCACGATCGCTCGCAACATTGGGCTGGTTCCTGCTTTAGAGGGATGGCCGGCTCCCCGCATTCGGCAGCGGGTAGAAACCTTGCTGCAATTGGTTGGGTTAGACTCAGAATTCGCCCAACGCTATCCCCACCAACTCTCAGGGGGGCAGCGCCAGCGAGTGGGTGTGGCACGGGCCCTGGCCGCCGATCCTCCCATCCTGCTGATGGATGAACCCTTCGGGGCCCTTGACCCGATTACGCGATCGTCCATCCAGCAAGAATTTCAGCAATTACAGCGTACCTTGGGCAAAACTATTATTTTTGTTACCCATGACATTCAGGAAGCCTTTATTCTCGCCTCTAAAATTGGACTGATGCAAAACGGGCGGCTGATTGTGCAGGGGACTCCGACAGAGTTTTTGCGATCCCAGGAACCAGAGGCCATTGCCTTTATCCAGTGTCTCCGCGCTCTGGAACCCCTGCATGATCTACTCAAAGAAAATATGCTATGAACCTGCCTCAATCTGTGAGCCAATTCGTGAACCAGTATGGGGCAGAAATTGTCCGGCACACTGGAGAGCATCTGTTTCTCGTGGGTCTCTCTATGGGCCTCGCCCTGCTCCTTGGTCTCCCCCTCGGCATTCTCATCACCCGCAAACCCAGATGGAGCAAGCCTGTGTTGGGAGTTGCCAATGTCATGCAGACGATCCCCAGCTTAGCTCTGTTTGGCTTTCTGATTCCCTTGCCTTTGCTGGGGGGCATTGGCACCCGTCCAGCGATCGTTGCCCTCACTCTTTACTCGCTCCTCCCGATCATTCGCAACACCTACACAGGAATCATGGGCGTTGACCCAGCGGTGCGGGAGGCGGGGCGCGGTATGGGCATGACGGATTGGCAATTACTCTCTCAGGTAGAAATTCCCTTGGCTCTGGGAGTTATTCTGGCTGGAGTAAGGGTCGCGACAGTGATCGCCGTGGGTTTGGCGGCCATCGCCTCCCCGATCGGAGCCGGGGGTTTGGGCGACTTAATTTATCGAGGCATTGCCGTGCTGGATAATCAACGCATCCTGGCAGGCACTATCCCCGCTGCCCTGATTGCGATCGGGCTAGATGTGGGTTTTGGATGGCTGGAGAAAAAATTAACGATTAATCATTGATAGGTAGCTGCTCAGCCCATCTATCTTTTGGGAAGCAAGCTCAGTAGTGACAAAAATAGTCGCAACATGTCCATCTCAACTAAGGTCTAAACGGATAAGGTTTAAACGGGCCATCGGACAAAAGCCTTCACTAATGACTGCTTGAGATTTTAACTTCCATAGAGACAGATAATTGATCGTGATTTTGAGTTAAATTGGCAACTAGTTAAACCGATCGAATTTAATCAAGCCACATTCAGTCAAGCCATATGATCAGTCGCCGTCGTCAAACCCCGTGGATTCAGCGCTGGTCACGCCAGTTGATCGGCGCAATAGCCCTTCTAGGAGCCATCAACACCGCCTATCTGACTTTCACCAAGCTTAGGGGAATTGAGACGGCTTGTCCGACCAGCGGTTGTGAGCAGGTTTTGTCTGGCCCCTACGCCACCGTGCTGAATCAACCCCTTTCCCTATTTGGACTGCTGGCCTATATCACCATTGCTGTGTTAGCGCTGGCTCCCCTGGCCCTAAAATCCGACGGCACTGGCAAGACCCGATCGCCCGTGGATCAGTGGGCTTGGTTGGCTTTGTTTGCCGGAACCACAGCAATGACTATCTTTAGTGGTTACCTGATGTACATCATGGTGACCAAATACATCGTTCTCTACGGTGCTAAGGCGGTCTGCGTCTACTGCATTGTCTCAGCCCTGTTCGCCACAACTTTATTTGTCCTCACCCTGATTGGGCGAACGTGGGAGGACTTGGGACAACTCGGCTTCATCGGCTTAGCGGTAGGCATGGTGACGATTATTGGTACGTTGGGAGTCTATGCCCACATCGATCGCCCCGTTGATGCCGATGCCGGAGACAGCGGAACCCAGCAATACTCAATCACCAGCACCTCTGGCCCCGCAGAACTCGCCTTGGCTCAGCACCTCAAGGAGATCGATGCCAAGATGTACAGTGCTTTTTGGTGTCCCCATTGCCACGATCAAAAGCAACTCTTCGGCAAAGAAGCCTTCAAACTCATCCAATACATCGAGTGCGCCCCTGAAGGTAAAAATCCTCAAGTCGAGCTTTGCCAAAAGTCGGGGCTTAAGGGCTATCCCACCTGGGAAATCAACGGCAAGTTGTTAGAAGGTGGGGCAAAACCCCTCAAGGAGTTGGCAACGGTCTCTGGGTATTCTGGCCCCAGTGAATTCAAAAACAAAATGTAACCACTCAGCCTACTCTCACCGTTCGGCTGAGCGCTCACGTCGAAGCCTAAATCCCTCTCCCTAGGGAGAGGGATTTCAATCCGGCTCCCCTTCTCCCGCTGGGAGAAGGGGCTGGGGGATGAGAGCGGCTCGACATTAAGTTATCAGTCTGAGTAGTTACAACAAAATGTGATGAACCAATATTAATTATCTGTAAAGTAAAGTTGTATGAGATCAAGGAACTTCAGCCCCTTGCCCGAGAGTTGATTCTGCTCAAGCCCAAATCGCGAGTGATGACAAGCGTTAGCACCCATCCAGCATTTCCATCAGCATCCAGTAGTCTGTCAATCATTAATTGACGGGGGGCTGAAAGCTGGGAGGTTAGTTGAAGTTAAATTTTGAAGGTCTTCGACCCCTCAAAATTTTCTTAACAGAACACTAGTCCTAATGCTGAACGGGCACAAAGATAGGCAGACCAACTTAAATTAACTTTGGAGATAACGATGGGAGTTGCAGTCGGAATGGTTGAAGTATTAGGTATGCCCCCTGCTTTAGCAGTGGCCGATACAATGTGCAAAGCTGCCCGTGTCACGATGGTGGGCATGGAAAAGGTCAGTAGCGCCCGCTACACCGTGATTGTCCGGGGAGATGTATCGGAAGTGAGCCTTGCTGTAGAAGCTGGGGTGGAGGCAGCGAAGCGAGTCCCTGGAGACAAACCCCTCTACCTCTCCTCCCACGTCATTGCGCGTCCCAGTGAAAATTTGGAATACGTATTGAAGTCGATGAAACCGAGTCAGGCGATCGAGAAATTCCTTGTGTAATCTTTATCAGGCTGGTTCCTAACAACCTACTGACTAAATTACAACCCCTCCAAAGGAACGCCTAGGAAGCGGGCAAGCTCAGCACCTTGATTTTCTAGCTCCGTCAAGGAAAGAGGTTGTCCTACCCTGGTTAACGGCAGATCTCGGCTGCCCTTGACCCGCAAATACAGGGAACGAGTGGGATTTAAGCCCTCCTTGACGCTGACTTTCACCGCTTGCACATCAGCGATCGGAAACTTTAGTTCGATCGCTCGGTCTTTGCCAGGGAAGCCTGCCCGAAAAATCTTGACATCACCCGTTTCCTTATTGAACTCGTTGTAACCACCGCCCACATCTAAAGCAATGCTTGTCCAGAGAAACAGGGCATAGAGCAGCGCCACCGTGCCATAGAAGCCCATCGCTATCCCTTGGGGCACAAAAATGAGTTGCGTTGGATCGGCAAAGGGCAGGAAATTAATGTGGGTGTAGCTGGAAAGCCCTGCTAGGAAGAACCCTGCCCCGCCAACCGTATCAATTACTGCCCACCAATAATTAGTGAGACGGCGTGATCCCAGAATGGGTTGTTTGATAATGCGATCGTTTCTCAGTGTTACATCAGTAGTCATGTTGTAGTAGTCATATTGAGGTGAGGTATCCGTCAGCCTTTGAGTCTTTAGAGAGTCTTCAAAATGATCCTATGGGAAGAGATTGGAAATTGCTCATTCCACTCTAGTTCTCATTGTTCCAATTATGAGATTTGCGTATCTGATTGTAAAAATTTTCAGATTCACTATGATATAGAATTGTAAACCTTTACGCTGCAAAGCTTAACGACTTTAAGGTTAATTGCAATTAATGATAGATGTTCAAATCGTCTACCTTTCCTGCTCATACCGGATAGCGTTATGCTTAATACCTAACAGTCTTCCTTAAGAAAGAACTTCATTTGGATTCGTCCTCGTAGATCTTTCCAGGGGAAGACTTTGCAGATATTAAAACCATTGCTGCAATAAATAAGAGGATTAGAAATGACCATAGCACTCGAGAGAAATCGCGACGAGCGGGGCATCTTCGATAGCATCGACGACTGGCTCAAACGCGATCGATTCGTCTTCATCGGGTGGTCT
>JARCMD010000132.1 GCA_030248885.1 Leptolyngbyaceae cyanobacterium MP9P1.79 | reverse complement strand
CTGTTGTACAGCCAATATAGACCCTCACCCTAAATCCCTCTCCCAAGAGGGGAGAGGGACTTCAATCCGGCTCCCCTTCTCCCGTTCTGGGAGAAGGGGGTGGGGGATGAGGGCTAGCGATCGCAAAAATGTCCGAACTATTGTTTTTGTGATGTCCTTTGAGGCGTACTGCCCACAGGCTAAACTTGACTAAAAATAGTGGTGGGGATTCCAGTGATTGTACAAGGTGTGGGAATTGGACTAGGGGCAGTGGCTGGGCTAGGTGCGCTGGGGCTAGGGGCGCTGGAATGGCAATACCGCCATCGCCCTGGCAACGACCTAGAACTGACAGCAGGAGACTGGCAATTAGAGGTTTACGAACCCGATCGCTATCGATTAGTGGGCGAGATGGAGTTTCAGAATCAGACTCGATCGCTGGAAATTATGGTGCCGGAAGTGCGGGCCGAGGTGACACTGCTGTCAAAAGGCAGCCTGGAGGGAGTAACCTGGCACGTCCGAGTGGTGCCGCAACACCCCGATGCTTCGGCCCGATCGGATGACTACTGGTTTGGCTACATCGTCAAAGTTGGTAAGACAACTCGCTTTCAAGTGCTGACTGAAATTCGGGGCAGTGACTTGAGTTCCCTGCAAGCTGCCTGGATTCGGGTACATTACATCACCTATGGCCCCGCAGGACGGATTCCCCAAGTGCGCCATGTGGTGGTGCCACTGAAATTTCCCTCCCCAGAGCAACCGCAACGGTGGCGACCCACTCCCCATGCCGATGTTTCCCCCATTCCCACCCACCTCCTGACGCACTTAGACAACCCTGTGGAGATTGTGCAGCGCTATGTGGCACCCCACGCCCAACCAGGGGACGTGATTGCGATCGGGGAAACACCGATCGCAATTATGCAAGGTCGGTATCGCCATCCCACCCAGGTCAAGCCGGGCTGGTTAGCTAAGCGTCTGTGTTACTTTTTCATGCCCACCTCTAGCTTGGCAACCGCCTGTGGACTCCAGGCGCTCGTAGATATCGTCGGCCCAACCAGAGTGCTGGGGGCTTTTCTGATTGGTGCTATTGCCAAAGTGTTGGGCAAACCAGGGGTTTTCTATCAATTGGCAGGAGAACAGGCGCGATTGATTGATGACATCACCGGCACCCTGCCGCCCTATGATCAGTTCATTGTTTTGGGCCCCGAAAATCCCCAAGGGATCGTAGACCAGATCAAGCAGGAGACGGGAATCACTGCGGCGATCGTGGATGTCAACGATTTGAAAGCAGTTAAGATACTAGCAGTGTCGTCTGGTATTGAACCCAATCTTCTTGTTCAGGCTTTAATCAGTAACCCCGCTGGCAACGCTGATGAGCAGACCCCGCTGGTGCTGATTCGACCCACGGAACCCATTTAATAGGTCAGGTTTTTAACATTTCAAGTTAATATGTCAATTGCTCTCTCCCCCCAGTCCAACACGACAATTCGCTTGGTGCAATACCACGATTTAGAGGCAGTTGAGCGCCTATTTCTAGAAGCAGCTGCTCTTGCCGATCCCGACACTGTGGCAGAAGTCGGCAAGCAGTTGCAGCAAATTCGTCGCTGGTATGCCCCCCTCAAATTTCTCAGCTTCTTCCCCAATCCTTTGCAAGATGCCTTTTGCACCTATGTAGCTGAGCAAAATCACCGCATTTGTGGCGCAATTCAAGTGTCTCCCTTCAATCGCACCCGCAGCACCTGGCGAGTCGATCGCGTGGCGGTGGATGCTGAAGTCCAAAGCCAGGGAGTGGGGTCGCAATTGCTGCGCTATTGTTTTGAGGCGATTTGGCAGGCCCGCACCTGGGTGCTAGAGGTCAATGTCAATGACAAAACGACCTTGGCGTTATACCGCCAGAACGGGTTTCAGCCTTTGGCGCAAATGGCCTATTGGACGATCGCCCCAGAACTGCTGCAAGCCCTGGCAGAGCGCGAGGTTGACTTACCCAATCTACTTCCCATCAGCAACGCCGATGCCCCCTTGCTCTATCAACTCGACACTGTTTCCATGCCGCCCTTGATGCGTCAGGTTTTCGATCGCCACGTCCACGACTTCAAAACCAGTCTGCCTGGGGCGATGGTGAAAGGGATGGGAGAACGCCTTAACCAGATTGAAACCTCTAATGGCTATGTATTTGAGCCGCAACGCAAGGCGGCGATCGGCTACTTTCAAGTACAAGCCTGTCAGGATGGCACCCAACCCCACACGGCTCAAATCACCGTGCATCCCGCCTACACCTGGCTGTATCCAGAGTTGGCGAGCAAGATGGCTCAAGTGGTGCAACCGCTCCCTCCCCAGAGCCTGCATGTTGCCTCTGCCGACTATCAGCCAGAGCGAGAAGAATATCTAGAACACATCGGAGCTAGCCGATTTGCCCACACGCTGATGATGTCGCGATCGGTCTGGCACAAGGTGCGCGAATCAAAATCAGTGCGACTGGAAGGATTGCAGCTATCAGAAGTGCTGCAAGGATTTCAACCTGTGCAAAAGCCTGTGCCGGGACGAATCACATTCAAACACACGAAACTAGCGGCTAGGATGGGTCGCCCTACGCCTTCCGATCGGGCTGAAACATCCAGCGATCGATTTTAAGGAGATTTCTGAAAAGGTTATACCTGGCACCGGAAGGGCGAAGCATCCGGGCAATGACTTGCTGGTCGATTCAAGAGCTTGTCTGCCGGATGCTTCGCCCCTACAGGGGTAACATCTTTCTCAGAAATCTCCTTAGGATCGTGAATTTAATAACATGCAATAGTTCAAATGTAGGGGCGAAGCATACCCTTCGGGAAGCAAGCTACGGTAAACGGGTCTGATTGAGTTCTAAAGTATTCGCCCGAATGCTTCGCCCTTAGTAAATCTCGAACTTCTGCAACTTATTTAATTCCTGATCCTTAGTCTGTAATCCTCAAAGGTTTGACCATCAGAAGGGATTGGGTGGCAAACCCTAATTTTTGATAGAGGTCAACAGCGGGTTGATTTGCCTGGAAAACTTGCAGGCTAATTTGCCGATCGCCCCGCGCCTTGGCCCACGTTTCCGCTTGCTGCATCAGGACAGTGCCGATGCCTTGCCGACGGTGTTCGGGAATCACATAGAGCAAAAAAATATAGGTGTGCCGATCGCCCTGACGTTGGTCGATCGCTGTTCCCATCCAGAGGCAAGCCACGGGTAGCGATCGTCCATCCTGAGCGCATTCCACCCACCACAAGGGCGTTTCCCCTGAAAAATGCTCTGCCACTGTTTGCGCGAGATGGGCAGAGCTACCAGCCGGGTCAACTTCTCGATAGGTACGCGACAGAAACTTCAGTAACAGGGCCTGATCCAGCCCAGAGCCGAGCCTGAGTGAGTAACCCAGTGGGAGTTCCTGGGGGAGCTTAGGCTCAGAAGTCACCACATCTAAAGAACCTCAAAATTTTCATTTAAGGCAATTTTCTGGAAAGAAGATTGGGTAACAAGCTGGCTAGTGGCGCAGGAGCAGGGGGTGCGACGTTACCTGCTTTTTCGATCGGAGCAGGCTCGATCGGGGCGGGAGCAGCCATGTCAGTGGGGAGAAAAATGCGGGCACTGACCGCAATCAGCGCGACTGCAAAAATCAGCACCGCCAGCAGTGGGGAAATATATTGACGAAAGAATGCCATGTTCGAGAATTGGGTTGGGGAATTAAACTCAGGGACGATCGGATGCCCCATACCTTTTTATCTTAGGAGATTTCCAGAAAAGGTTATGCCAGGCACCGGAAGGGCGAAGCATCCGGGCAATGACCTTCTGTCAGATTCAAGGGATTGTTTGCCGGATGCTTCGCCCCTACAAGGGTAATATCTTTCTCAGAAATCTCCTTAAGTCAAGCCTGGACATCATCTTCACTGATTCGCTCAGGGACAGAGGCGATCGGCGCATTCCACGGCGCAACCCAGGGCAAGAGCAGCAGTCCGGGGAGGGCGGCGCAGAGGGTGATCGCGAAAAACCAGGGCCAGCCTGTGGCCTTTGCCAGCTTCCCCGCAGGCGAGGCGAGAATGATGCCACTGGCCGCCATGAGGCTGGAGAACAGAGCAAACTGCGTAGCCGAAAAGCGTTGGGTGCAAAGGCTCATCAAGTAAGCCACAAAGACAGCGGCCACCAATCCAGCGCAAAAGTTTTCCACATTAATCGCTAGAACGAGAAACGACACATTTTTACCCACCTTTGCCAGGGTAAAATAGCCCACATTGCTCAGGGCTTGGAGGATGCCAAAGACCCAGAGCGATCGGTTCATGCCCACTTTATTGAGGACGGCTCCCCCCACTAGCACACCAACGGTTGTGGCCAAAAATCCCATGCCGCCCTGGATCGCCCCGATGTCTGTTTTGGTGAAACCAATGTCGAGCAAAAATGGAGTTGCCATGTTGCCGACCAGCGCATCCCCTAATTTGTAGAACAAGATAAACACAAAAATGAGACTGCCTGCCCCAACGCCCTTGCGATCGGAAGAACTCTTTGAAGGGGAGATAAACAGCATCCCCTAAGCTTGTGGGGGGGCGATCGGTCAACACTGGTTCTGGAGCAAAGAACGAAGCCGCCACACCCACACCCATCAGTAGCGCTAGCAGCAAATAGACCGTTGGCCATGGCAAGTAATCAGCCAGAATCAGAGCCAAAGCACTCGTTACTAAAATAGCGATGCGATACCCAAAAACCCAAATGGAAGCGCCGATCCCTAATTCCTGGGGTTGAAGAATATCGGTGCGGTAGGCATCCCCCGCGATGTCTTGGGTCGCACTCAAAAACACGATGATGAAGGCATTGAGGGCTAGAAATTGCAGGGCTTCGGAGGGACGTTGCAGGGCCATGGCTCCGATCGCCAGGATCAGTCCCCCTTGAGTCAGCACCAGCCAACCCCTGCGCCGCCCCAGCAACGGTGGCACGAAGCGATCTAACAACGGTGACCACAGAAACTTGAGGAAGTAGGGCAAGCCAACTAAACTAATCCAGCCGATAACTTCTAAGTCAACCTGGGCATCCTTCATCCAGGCTTGTAGGGTGCGACTGGTGAGGTATAGTGGCAATCCTGACGAAAAGCCCAGCAACAGCAGCGCCGCCATTTTCTGGCTCCGCAGCACTTGCAGCCAAAATAGAGGGATTTTCACGATGACCTGGGAACTCCTTCGGAAAGAGGGAACATAAATCGGGAATTGGTTACGCTATCTAATGTGTGTGACTTTACCAGGTTTATTTGGTGAATGGGCGACTGGAGTTCGATCGGGCTGCACCACAAACGTTATCTGCTCTTGGAGAAGTGACCTGAAAGCCGATCGATCGCTCCGAAACGTTTGTCAGAATCGATTTAACTTCAGTAGAAATCCGTGAAAATATTGCCGACATTTCTATTTGGAGCAGCGCTACTCATTTCATTAGTTTTGGGTGCAGAACTTGTGGAGGTGGGGTACACAAAATTTGTCAATATTTACCACGGTCTTGATGACTCAATCTCGTTAGATGCAGCAACTCGCATTCCAGTCGGGCTAGCGTATGCAGGCTTAAACTTACTCTACACAATTTGGGTTTTTAGAGAATTATTTGCTGATGCTAAAGCTGATTTAAGTCCAGAAAACTCAACTCCAGAAAGTGCAAAGGCAAACATCGTTGTTCCCAATAAAACCAGCCCAGGATTTGCGGTACTTTTGCTGAATTCCGCTGTTTTTCTCATCATTGCGTTTCTGATATATCCGATCGGCAGCGACATTTATTTGTATTTGCATTATGGATTAATGGCTTTACATGATGTGAACCCATTTCTCGTAAATGCTGGAGATTTCCTGTCAGAATTATCGCCCTTTATTCGCTGGAATCAAACCTCCACCTATGGCCCCCTTTCCCAAGGATTTTTCATGGTGGCTGGACTGTTTGCACCCCTCAGTCCAGTGTTGGCAATCTATGTTTTCAAATTAATTTGCCTGAGTTTTCATGGTCTCAATGCCTACATAGTTTGGCATCTCTTAAAAGGGCATCGATATCAATATGGAGCAACTTTAGCCTACGTTTTAAATCCCCTGTTGCTGTTTGAACAAGTGAGTGTGGCGCATGTTGACGTGTTTGTTTGTACGGCACTCTTAGGCATGATTCTTTGTTTCCAGCAGCGACGTTATGTCTGGGGAATCTTAGCCATTTGGTTGGGGTTTTTGGCGAAGACCTTACCCATTATCTGGTTGCCTTTAGCCCTGGTATTTTTAGTACGACAAAGACGTTGGGCAAGCTTGACGATCGCCCTCCTCTTCATCAGTGGTTCAGTTCTTGTATTGCAACAAACGCTGCTGCCAACCCCGCTTGCCTGGAAAAGTTTGCTCAACCCAGGAGTTCAGGGAAAGGAAGTGAACTCATTACATGTGCTATTTCAAGGCATTTTAGCTAATACGTCCTTTCCCCTATCCTATGCTTTTGAACGTTTACTTAAACAGATAATCTCATTATCAATTAATAGTTTGGGACTCCTGATTTTTGCGAGTCTCTATGGCGCAACCTTGATCAGATTGTTATTTATAAAAGAGACTGAAGATACTTTGTTTCTAGCTTTTGGATGGATAACCTTGGTTCTATTGTTGTTTGCCACACCCTGGTTAATGCCCTGGTATTGTTCAGCTTTAGTGCCGATCGCCGTGTTGCAAAAATCTCGCAGATTGGCGATCGTCACTTTTGTATTCTGCTTTTCCAGTAGCTGTGGTTACGTGTTAATTAATACAGGAGCCATTCAGAGTTTGGTGGTAGCAGGGTTGCCGATTTTGGCCTTGCTCTTGCAACTCATTCCCCATCAAACGTGGCTATCTAAATCGACTTAGGAGATTTCTAGAAAAGTTCATACCAGGCACCGGAAGGGCGAAGCATCCGGGCAATGACCTGCTGGTCAATTCAAGGACTTGTCTGCCGGATGCTAAGTGCAAAGCACACGCTACGCGAACGCCCCTACAGGGGTAACATCTTTCTCAGAAATCTCCTTAAATGCCCCTGTTTCGCCATCCTCCTACCATCAGAGTAATCCTAGTTCAGGCTGGCAGAAGTAAGTGGGTAGCACTCAAAACTCAAAACTCAAAACCATCCCCCTAACAAGCTGCACTAGCTTTTGCCATCCCCAACTTTGCCGCTACCAATGAGATAGAGCAGTGCCATGCGAACGGCTACACCGCTGCTGACCTGCTGAGAAATGAGACTGAGGCGGGGATCATCCATTAGCTCAGAACTGATTTCAATGCCCCGATTCACTGGTCCAGGGTGGAGGACTTTCACGGTGGATTTGCAGTGTTTGAGCCGATCGTGGGTAATGCCAAAGGAGCGATGATATTCTCGCAATGTAGGGAATAGGTACTGGGTCATACGCTCTTTCTGAAGGCGCAGGGTCATCACAAAATCAGCATCGGCTAGGGCAGGTTCCAAGCTCCAATGCAAATGCAGGGGCGATCGGGCACCCGCTTCCTCAAGGGGCGCTCCCCAACTGCGAAAGAACTCTGGAAGCAACGTTGGCGGTGCTGCCAAATGGACTTCCGCACCACAGGTAATGAGGCTCCATAGGTTCGATCGGGCAACCCGGGAATGCAAAATATCGCCGACGATCGCCACCTTTTTACCCTGCATCAGGCTGGCACGAGGCTGATCTGGGTCAAGGACACAGCAGAGGGTAAACAAATCCAGCAGAGCCTGGGAGGGATGCTCGTGCTGCCCATCTCCCGCATTTAGCACACTGACCTGAGAGCCAACCCGCTCCATTTCCTGGGCAATTGCCTGGGGCACCCCTGCGTGCTGGTGACGAATCACCATAATGTCGGTGCCCATGGCCAAATAGGTGAGGGCTGTGTCCAGAATTGTCTCGCCCTTGGTGAGGGAAGAACTGCCAGGTGCAAAGGTGAGCGTATCTGCTGAGAGTCGCTTGGCGGCAAGTTCAAAGCTGTTGCGGGTGCGAGTGGACGGCTCAAAAAACAGGTTGGCAACGACTCGCCCTTGGAGGGTGGGCACTTTTTTGGTGGGACGAGATAGTACTTCCTGAAAGCTGGCGGCAGTCTGAAGCACAATGTCGTATTCAGCGATCGTGAAATCAGCCAGAGAAATAATGTGGCGACGAGTCCAGGTAGAAGCAACCATACAAAATCACGCAGCCGGATTTAATCATCTTAGCCCCCCTGGGTTCTAAACCTCTGTCGCTGCTGATTTAGGCATTAGGGAGTAGATAATCCCTGGAATTAACTAGTGCAGCTTGGCAGAAGTTTCTGACCAGTTAGATGGATAGTTTTGAGTTTTGAGTTTTGAGTGCTAACCACTTAGGAGATTTCCGAGAAAGATGTTACCCCTGTAGGGGCGTTCGCGTAGCGTGTGCTTTGCACTTAGCATCCGACAGATAAGCTCTTGAACTAACCAGAAGGTTATTGCCCGGATGCTTCGCCCTTCCGGTGCCTGGTATAAACTTTTCTAGAAATCTCCTTAGTTCCTATTCCTTAGTTGCTTAAATTACAGAGGAGTTGTGAGAGATAGGGAGAATCTGGTCTAATAGCAATGCTGTGACCCCATACTCCATGCCTAACCGATCGCCTTTAGATGCCTTCTTGACTTCAGATTCACCGCTGTGGACAGAATTACTCCAACAGTTGCTCGATCGCCACTCTCTTTCCATGGAGCAAGCCGCCGCCCTCATGCGCGGCTGGCTCACCGAGGCCATTCCTCCGGTGCTGTCGGGGGCGATTTTGGTAGCAATTCATGCTAAAGGGGTTTCAGCGTCAGAATTAGCAGGGATGGCTCAGGTGTTGCAAAGCCAATCCGTTGCCCTGGAAGGCGATCGGCTATCTGCTCCCCACTCTGCCCCCGTAATCGACACCTGCGGTACAGGGGGGGATGGAGCCGCCACCTTCAATATTTCTACAGCAGTGGCATTTGTGGCAGCAGCAGCAGGGGTGAAGGTAGCGAAGCATGGGAATCGCTCCGCCTCCAGTCGGGTGGGTTCCGCAGATGTTTTGGAAGCCCTAGGTGTTAACTTGAGCGCCAACCCCGATCGCGTGCGGGCAGCGCTGACAGAGGTAGGCGTGACGTTTTTGTTTGCTCCCGGTTGGCACCCAGCGATGAAAAGTGTGGCTCCGTTGCGAAAGGCGCTAAAGGTGAGAACCATATTTAACTTGCTGGGCCCCCTCGTGAATCCCCTACAACCAACAGGACAGGTGATTGGCGTGTGCGACCCAGCCCTAGTGATGACCATTGCCGAGGCGTTGCAACAGTTGAATCGTCCCCGGGCGATCGTTCTCCACGGGCGCGAAAAGCTGGATGAAGCGGGACTGGCAGACCTCACTGATTTGGCACTTCTCAGCGATCGGCAGGTTCACTCAGTCACCCTAAATCCCCAGGAATTAGGGCTGAAATTTGCGCCGACGACTGCATTGCAAGGCGGGACTGTGCAGGACAATGCTGCGATTTTGCAAGCTGTTTTGCAGGGAAAGGGCACCCAAGCTCAGAAAGATGTGGTGGCTCTGAATGCAGCCCTAGCGCTCCATGTGGCCGGAGCAATTCCCAAGGGAGAATCTCAGACAGAATCCTACAAACAGGGAGTGACGATCGCCCAAGATATCCTCCACAGCGGTGCAGCCTGGAAAACGTTAGAAGCGTTAGTTACGTTTTTGCACGAGTAGGGAGATTTGTCCTGGGTGGTTGCGTATCGCTTAGTTATTCGATCGCTGATAAGTAAGTAGGTGTAATTAATTGTTAAGAAGGGCAGTGGGGGCTTCGGCGTGAGCGCTCAGTCGAACGGCGTTGCCCCCAGGCAGGCAGGGGCGATTCATTGAAAAACAAAAAAGCTCGAAAGCCTCATCCTTTCGTTCTACTTCGAGTTGTGCCTAATCTAAACCAAACGAGATAGTAGGCTTTTCAAGGTTATTACTTTTCCAATGAATCAGCCCTGCCCCAGGCAGGGGGTTCCACCCCCTTCACCCCCAAGATCATCTTTAGTTTAATTGCACTCAGCTAATTAACCTACTCGATCCCAGATTCATCCAAGTGTTCAGCCACCGTCTGATAGAGATCCAGAACATGGTGATCCTGAAGCCGATAGAACACATGGCGACCTTGCTTCCGATGTTTCACCAATCGCATTGCCCGCAGCGTTTTCAGTTGGTGGGACACGGCTGAATCATTCATGCCTAAGGTGGTCGCTAAGTCACCCACACAGTGTTCTTCGATCGCCAAAATCGACAGAATGCGGAGCCGATTTGCATCAGCCAGCAAACTGAAAAACTCTGCCATGCGCTCTGCCTTACCCAACTCCAGCACCTGTTCCTGAAGAGTTGGCGCAACGGGATGGTGGAGTTCAGGAGAGTCGCAGTTTAATGCCTCGCCCCCGTTAATTGTTTTAGCAGTGTTCACAAGCCGATTTGAGTTAGCTGTTGGGGTGTCGATCGTAGTCTCACGTTTCTGCAACTGTAGCATCTACGCTCCATTCAAGGGACGGATACAACCTTGTGGCAATTATAAGAGGATGTCTGAGAAGTTCTAGAAACCTTGCACTCGTCCTGACCATGCCACTGCCATTGCCAACATTGCTCTGGATATGCAGGCGTATATACAAACAGTGGATAGCGTTTTGGGAGAATCTCTGCAAATCCGGATTGGCATCAACACAGGGCCAGTCATTGCAGGTGTAATTGGCATTAAGAAGTTCATCTACGACCTATGGGGCGATGCGGTGAATGTTGCCTCTCGCATGGAATCCCATGGTCAACCCGGCTGTATTCAAGTAACGGATACAACCTATTGGCGATTGCAGGAGCATTACATTCTGGAACCCAGGGGAAGCATTGCCGTGAAGGGGCGAGGAGACATGATGACCTATTGGCTGATTGGGAAGCGATGATAAGATTTCTATCTCAAGCGCTTAGAGCGGTTTCAGGCGACTTAATAAATCAGCTTTTAGGGGATTTCCAGCAGAAATAATCTCCAAGAACATAGGGACGAAACAGTGGGGCAAAGATTTTTGGACATTTGCAGAGATCATCGTCCCAAGGCTTCACCCCTCACACATCTTGACCTAAGCTCCCGTTAAAAATCTACGCCCCGCTTCAGGTCTACTCCCTTTTCTGCGTAGTGCTTGTGGCAAATCATCTCAGAGTGGATGCTAGCCAAGTTGAAGTAAGCAGGGGGATTTTTGCAGCGCCCCGTGATGATTACTTCTGTATGGCGCGGTTTCCTGAGCAGCGCTTGCACGATCGGCTCTTGCGCCAACAATTCCAGGTCTACCGTCGGATTCAGTTCATCCAAAATGATGGTTTTGTAAAGACCAGAGGCGATCGCAGCTTTGGCGATTTCCCAGCCTCGTTCCGCTTCTACAAAGTCTAATTCTTGCTGTTGTCCGCGCCAAACGATCGCATCACGGCCGCAGCGTTGATGATCCACCAAGTCAGGGTAGCTTTGTTGCAGGGCGGCAATGGCGGCATCTTCGGTGTAACCTGTGCCTCCTTTGAGCCATTGCATAATCAGCACCCGATGGGATTTGTCCTGCCCGATCCCTTTGCCGATCGCTTGCAACGCTTTGCCCAGAGCGCTTGTGGATTTTCCCTTGCCCGCGCCCGTGTAGATTTCAATGCCCTCAATGCCTCGCTCGGCTGCGGCGGGGTGAAAGTGGGGTTTCATTTCCGAGTGGAGGTCGGCAATATCCAACAAGGGCTGGGGAGCAGCCCGGCCCGTGGCGATGACTTCCAAATGTTCTGGCTTGTGCTTTAGCGTTTCCACCACCTCGTCAATGGGGAGCAGCCCCAAATTCAGCACTGGGTTCAGTTCGTCTAACACCACAACTGAGTAAAGTCCAGAGGCAATGGCTCCCTTGGCCACATCCCAGCCCCGTTGCGCTTCCAGGCGATCGAAACGTGTAATGTCATCGGCTCCAAAATATTCGGCTCTGCCCGTTCGTACCTGGTCAATGAGGTGGGGAAATCCGCGCTGTAAGGCTTCGATCGCGGCATCTTCGTCGTAGGTGCGCCCCGGCCCCTTCAAAAATCTCAGCAATAGAACGCGGGTGTCCTGCGCCTGGTTAATCCCCAAGCCGATCGATCGCAGCACCACGCCCAAAGCTGCCTGAGACTTGCCCTTCCCCGCGCCATCGTAGACGTGAATTTGCCCCACCAAGCGCTCGTTGCGTAGCTGAGCCGTCCGTATTCCGATTCCAGTCCTGACCATAATTTCAACTTAGCCGTGCAGTTGCCCTCATAATAAGCATGAACGAGCAAAACTTGGCGGTTGATTTTCAGTTCTTTTTGGGGTTGTTTTTGGGGTTATTTCTATGACCTTGCCGTTACGAGCCATCTTATTTCAGTGCTTATTTTTGTGCTTGGCGATCGCCATTGAATCGCTGATTCTCCGCTGGCGTTTGGGGTATGGACGACAGACCAGCGTTGAATATGCCATGTCTATGAACTTTCTGTCAACGATCGTCGGATGGGTCATATTTTTCTTTGTCCAGCCACTGTTACCTGCCCCGTTGCGTGAGCAATTAATTAGCTACATTTTGTTTGACCAAGTTTACTCCAGTGAATGGTTCGTTGGGGTCAATACCCTGTTGATTCTGGTGGCGCTGGGTACGTTTTTCGGCACCTTTGTGATTGAACTAACGGGGTTGAATCTCTTGGAGCGCATCTTAAATCGCAATCAACCCGTGGAAGAGCCGACGGACAAACCCGTTTCCCAGTACTACGATCGCTTCAATCAGCAAAAAACCATCCGCGCCTCCCGTTACCACGCCCTAGTCATTCTAATTGCCAATGCCTTCAGCTACACCGCGATTCTAGGCGTGCTAGTGATTCGATTCTTCATGATTAATGTCGCCCGTCCGGTAGCGTGAGGATTGCGAATTAAATAACATTGATCCCGACAATTCGGGCGATACAGCAATGTGAAGGAAAAGGTTCTTGCCATGATGCATATGCCATGATGCACAAAGCATCTTGTGCAGTTGGGGTAGTGACTTGGATCATGCCCAATATCGATCGATCGCGTCACTCATCCAGTAAGCGGCGATCGTCCATAGGATAAAGTAAAATAAGCAACGAATAGCTTTTAGCTTGGAGAGTCAACATATGCCTCATCCTAGAATGAGTGGCGAAGAGATTACGCGGCGCGGGAAAGAGCTTTACCGCAACAGCATCCGCAGGCAGGTAGAAACACCAAATAACATTGGTAAAGTTATATCAATCAACATTAAGACGGGTGAGTATGAAATTGGTAAAGATTTACTGATCACCAGTCGTCGATTACAAGCCAAGCAATCTGATGCAGCAATTTGGACAGAGCGCATCGGATTTAATGCAGTTTATGCTGTCGGTGGAACATTGATTAGGACAGTGTAGTGTTGAGCTGCTTCATCTCTCTGCGGGAACGGTACAGCAATGTTATCTGCTGACATTAGAGATCAACCTGCTATGAAGTTATCCTTGCAACATTAATTTAAGGGTGTTTGCAAGGTAATTGCCGCACTTAAAAACTTATTTTTCACAGTCCCATTAAAATTCTCAACCTGTCTTCTACTGCCGCTAGTGTTTCCGCCAAAACTGCACCCCAACGCTTTTCCAGTCGCTCTACAGAAATCGAGCGAACATCTTCACACTTAACAAAGCTGCGTACTTTCAAGCCTCCTTCTGGTGGATTGAGTTCAACATGAAAGGGGATTCCTTGGTCTTTCGAGGTAATTGGTAAGACAATGACTAACCCTGATGCACCTTGATTAAACAAATCTACAGAGATGATTAGTCAAGGACGTTTTCCAGCTTGTTCATGTCCTTTTATAGGGTTAAGGTCTGCCAGCCAAACTTCACCTCTTACAAGTTGTGCCACTACTCACCTACTCCATCAGCGATCGTCTGATCCCACAATCCTCTCTCTGCCCGCTCCTCATGCCAAAGTTCCTCATTCTGCCTTAAAGCCGCGAATGCTTGATTGGCTTGTATGAGGAAAACGTATCTGCGATAGTTTTCAATTGCTTTGTCCAAAACTGTCTGCATTGTCTCGCCAGATGTTTCTGCTAGTTTTATTAGTGTTTGATGAGTAGTATTGCTGAGGGTAACGGTTAATTCAGGCATGGGACTGAACCTCGAAAATTTTGCAATTCTTAATAATTGTAATTAAAGGCGATGCTATGGTTGCAACCAGCAGCCCAACACTGCATTGCTCCAAGATTATCATCTCAGCATAAATTTCTGCGATCGGGGCACAGTTCTAGTAGATGATATTTTGTGATTGACCGAACCGATCGCTAAGAAGGTTCTCAAAACATCCTACTTGAAGAGCCAAATCCAGACGGGGAGGGTGAACAGGAAGCCGACGTAGCCAAAGGCAAGGGCAGTAATTGTGAGGTCGCGATCGAGATTGTAGGCTTCTGTAATCACCAGCGTGGCAAACGCAGGCGGCATCGCCATTTGCAACACCAGCACTAATCGGGGTGACCCTGTGACTCCAAAGAACATTAGCCCCGTCCCCACAACCAGCGGCACCAGCAACATCTTGATGCTTAAACACGTTAGCGCCTGTTGCAGATTTCGCAGCGACGAGAGTTGGCTCAGCTTCATGCCAATCAAAATCAGCGAAGAGTAGACCACGCCCAAAGCCACGTTTTGCAAAATTGCCTCTGCTTGGGGCGGTAGGTAGACATTTTTCAGCCCCAAGCCAAACAACAAACTCCACAACGCTGGATTGATCAGCATGGCCATCGCCATCCCTTTAATGCCGCCCTTGATGCGCTTTGAGTTGGTGCTGCCAAAACGGGAAGCCAGCGCCACGCCCAATCCATAGGCCCCCAACGTCGTCCCCATCAAGTCATAGAACAGGGCCCAGACGAAATACTCCTGTCCAATCAACGTCAGGATCACGGGATAGCCCAGATAGCTGGTGTTGCCCACCATCATGCACAGCAGAAAGCTGCCTTGGGTAGGTTTGCTCCACGAGCTTTTGGGGGCAGGGCTATCGAGATTTAGTACGGGGCCCTCTCCACTTGAGGTGTTACTGGGGGTGTTGGTATCTAAGCCCACAGAGAGTGCCCGTAACCGCTCGTCAGTGACTCCCAGATCGATCCAAATCCAGGCCAACAGGGCCCCGACTAGGATCGCAATCCACGCGGTCAGTGGCGCAATCCAGATGCCGCCGGAAAGATTGGTGCGCCTGAGAAACGCCAGGATGCTGAGGGGTACGCCGACCCAGAATAGCGCTTTGCCCAAGTACTCTGAGGCGACCTTTGGCAAGAGCCGCCCCAGAATAAACCCGACCATGACTCCGCCAATCAGAGTTAGATATAGCTTTACGATCGGATTTTCTAAGGTCAGCATGGTGCTTAGGAAAAATAGAAAGGAAGGAAGATTGACGCTATTTTAGACCCTGAAGCGCTTTCTCCCCAGTTCTAACGATTCAAATTCTGACAATCAGGGGGAAACGGTTAAGTCAGAAGGCGATCGTCAGGACGCAGCAACCTGAAGCACAATTCGCCCCATAACCTCACTGCCCTGATCCCTGGCTTGGTGTAGAGCCTTATCCGCTGCCTCAACGAGTGTTTGGGGCGAAGACTTAGCAGTTGGCAGGATATGGGCGACCCCCAAACTTACAAGCAGACACTTGTGCATCTGTTGATCCAAACAGGCAACCTTGAGGGCTTGCACCTCTGACTCAATTAAACGAGCCACCCGGAGCGCGCCATCTACCTCAGTCATTGGCAACAGCACACAAAATTGATCCGGCCCATAACGGGCCACCAGATCGGCTGGACGTTTAATCGCATGGCTGATGACTCGCGCCACATCCTGGAGCCAAGTGTCCTCCAGTTCAGTGCTTCCTCCATGGAACTCATTGTGGAGCGGAGCCAGCCCTACCACGACGAGCGAGAGTGAGGATTTTTCTCGCACCATCCGTCGCCACTCTTGCTCTAGGGTCAGGTCAAAGTGGTAGCGGTTGTAAACCTGGGTCAGTTCATCTAGGGAAGCCAGGCGTTGTAATTCTTGCTTCATTTCTTGGGAGAGGGCACCCGTGTCAGCGATCGTCCCCCGTTGCCCAAACCGATCGATCGGGGGCAGGTTGCCATCGGCTTCAACGGCCAACGATCGCAACTCCGTCAACACCGTCAAGTCCAGTCGATGGCAGACCCGTTGGAGATACGCCACGGACACTTCAACCTCGGCTAAATTCAGGGTATTTTTGATCCAGACAATTTTGGCGTGTTCTGGCTCCACAGGGCCAATCATGGCAAAGGCTGCCTTGAGGACTTCCGCATCGGTGGGGAAATGCACGGGGATCGCCGCCCCTCGCAGGTTCTGCCCTGTAACAGCATTGGTATAGGTGGCTTGCAGGTTGATCTGGTCTACCAGTCGCTTGGTGGTGAAATCAGCCAGCCCCAACCCCATGGCATTGCCTCGGCTACCCTCGGTCAACTCCCGCACAAAAATCCGTTGTACTTGGGGCATCTCATGGGCAATTTCCTGACAAAAAATCTTCTTCAGTCCCGTTACGCTGGTGTCCATGCCTGCGCCGCTGATGTCTTTGCCAATTTCATCAATGATGAGCAAGTCCACATCGCTGAAAGGGAGCCGGGGGCACCATGCCCGCGCTTGGATCAGCAGGTCTTGCTCGATCGCCACAATATCCTTCGCTGGGATCGCTGTAATTTGGGCAGTTTGCTGGTAGCCGTTTTCTAAAATTGCCACCCCAAAGGCGATCGGCATCTGCTGGCGCACCATTTCATAAATCGATCGCACCACTTTGTCAAAGGAGTAGTGGGCAAAGGCTTGGTGATAAACGCTCGCTCCCTGACGCTTCCCTAGCCCGATCGCCATCATTTTCATCAACCCGCTCTCAATCTTGCCTGCAAAGCGCGTGTGGGGTTTCACCCGATTCACCAGCACAATATGGTCGGCTTCAGAGGCGTAGCGATCGAAGAACACCGGCATGTCGAAGTCTGTCGTCCCCAACTGAATCACCTCCATAGAAGCTTTGATGGGTACGCCGATCGCGTCTTCAGTGATCCCCCCCGTCGCTAAAACCGCCTGTTGCCCTTCCGCCGTCCCACCGCCATGGCTGCCCATCGCTGGCACAATGTAAGGCATTGCACCCAAGGCTTGCAGTTCGGAAACGACGCTTTTGACAATTTCACTGTGATTGGCAATGCCCCGACTGCCCACAGCAACCGCCACACTTTGTCCAGGTTTAATCAGGCGATCGGGGTTCAGTTTTCCCACCTCATTCCGCACCGTTCCAGGGATATCTTCTACACAGCGGTCTTCAAATCGCTGATGAATCCGAAACATTTTGGGGTACTGCATGAGACATCTAACCTCTAAATGACTTCAGTTCTCTGACTTGAAATAGAATGCCCAGTCCTAACCCTTACAAACCTAAAGCACACCCAGCAGGAAGGGCGGCAAATCATAAAACTCAAATGGAGAACTAGATGCATCCTGAGATGTATTCTGCTTTCTCATAGCTAGGTTAAGCCAACGCAGGTGAGCTGTTGGCATTGGTAGCCTAATTTTTGAGGAACGTAAAATTTGCTACTGATAGGAACTCAAGTAGCGAAATTGAATGACGATACCTGACCAATTGCCAATAGTCTTCTAGGCTTTGCTAGGAATGCAGCCCTATTTCTATCCAAACTATAATCGGACTTAACCCGTTGGCATGTACTAATCGACACATCGTTAGCGATCGGCTTCGTCCCTGAAGCGTCTGGGCATATAAATGGGTGGACAAATTCAGCTTTCGAGTCACAACTTTTGGTTAGCCGAGAGACGCTCAAGCAAGGTCAGTTCCTCTGATGTGAGATCGCGCCATTGTCCTGGTGCCAAGGAGCCAAGTTGCAGGTGGGCGATCGACACTCGCACCAAGCGCAACGTCGGAAACCCCACCGCAGCCGTCATGCGGCGTACCTGCCGATTTCGCCCCTCCGTCAGAATCATCTCCAGCCACGCAGTGGGAATATGTTGCCGCACCCGAATCGGCGGGTCACGGGGCAGTAGCATTGGCTCGATCAATTGCACCTGAGCCGGGCGCGTTTTGTAGTCTTGAACAGCTACCCCTTGGCGAAGCTGGTTCAGGGCAGAGTCGTCGGGCACTCGCTCCACCTGTACCCAATAGGTGCGGGGATGTTGAAAGCGGGGATGACTGAGGCGATGTTGCATCCAGCCGTGATCCGTCAGCAGCAGCAATCCTTCACTGTCGCGATCGAGCCGCCCCACCGGATACACCCCTGGCACTGCAATGTAATCTTTGAGGGTGCGGGGTGGGGGAGAGTCACTACTAGCCTGACTTCCCGTTGCCTCACTAAACTGCGACAACACATCATAGGGCTTATTGAATAGAAGGTAGCGATAGGACACGACGTAGAACTGTTAAAGATGAGAATCAAATCAAAGACGATGTGCAACTTAAAGTCTGCCCTCATCCCCAGCCCTTTCTCCCAGTGGGAGAAAGGGAGCCGAATCCAAATCTTAGCCCCTCTCCCCTTTTGGGCTTGTCATTACCAACATCTCTTAAAAAGCTTAGAGAGTGTCTGACAAATGCCCTAGACCTTGCACTTGCCCCCTAAATCCCCAGGGGCGATTCATTGAAAAACAAAAAAGCTCGAAAGCCTCATCCTTTCGTTCTACTTCGAGTTATGCCGAATCTAAACCAAACGAGATACTAGGCTTTTCAAGGTTATTACTTTTCCAATGAATCAGCCCTGCCCTAAATCCCCCAATTCTGGGGGACTTCGATGTCAGAACCCCCCAGAATTGGGGGGCAGGGGGGCGGTTTGGGCGACAATTTGGGACTTCTGAGAGGTTTAGAATTCACATTTTTGAGAAATCGAAGATTTTTCAAAAATGTTGGTAATGGCAAGTTTTGGGAGAGGGGTTGGGGTGAGGGCGGTTCGGAAAAGTTGCACATCACCTAATCAAATACGATCGAGATTTGATCAGAACTTGCAAATAATATGGTTTTCTAGCACAAACCCTGCACGGGCGAAGCATTCGGGCAAAAGCTTTGAAACTCAATCAGGTTCTTTTGCCGAATGCTTCGCCCCTACAGTAAGACTGTTGCGATGTTAAGGCGATGTGCAACTTAAAATCTGCCCTCATCCCCCAGCCCCTTCTCCCGCTGGGAGAAGGGGAGCCGATCTAAGTCTTAGCCCCTTTCCCCTTCTGGGAGAGGGGTTGGGGTGTAGCTTGCTTCCCGAAGGGTGGGCGGTTCGGAAAAGTTGCACATCGCCTATGTTATTAAATCCACAATCCTTAGCGGTTTGTTGGGTCTGGATTTTCCAGATTGAGATTAGGTAGAAGGTTGTTTTTGATGGACTGAAACTCCTAACAAACTACTGAAACTCTATTTCTCAATCTTGAGAGACACAATCTTGTCGCCCTGACGCATGGCATTGACGACATCCATGTCTTGAGTTTGACCGAACGTCGTATGCATCCCGTCCAAATGGGACTGGGGAGCGTGGCAGATGAAAAACTGACTGCCGCCCGTGTCGCGCCCCGCATGGGCCATGGATAAGGTGCCTGCCAAGTGCTTGTGCGAGTTAATTTCACACTTGATTTTGTAGCCAGGGCCGCCTGTGCCAGTACCGAGGGGACAGCCGCCCTGAATCATAAAGTTAGGAATCACACGATGAAAGCTGAGACCGTCATAGAATCCTTTTTCAGCCAACTCTACAAAGTTCTTTACCGTATTGGGGGCATCCGCATCGAACAGGTCGAGGTGAATGGTTCCTTTTGCGGTTTCCATAATGGCACGGGTCATAGATTCTCCTTGGGAATGGGCGCTGATCTTCAGACTTCAGCTTATCAGGTCAGCCTGTCCCTCTGCCGCCTAGACTGACTCCCTGGGAACATCACGCCAAAAGACGGAAAAGCCATCGAATTAAACGCTATAGAATTGGTGAGTGGGGTAAAGTAGCACTCAGACTGCTTTCTTACCTTAGTTCTTTCATTCGTCCCTTCATTCCTGCGCCTATGTCTGTTCGTGTTCGTCTTGCCCCCAGTCCCACCGGTAACCTGCACATTGGCACCGCCCGCACGGGGGTTTTCAACTGGTTATTCGCTCGGCATCACGGCGGGCAGTTCATCCTTCGCATTGAAGATACCGACGAGGAACGATCGCGCCCTGAGTTTACCCAGAATATCCTGGACGGGCTGACGTGGTTGGGATTGTCTTGGGATGAGGGCCCCGTCTTCCAATCCCAACGCATCGACCTCTACAAAAAATTTACCCAACAGCTACTAGACCAGGGCTTAGCCTACCGCTGCTATTGCACTGCGGCGGAACTCGAAGAAATGCGGGACATCCAAAAAGCCCAAGGTAAGGCTCCCCGCTACGACAATCGCCACCGCCACCTCACCCCAGAGCAGCAAGCCGCCTTTGAAGCGGAGGGACGGCACCCGGTGATTCGGTTTCAGATTGAGGACGATCGCGAAATTTCTTGGCATGACTTGGTGCGCGATCGGGTAACTTGGCGCGGGGCAGACTTGGGCGGCGATATGGTGATTGCGCGGGCGGCGATCGGGGGCACCATTGGTCAACCCCTCTACAACTTTGCCGTTGTGGTAGATGACATCGACATGCAAATCACCCACATCATCCGGGGCGAAGACCACATCGGCAACACACCCAAGCAAATCTTGCTCTACGAAGCGCTCCAGGCAACCATTCCCACCTTTGCCCACACGCCGCTAATTTTGAACGAAGAGGGCAAAAAGTTATCAAAGCGGGATGGTGTCACCTCGCTCTCCGAATTTCAACAGATGGGTTACACCCCTGAAGCCCTAGCTAATTACATGACGTTGCTGGGATGGTCGCCCCCAGACTCCACCCATGAGCGCTTCACACTCACCGAGGCCGCCCAAGAATTTAGTTTCGATCGCGTCAACAAAGCAGGCGCTAAGTTCGATTGGGACAAGCTGAACTGGTTGAATAGCCAATATCTACACGAGATGCCCATTCCCCACCTCACCGATTTGCTGATTCCCTACTGGCAGGCGGCCGGCTATGAGTTCGACCCCATAGCTTCAAGACCCTGGCTAGAACAACTCGCGACGCTATTTGGCCCCAGCTTGGTGCGCTTGCCCGATGCTGTGGAGATGGGTCAGCTTTTCTTTCGAGACATTGAGATTGATGGGGAAGCCAAGGCGCAACTTCAGCAGTCTGGCTCAGCGATCGCCCTTCAAAAGATCTTGGAAATCCTGAGTCAGCCGGGGGATTTCACTGAAGCGACGGCCCAAACGGCAGTGCAAGACGTGACTAAATTGGGGGTCAAGAAAGGACTGGTGATGCGATCGTTGCGGGCCGCCTTAACAGGATCACTCCAAGGGCCAGACCTCATGCAATCCTGGGTGTTGCTTCACCAACGTGGACTGGCTCAACCGCGATTAGAGGAAGCATTACTCTTAGCTCAGTAAATGAAACGACTACTCATTAGCTTCTGTCTATTGCAGTAGTAATGGGGGTGACGGCAAGTTACGATCGCTTCCGTTTAGTTTCTTTCCCTGAATTAAGTTCAACTATCTTAGCCCAGTCAATTTCTCCTCCCAGAAGTCATGGGTACAGAGAAGATGACACGGTGTCCCTTCTAATTTAGCGCACTTAGAAAGCCGAGATTGACGACAGGGTTGAGACATAAGAACGCCGATTGCCCTGTACCCGTAGCTTCCAGCCGATCGAATGAACGCTTTGATGGGTGCATCCCAGTTTTGTAACCGCCCGCTCCACCCTCACCCTAAATCCCTCTCCCTAGGGAGAGGGACTTTGAATTCCGGCTCCCTTCTCCCTAGGGAGAAGGGTTGGGGATGAGGGCGAATCGGAGATCTGCAAAAGTGAGATGCACCCCGCTTTGATGCCTATTTTAATGAGAATGTAG
>JARCMD010000131.1 GCA_030248885.1 Leptolyngbyaceae cyanobacterium MP9P1.79 | reverse complement strand
GCTGATTCGCAGTCGCCCATCCTCAAACCGCCACAGCTCTGGCACGCCCAGTGCTTGATAGGCATCCAGTCCAGTTTTGGAGGTCACATCCACTTCGATCACGCAGTGTGTGCAAAGCACAATCGCTAAATCGGGCGGCGGGTCAACGGTCAAATCCATGCGTCGTGTCCCAATCATCCCAGCATAGTTCTGGATGTAAAAACATTGGTCCGGCTAAATGCCTTTTGCAACAGCCTGCCTCTTAAACGTCGTTGAACCAAAACACTCATTATTAAGATCCAGTTCTTCTAGCAGAAGATTAAAATCGATGAGTAGCATAATCGATGCCGATCGTTACCTGGATTCGTTAACCTGCGTCTATCTTAGCTATTCACTTCAGCCAATACGGCACTAATCACCTCATCCCGAACCCCATGCCGCCGTAAACTTTCCACCAACTTCGATAATTCAGGTAACCCTGCGGCTGGTGTTGACAGCACGCCCTGTGCCGATGCCACATCTCGAAGCGTTGCCAGAAAAAGCTCTGGATCGCCCTCTTCCAAAGCACTTTGCAGGTAAGTGATCGCTTTCTCAGGATTCTTGAGGTAATCATTCAAGACAGCGCTAAATGGCACACTTCTAGTCATCCTCTCGCCCCCTATAATCTGCCCAATGCTGCAATGCCTGCTGAATATCGCGCTCCTGGGAACTTTTGTCACCGCCACATAGCAGCACAATGATGCGATGCTCAACCTTACCGAAGTAAACCCTGTATCCCGGTCCAAATTTCATGCGCAGTTCAAAGACTCCATCAGCAATGAATTTGTGATCACCCAGATTACCCAACTGAATCCGGCGAATCCTCAAAAGTATCTTATTCGCGCCCTGGGTATCTTTCAGTGAGTTCAACCACTCTGTGAAAGGTTGCTTCCCCTGCTGGGGCGTGTAAACCTCAACGTCCCAGGGTGCTACTTCCAACGACGTCACCTTCCGTACCGACACTACTAATCATAACAGTCGAGGTTGTAGCAAGCAGAGCCAGCGAGATAGGCTCTGCTTGCTACTTAGACAAATCCCTTCCGGCATAGTCACCACCACCCGTGTTGATATTCGTCGTATGCCCAAACTGCTGCGTAATGACCGCCCCTGTTACTGGATTGACGATCGCCCCCTGCGACTCTCTCAAATCAATCTTGTCCCTTGCCACCACATCAGCATCCCCACTCACCGTTGGCGACAGGTCTTGAGCAGTCACGGGGAGATCCGCTCCCACACCGATGAGCAAGGCGTAGCCGTTAGCAAAGGTTTGACTCGTCACACAATTCCCCTAGAAATACCTGCAAACAGTCGTTGCCTTCAGGTTAAACTCTGACGGTGAGAATTGAGAAGATCAATGAGGCGATCGCTGTTGACTGTATTTCTGAGCCTGGACACAGAGTTGTGCGATTGCCTTGAATATGCTCAAAGTTCGGTTGGCCGCAAGGTTTCAAGCTTTAGCCTATCGATATACTTCTCGTCTATAACCTTGCTAGAGTTACCGACCCATCGAGCAATGGTTGTGGATGAGTGACCCTGCATTGCTTGCAAGGTGATGCACGTGTCACGACAATTGTAAGGAGTTATTTTAATACCATCCTTCACATTCAGCCCAAGACTGGTAAGAATTACTTTCCAGGCGCGATCGCCGAAATTAGTCTCTGAAATCGCTCTATCCTTCGGCGACGGAAAGACCAATGCATCCAGAGCAGGGTCTATCGGTCGGATAGATTGCAGCAAGTTTTGAAGTTTGGGAGTACAGGTAAACCAACGCTTCACCCCAGTTTTGGTTTCCTCACGTCTCTCCAGTCTTCCGGATACCTCTACAATGCTTTCATGAAAGTGAATCCGACCGCCATCGAGGGTGATGCTACCCCAACGTAGTCCAACTGCTTCGCAGGGTCTACAACCAGTCCAGAAAAGGAATTTTGCTAGTGGAGCATAGTGACGATAGTTTGAGCCTGGTCTAGTGTCAGTTTCAAAGGCGGCGATGATCCTATCGCGTTCCTCAACTGTAAAAGCTATTGGAGGAGGGGGGACCGTTGGCTCCAAGTCTTTATACATCCCATCCAAGGGATTAGTGCTAATCTTTTCATGTTTAATTGACCAGTTACAACAGCCGGACAGTTGCATTAATGCCCGTCATGCTTGCGATTGAGTTGTAACCTGAAGCAGTTCCATTCGAAACTTCAAACTAGCTTGCAATCCGTCTGTCGAGCACTTGTTTAAGTAACTCGTTACTGGTTGGTAGGTGCGATTGATGGTCTTAGGAGAAGCCTTAGGGCTTTTGTAATCGACGTACTCCTCCCAAAGATCTTTAAGTTTGGGTGTAGGCTTCGGTTCTATGTCTGAGTCTGTAACCGACAGTACGGTCTCTGGCTTGATATTTGGCGAGAGTTGTGTCAAAGCAGTTGCCACCATGAGCCAGTTGCGATCGCATATCATCTTCGATTTGTCTTGCCCGTGTCTCGGCTGCTCTCCAGTTTGCCTTACTACCGGCTGACAACCCGAGACCTAGAGAATATCGCTGCCCATTAAAGCGAAAACGTAATCGTAGCCGATCACGAAAGGACTCTATGGTTACTTGTCCTTTTAGATTTTTGCCTGTTGGGGTTTTGCCACTGTCACCACTATGCATTCCAACGCTCCTGATACATTTGTTCTGGATACCCAAATGATACCCAAACAATCCCCCAATTACCTCTAATTACCCCAATCTCCACCTTGATGTAGAACAATTG
>JARCMD010000130.1 GCA_030248885.1 Leptolyngbyaceae cyanobacterium MP9P1.79 | reverse complement strand
GGGGATGAGGGCTAGCCATCGCAAAAATGTCTGACCTATTGATATCTACAAAGGCAAGCTATAAGGCAAAATATACCTTTCGAGAAGCCAGCCCTGATAGTCGAAATTGGGTATAACCAGACAATGGTTGCCTGTATGTTTTATAGCTACAAAGTTGATAGTTACCGAGCTGGTTGTTTACTAGTCCACAAGCTTCAATATAGAAGTATAACCCTAAGTTGAGTTTACTTCTAGGAAAGGCGTTGGACACTTTCCCAACCATAGGAGTTCATGGGTCTCTTTAAGGAGCATCGGAATTCCATGGGTATAGGAACTTCTATACATATGTCATATAACCAATAGTCCCTTGCGATCGTCAGATTTCCTCAAGCTCCTCAGATTCGTCAAATAGATCGGGGTAAAGTTCCCTAGCGCAGGGAGGGCAAATACTGTGGGTGAAATCAGCTTCAGTGTGTTTACAGATGTAAGACTCCAGTTGATTCCAAAAGTCCGCATCATCTCGAATCTTTCTGCAACTGGCACAGATGGGAATTAGCCCGCGCAGGGTCTTAATCTTGGCTAGAGCGTCTTGGAGTTCTGCAATTAGTTTTTCTTTTTCCTGCTCGATTTGATTTCGCTCCAGTTCGGCAGCGGCTCGGGGGCAAAAATTCTCAAGATCGCTTCACAATGCTCTTGATTGTCCATCGGTTTCACATCTAGAACTGCCAAATGTCCTAAAACGTTCTCGGCAGAATCTACTAAAGGGACAGCAATGTAGCTGCGGGCTGAAAGCTTTACCAAATCCTGATCGGTGGGGAAAAGTGCTTGAATATGATCAGGGTGAAAGCAGCAAGATTGACCCTCGATCACATTTTCGCAGGGGGTTCCGGTTAGGGCATACTCGAAGTTTTCCCCAAACTCAGTTCCCAACCAAAAAGCCAACGTTCGGACTCGTTTGGGTACTTTGAGCCGTACTGGATCAGCACATTCAGTAATGAACGCATAGGGTACTTCGAGGGCGGCAGCGAGATTGCGAACCAGGGATTGCAAGAAATGACCACTGACAGTTGAGGCTGTGCCCGCTACGATCGTTCGCAACACGGCTTCAGAGTTTTGTAACTGAGTTGCTAATTTTTCTGAGTCTGCGACCCGCTCACGTAGTTGGTGTAATTCTTGCAATAATTCGTCTTGGGTCTCACTTTGAACTGGCATTTTATTTGCTGTGAAGGTGGATGGGAACGCTGGAAATTCCCCTCTAACTTGTACCTACGTAATTATTAACAGTTTTAGGTTAACTTTGCTACCTAAACGATCGCCATTTCCAACACGTTAGCTTCATCCAACCGATCGTCCCCATCGCTGCCCAATTGTTCGATCGCTTCGATCGCCTGGTCGATCAACTTCAGCCCGTGGTCAACATTTTCCACCAGGCACAACTGACCCCGCAGGTCAGAGGCCCCATAGAACCCCTTGGCATACCAGGTCATATGTTTGCGGGCTTGTCGAATGCCCCGATCGCCCTTGTATTCCCACAGAGCTTGCAAATGCTCCCGCGCACATTGGAGCCGCTCGATCGCCGTCGGTGGCTGGCGCTTTTCTCCCGTTTTAAAGAAATGATCCACCTCACCCACCAGAAAGGGATAACCCAAGGTGCCCCGCGAACACATCACACCATCTGCCCCCGTTTCCTCCAGGCATTGGACTGCGGCTTCTACCGAGAACATATCGCCATTGGCAATCACCGGAATGGAGAGAATCTCCTTGACTCGCCCAATCCATTCCCACTTGGCGGGGCCGTTGTAGCCCTGGGAGCGCGTCCGGGCGTGAACTGTAATCATCTGGGCCCCGGCATCCTCCATCCGCTTCGCAAAATCGAGGATGGTGATTTCCTGATCCGTCCACCCAATACGGGTTTTCACAGTGACGGGAACAGGAACCGCCTTGATCACCGCTCGGACGATCGCCTCTGCGGTTTCGGGATCACGCAGCAGCGAAGAGCCGCCGCCATTTTTGGTGATTTTGTTGACAGGGCAGCCCATATTGATGTCGATCGTGTCTGCGCCTTCAGCCACTGCCTTTTCCGCTGCTTCTGCCAAAAAGTCGGGACGACAATCGAATAGCTGAATGCTAATGGGGCGCTCGTTGGGATCAATTTCCATAATCACAGGCAACTGCTTCACATAGTGCAAGCCTGTGGCGTTGACCATTTCGGTGTACATCATGGAGTCGGGGGCATACTTTCGCACCAGTCGGCGAAATACCATATCTGTGACTCCAGAGAGGGGCGATTGCAGCACTCGGCTATTCACTTCAAGAGTGCCGATTCTGAGGGGAGTGGCGAGGCGCGATCGTAAACTGGGTGAAAGAGCAACCATATTCTCTAGTAATCTTCAAGGACTGCTCGTTAGAAGTTTTATTAAGTCTGGCATACTTGCTCTGGAGGAAAGGCAAGGGGGGATAAAATTTTACGCAGGTTGAGTTCTGCAATACTTCGGATTTTTGTGGAGGTGCTGGGAACCCTGTTGGACAGCCAATATAGACCCTCACCCTAAATCCCTCTCCCAAGAGGGGAGAGGGACTTCAATCCGGCTCCCCTTCTCCCGTTC
>JARCMD010000129.1 GCA_030248885.1 Leptolyngbyaceae cyanobacterium MP9P1.79 | reverse complement strand
CTTCTCCCAAAAAGGGAGAAGGGGAGCCGGATTGAAGTCCCTCTCCCCTTTTGGGAGAGGGATTTAGGGTGAGGGCAAAGGCTAACGGTACAAAGCGGGCTTCCAGCACTTTCATCAAAACTGTCCAGAGTATTAAGGGTTAGGTTGACATGGCAAAGCTGGCGCTGTTGATTGGGGTGAGTGAGTATGAGCCGGGGCTAAATCCGCTACCGACGGCGGTGCATGATGTGGTGGCGATGCAAGCGGTGTTGGCAAATCCAGAGATGGGCGATTTTGCCATCTCCGATATTACGGTGCTGTCCAATCCCGATCGCCAGACGATGGAAGATGCGATCTACAGCCTATTTGCGAATTGCCAGAAAGACGATCTGGTGTTGCTTTATTTCTCAGGACATGGTGTTGTCGATGACAGTTACGAGTTTTATTTTTCCACCCGCTTCACGCGCAAAGAAGTTGGGAATGGCCGCTTAGTCCCCACGACTGCGGTGGCGGCCCGATCGGTGCAGGGTTGGATGGAGCAAAGCCGATCGCAGTACCAGGTGATCATTCTTGACAGTTGTTTTAGTGGGGCATTTGCCAAAGGCGTAAAGGCAAAAGATAGCGGCAGCGTCAATCTAGAGCAGTTTTTAGGGGGCAAGGGTCGAGCCATTCTCACGGCTTCCACCTCTACCCAATATGCCCTGACCCAGGAAGGCTTCGACCTCTCAGTTTATACCCACTACCTGGTGGAAGGGATTCGCACGGGCGGGGCAGACTTGGATGATGACGGGTTCATTGCGGTGGAAGAGCTACACACCTATGCCAGTGCCAAGATGAGAGAAGCTGCCCCCGCTATGACTCCAGAGTTCTACCCCGTGAAGGAAGGCTACAAGATTCGGCTGGCAAAATCCCCCAAGGATGACCCGCAATTGCAATATCGTAAACGGGTCATCCAGATCGCCGAGGAAGATGAAGGTAATTTTTCTTTTATCAATCGTTCCTATTTAGACGATTTGCGGCGAAGCTTAGGGCTATCGGCGGATGTGACGATCGCGATTGAAACTGAAGAACTAGAACCCTACCGCCAGCGCCAGGCAAAGGTCGATCGCTATCACACTGTATTTTTGGCAGCTATCACGCAACGGTATCCTCTAACCGCTCGTGATCGCACTGCACTGAAGCGGCTACAAGAGCCTTTGAGCCTGCGAGATCAAGACATCGCGTTAATCGAAGCTCCAATTCTTGCCTCAAGACCTCGATTGCCCCAAGCATCAAAGCAACCAGCGCCAGCGCCTACTCCACAGTCTTCCCCCACCATCACTCGACAACAGTTTCTCAAGTGGACAGCCTTTGGCGGCGGTGGAGTGGTTCTTGCACTGATTGGTAATCAAATTTTCCAAAGCCAAAAAACACCTAAGACTCCAGAACCACCTCAGCTATTGACAAGCAATTTTGAGACGGTAACCGTGGATAACCGAGGACAAGTTATCAAGCGGACTCCTGGTAAAACAACGCTCTTCAAACAGGATCTGGGCAACGGGGTCACCCTGGAACTGGTCAAAATCCCAGCGGGCGAGTTTTTGATGGGAACTGCTGCCTCAGAGCGAGACACCCTGATCCGAGAGCTAACCCGATATGGCGTGAGCCAGAAGGATGCAGAAAAATGGGTGGGACAGGAGATGCCCCAGCATCGCGTCCAACTCCCGGAATTTTGGATGGGCAAGTTTGCCGTGACCCAGGAGCAGTGGCAACAGGTGGCGGGGTTGTCCAAGATTAAACGAGATCTCGACCCCGATCCGGCAAATTTCAAAGGGGCAAAACGTCCAGTGGAGCAGGTGTCGTGGGAGGAGGCGGTGGAGTTTTGCGATCGACTCTCTCGTAAAACCAACCAATCCTACCGGTTGCCCAGCGAAGCGGAATGGGAATATGCCGGCCGCGCTGGCACCGCCACCCCATTTTATTTCGGAGCCACCATCACCTCTGCCCTAGTGAACTGCGATGGCAGCAATCCCTATGGCGATGCCCCCAAGGGTGAGTATCGAAAACAAACCACTGAGGTGGGTAGTTTCCCGCCCAACGGTTTTGGCTTGTATGACATGCACGGAAATGTGTGGGAATGGTGTAGGGATGATTGGCATGATAGCTACACAGGCAAACCAGAGAACCTGAAGCAAAATGGTTCGCTTATATGGTCATCTAGCGATGTAACCAGAAAGTCTGTACGCGGCGGTTCTTGGATCTACAATCCCTGGTATTGCCGTTCTGCCTGTCGCAACTACGCTTCGCCCGTCAACCGCCACTACATCTTTGTCGGTTTTCGGGTCGTCTGTCGTGCTCCGAGGACTCTGTAGCCCTTTGCCCTCTTGCCCTTTTGCCCTCTTCTCTCTTTCCTTTTACCCTTCTTCTGCCTTTCCGCCTCTGGCGGATCGAATTTTTTGAGCGTTTTTGGCGAGGGCGCGAAACCGGGGTTCTGCGTAGGTTTGGGCTATACCAGCAGTTGTGGACAGAACCCCGGTTTCTTGTGTCCTGCATCCCACAGGTGGAAATTAGGGTGCTTGGTGAAAGGGTGGGGGCGATCGGTCTCAGGCTAGAAACCGGGGTTCTTTGGGCAATTTAGGGCGATCGAGTTGATCCTGGGCAGAACCCCGGTTTCTTCTGTCCTGCATCTCACAAACAGAATCTTGGTTTCTTGTCCATTTCCAGGCAAGCCGTCTCAAAAGCCTAACCCGCATCCAGTGTGAACAAGCAACAGCACTGTAGACGCTAAACTGACAGTGGCCGCATTCAGCCCCCTGCCATGACAAATCGCCTCGCCCAAGCCCAAAGCCTTTACCTGCGGAAACATGCAGAGAATCCGATCGACTGGTGGCCGTGGTGTGATGCCGCGATCGACACCGCCCGTCAGCAGGACAAACCAATTTTTCTCTCGATCGGCTATTCTAGCTGTCACTGGTGTACGGTCATGGAAGGGGAGGCATTTTCCAACGAGACGATCGCCGACTACATGAATGCCAACTTTTTGCCCATCAAAGTCGATCGAGAAGAACGCCCCGACCTCGACAGCATCTACATGCAAGCCTTGCAAATGATGACAGAGCAGGGAGGTTGGCCGCTCAATGTGTTCCTCACCCCCGATACCCTCGTGCCCTTCTACGGTGGCACCTACTTTCCCCTAGAACCTCGCTATGGGCGGCCCGCTTTTCTGCAAATTTTGCAGTCCTTGCGCCACTACTACGACACCCAAAAAACAGAGTTGCAAACCCGCCAGGGCAAGATGTTGGGCTATCTTCAGCAGTCCGCCACCCTTGCCGCCACCGAAACCTTGAGCCAAGATTTATTGCAAACCGGGTTGGACTATAGCGCTGGGATTTTGAGTTCTAGGAGCTACGGGACGAGTTTTCCCATGATTCCCTACGCAGAAGCAGCCCTACGGAGCAGCCGCTTTCCCACCCCATCTCGCTATGACGCTCGCCAACTTTGCACTCAGCGGGGGCTAGATCTGGCATTGGGAGGAATTTTTGACCATGTGGGTGGCGGGTTCCATCGCTACACTGTGGATGCAACCTGGACAGTGCCCCACTTTGAAAAAATGCTCTACGACAATGGGCAAATTGTGGAGTTTTTGGCGAATTTGTGGAGTGCTGGGGTGCAGGAACCCGCCTTTGAGCGGGCGATCGACCTCACAGCGCAGTGGCTCATCCGAGAAATGACCGCTCCCGAAGGCTACTTTTATGCGTCTCAGGATGCGGATAGCTTCACCCATGTCGCCGCCAAGGAACCCGAAGAAGGCGCATTTTACGTCTGGAGCTACCCCGAACTAGAATCGCTCCTGTCTGCC
Organism: Leptolyngbyaceae cyanobacterium MP9P1.79; assembly: GCA_030248885.1. Classification (GTDB taxonomy): domain Bacteria; phylum Cyanobacteriota; class Cyanobacteriia; order JARCMD01; family JARCMD01; genus JARCMD01. The sequence goes on along the minus strand of JARCMD010000129.1, from coordinate 2,467 downwards.
CCAGCCTTAACCGAACTGACAGAAGCGTTTACCGTCAGCGCCCAAGGGAATTTTGAGAGACAGATTGTCTTACAGCGGCGCTCTTTGGGCAAACTCAGCGACAGCCTAGAAGCAACCTTGGCTCAGTTGTTCCAGGCTCGCTATGGGGTGGAATCCTCAGCCCTGACTACCTTTCCCCCCGCCCGCGATAACCAGGAGGCAAAAACCTACCCCTGGACTGGCCGCATTCCCGCTGTCACGGATACCAAGATGATTGTGGCTTGGAATAGTCTCATGATTTCCGGCTTAGCCAGAGCCGCGATCGTATTCCAGCAACCCACCTACCTTGCCCTTGCTGCCCAGGCGATCGAGTTCATTTTGCAGCACCAATGGGTGGACGATCGCTTTCATCGCCTCAACTACGACGGCCACGCCAGTGTATTGGCCCAGTCCGAAGACTATGCCCTGTTGATCAAAGCCTTGCTGGATCTCCATCAAGCCTCGCAGTTTGCTCCCAGGTATTTGGAACAGGCACTGAGAGTCCAAGCTGAGTTTGATGATCTCTGGAGCGTGGAACTGGGCGGCTACTACAACACCGATCGCCACGATCACTTGCTAGTGCGGGAACGGAGCTATGCCGACAACGCGACTCCCTCAGCTAACGGCATTGCCATTGCCAATCTGGTGCGCCTCTCGCTCTTAACCGAGAACTTGGAATACCTCGATCGGGCAGAACAAGCCCTCAAAGCCTTTGGCAGCATCATGGAGAAATCGCCCCAAGCCTGCCCCAGTCTATTTTCTGCCCTCGATTGGTTCCGCAATCAAACCCTAGTCCGCACAACCTCGGCCCAGATTGCGCCACTCTTGACCCAATTCCTGCCCACCGTTGCCTGCGTCCCCACCCCCAATCTCCCCGCTGGCGCAGTGGCCCTTGTTTGCCAGGGCTTGAGTTGCAAATCTCCCGCCCTCAGCGAGGTTCAACTACAGGAGCAACTTGCCCAAAGTCAAATCCGGGGCGCATAGAATCCTTGGGAAATGGTTATATATGAAGTAATCTCACGTTTCCACCTGATTTCCAGTAGCGTATTACTAATAAGTTATGTTCCTGGCATAAAAATTCTGGAGAAGCAACCTCAAGAGTGCTTTTCTACTGTGTGTGTTATTAGCTTGCATGTTTCAAATTTTGGTCATAGATGATGATTTGGTTACCCGCGTGTTGCTGCAAAAGACGTTGCAAAAGCAGGGTTACAAAGTGGCGATCGCAGCCGATGGCGAGGAAGGGATGGTGATCGCCATGGAGTTGCATCCTGCCCTGATCATTTCTGATTGGATGATGCCGAAGTTAACCGGGCTGGAAGTTTGCCGTCAGGTCAAGGCTGATGCTGACCTGTCAGGGAGCTACTTTATTTTGCTGACAACTCGTGACGCGACGGAAGATCGGGTCAAGGGATTGGACACGGGTGCGGATGATTTTTTGGCCAAGCCCATTGAGCTAGACGAGTTGCGGGCGCGAGTCCGGGCTGGCTTGCGTATTTACCAGCTAAATCACGACCTGCAAGCGCAAAATCAAGCGCTAGAACAGTTGACGAGTGACTTGCAAACACAAAAGGGGCTACTGGAAGCTGAACTGATTGAGGCGGCTGAGTATGTCCGATCGCTGCTCCCCTCGCCACTAACCGGACAGGTGACGATCGAAAGCCGCTTTGTGCCCTCCAAACAGTTGGGCGGCGATTGCTTCGACTATTTCTGGCTAGATCCACAGTATTTAGTTATTTATTTATTGGATGTGTCAGGTCACGGAGTGGGGGCAACCCTACCCTCCATTACAGTCCTAAACCTGCTCCGCACGCAGTCTCTACCCGGTGCCAACTTCTACCAACCTGCCCAAGTCCTCAGGGCTTTGAATGAAATCTTCCAAATGGATAGCCAGGGCGATAAGTATTTCACGATTTGGTATGGCGTTTACACTCCCCACAATCGACAACTGCTCTACGCTTGTGCGGGTCACCCGCCAGCGGTGCTGTTGTCCCATTCTCCGACTGGGCAGACCCAAGTTCGACAACTGAAAACCGCGAGTTTGCCGATCGGCATGTTGCCCGATGTCCACTTCATATCCGATCGCTGTGAGGTGGAACCAGGCAGCACGCTCTATGTTTTTAGCGATGGGATTTATGAGATTTTGCAACCCGATGGCACCATTTGGGGATTGAAGGCATTCATTGAGCTACTTTGTAAAATCAGTGAAACCAGCCCCAATGATTTGGACGAAATATTACGGCACATCTATTTGCTGAATCAGAAGGACTCCTTGGAAGATGATTTGTCACTGTTGCAAATTGTATTTTCTTAAAAGATAGGTTAAAGAGTATTTAATCTGTGTTCCTTTGCTCAATGCTTCGGACAGTTTTTGTGGAGGTACTGGAAACCTTGTTGTACAGCCAGTATAGACCCTCACCCTAAATCCCTCTCCCAAGAGGGGAGAGGGACT
>JARCMD010000128.1 GCA_030248885.1 Leptolyngbyaceae cyanobacterium MP9P1.79 | reverse complement strand
GAGGGGAGAGGGACTTCAATCCGGCTCCCCTTCTCCCGTTCTGGGAGAAGGGGTTGGGGGATGAGGGCTAGCGATCGCAAAAATGTCCGAACTATTGTTTTAAGAGATGTTGGTAATGACAAGTATCTAGTCAGGGCTAGTTCCGATCGTAGGATGCCTTAGCCTTGTGTAACGCATCTTGTCTACTAATCCAGCTATTTCTATCAGCCCTCTAGGAGGCCGATCGCTGCCGCTTGTAGAGTTCCTGCTCAATAAATTTTCCGGCAGCGGCGGCACCCAGGGGTTTAGAGAAAAAATAACCCTGCCCATAATTACAACCGAGAAGTTTAAGTTGCCCGGACTGCTCCATCGTTTCTACGCCCTCAGCAATCACTTCCAAGCCAATATTCCACGCCAAGGTGGTGATGGTTTGAATAATTTGTAGCTTCACCAATTCTTTGCCCATGCCTGTTACAAAGGAACGATCGATCTTCAGGGCATCGATCGGCAACTCGTGCAGCCGGCTGAGGGACGAGTAGCCCGTGCCAAAATCATCAATATAGAACTGAATCCCCAAGGCTCTCAGTTGAAAGATCAGCGCACTAGCTACATCTGGATTGTCCATCATGCCAGTCTCTGTAATTTCTAGGCGTAAGCTAGAAGCCGCCAGCCCCGTTTCTTGCAAAATCCGCTCCACTTGGGGCAATAAATGAGCAGAGCCTAATTGCTTGCTGGAGAGATTAACACTCATTGTGAGAGGTGGATCGACAGGAAACTTTTGCTGCCACGCACATAATTGACGGCAAGCTGCTTGCAACGTCCACTCTCCAATAGGCATAATCAAGCCTGTTGCTTCAGCTATGGGAATAAAATCCAATGGAGAGATTAAGCCCCTTGTGGGATGCAACCAACGTACCAGTGCTTCAAAACCAGTCATTCTTCCCGTCTTTAGATCCACGATCGGCTGATAATGCAGTACAAACTCGTGATTTGTGCAAGCTAATTCCAGTTCTGTTTGGATGTCCATTGCTAGTGACATGGTTGGCATTATTTTCTGAGACATAAGTTTTGGTAGAAACTTGTAAAACCCTAGGCGACGTGCAACTTAAAGCCTGCTCTCATTCCTCAGTATTTTCTATCTAAAGGAGAAATTATCATTACCTTTATCTCTTGAAACGTGTTCAATAGCGATCGTTTATTGACAATAAGTCACGAATGTATTGAGTTTAAAATTTACATTTGTGAGGAATCGAAGATCTTTCACAAATAGTGCTAGAGGTCAGAGGAGAGAAGAGATTAGGATATAAATTGCTTCCCCAAGGGTGGTCAGTTACAAAAGTTGCACTTAGCCTAAAACTATGAACGAGTGAAAGCAGTTAAATAAAACTTTACAGTCAACAACAATGTTGAGGTTTATTAATTTCTCATGACAAGTTGGTAAATTCCAAAGATTTGATTTATTCATTAAAGGCTGTGATATTAAGCATTCCCAGTAGCCTCTCAAAATGCTCAGTCATGTTAAAAAGAATTAACGCGGCATAATAACTATAAACCGTATAATTTTCTCACAGTTAAAAATATTTTATTTTCATCATCATTAAAGTCTTACTTAAGGGCTGAGGAAAATCCGGATTTTAGTAGAGATCTGTGTTGATTGAGAGTTCGGACGATTGGCATGGGTCACATCAAACACGCCCATGATTTACTGACGGGACAGAGCAAAATTGTCGAAGCCCTAAAAGCGGCTCAGCTATTGCAGGCAATAGAGGTACGGTAAAAAGTTATGATTTGGGGTGAATAGACCAGAGCCGGGACAGACGTTGCAACCAACGGTACTGATTGTTTCCCGATATTGATTGCCCCGCTTAAGCTGATGAGACCGTGAACCTATTTCAACTATTTAAAACGTCTAATCCGATCATTGGGGTGGTACATCTCCTGCCATTACCAACGTCACCCCGGTGGGGAGGGAGCCTTAAGGCAGTGATCGATCGCGCTGAGCAGGAGGCAACTGCGCTGGCGGCGGGGGGTGTGGATGGCATTATCGTCGAGAATTTTTTTGATGCCCCCTTTGCCAAGGATCAGGTAGACCCCGCTGTGGTGAGTGCCATGAGTTTAGTGGTGCAGCGGTTGATGCAGTTGGTGGCTCTGCCGATCGGGATTAATGTGTTGCGAAACGATGCCCACAGTGCGATGGCGATCGCCACCTGTACCCAGTCTCACTTTATTCGCGTCAATGTTTTGACTGGAGTCATGGCGACAGATCAAGGCGTGATTGAAGGGCAGGCGCACCAACTCTTGCGTTATCGCCGGGAGTTGGGGAGCGAGGTCAAAATTTTTGCGGATGTGTTGGTCAAACATGCCCGCCCCTTGGGGACTCCCAACCTGACAACAGCCGTGCAGGAGACGATCGAACGCGGGCTGGCAGATGGAGTCATTCTCTCTGGATGGGCGACGGGGAGTCCGCCCAGTTTGGAAGATTTGGAATTGGCGACACGAGCAGCAAAAGGAACGCCCGTGCTAATTGGCAGTGGGGCAGATTGGGAGAATATTTACAGCCTGATGCCCGCCGCTGATGGGGTGATTGTATCCAGTTCCCTGAAGCGCCAAGGACAAATTGAGCAGCCGATCGACCCTATTCGAGTGAGCCGCTTTGTGGAAGCAACTCGCCGCAGTGTGACTCTGAAGTTGGAGCAGCAGGAGATAACCCTCAAAAGTCAAGGATTGGGAGCCAGAAATTAGAGTTGGCTCAGAGTTTCCGTTGCTACGCCTGGGTTGAGCCTGGTGCCAGATTTTGGGGTGAGTTATCTAGGCACGATCGCCACCTTAATGGCTTTACGATCCTTCATCGCTTGAAAGGCTTGCTCTAACTGCTTCAGGGGTTGGTGATTGCTGATCAGCAACTCAAAAGGCACGGTGCGGCTGGCAAGCAGGGAAAGGGCCGATCGCACATGGGCAGGGGTATTGTGAAACACGCCTTTAAGGGTGAGTTCGCTATAGTGCAAGCGATCGGTGTTGACGGTGATGCTAGTGTCGCGGGGACAACCGCCAAAAAGGTTGACGGTGCCGCCGGGACGGGCGCAGGCAATGGCCGTTTCCCAGGCTGAGGGGACTCCCGTCGCTTCGATTGCTACATCTGCACCCCAGCCTTCTGTCAAATCTCGTACTAAAGCGGGCAAGTCATCGATGTGATGGTAGTTAAACGTCCGAGTGGCTCCGAATTGTTGCCCGATCGCTAGGCGATCGTCACTGCCCCCAAAGAGGAAAACTTGCGCTGATTGCTGCTGAAGGGCGGCCACAAACATCAAGCCAATCGCCCCATCACCCAGCACGACGACCCGATCGCCAGCCTTGAGGTTCGATCGTGCTACTCCGTGCAGCACACAGGCAAGGGGTTCGGTCATCGCAGCTAGGCTGTCGGGCAAGTCTGCGGGAATGGGCAATAGGTTTTGCGCCACGATCGGCGCAAGAACTTTGAGATACTCCGCAAAGGTGCCGTTGTTGAAGGTTAAATTGGGGCAGAGGGAATATTCTTGTCGATCGCAAAAAAAGCAGTTTAGGCAAGGTGCGGAGTTGTTGGCAATGACCCGATCGCCCAAGTTCCACCCCGTTACACCCGCCCCCAACGCGACAATTTTGCCTGCTGCCTCATGCCCAAACAGAGTGGGGAGTTGCAACATTTTGGCGTGTCCGCCCCTGCGCCACACTTTTAAGTCGGTGCCGCAGGTTGTCGCCACGGAAACTTGGATCACAACTTCCCCTGCTCCGGGCGCGGGATCAGGCACCGTTTCCAGTCGCAAATCTTCTCGTCCATACAATAATGCTGCTAGCATGTCGTCCCCTCAAAATCAAACCAAGTTTATCCCGATATTTGAGTGGGATCAGGCACGATACGTTGTGTATCGCAGGAGAAAATTTTGTCTCGGAATCCTAGAAAAGGTAGTTGGAGAAGTTGGTTTTCACTTTAGTGCAGCCTAGGGCGTGTCATCAAATATTTTCCTTTGTCGAGGGAAGGTAAAGTAGAGAGCAACGTGAACTAAACAGGAATGCACCGCCATGACCAGCCGCCG
>JARCMD010000127.1 GCA_030248885.1 Leptolyngbyaceae cyanobacterium MP9P1.79 | reverse complement strand
GATAAAGCCTTTGCGGGCATGGACGGGCGCGGCGATTCTGGCACCACCAGCCGGGTATTTGGCACGTTTATCACCTGGCTAGCCGAAAAAACCTCGCCTGTGTTTGTCGTGGCCACCGCCAACAACATCGCCGCCTTGCCGCCCGAAATGCTGCGACGCGGACGGTTTGACGAAATCTTCTTTGTCGGGCTGCCCAGCCAAGACGAGCGTAAAGAAATCTTTTCGGTTCATTTAGGCCGGCTGCGTCCCCACAACCTCAAGAGCTACGATTTAGGGCGACTGGCCTACGAAACGCCCGATTTTTCGGGAGCTGAAATTGAGCAAATTTTGGTAGAAGCCATGCATATCGGCTTCAGCCAAAATCGAGACTTCACCTCTGAAGATGTCCTAGAGGCCGCCAGTCAAATCATTCCTCTAGCCCGCACTGCTCAAGAACAAATCCAAGCATTGCAGCAATTTGCCGCCGATGGCAAGGCGCGGCTGGCGTCGCGGCAGGGCAGCATCCTCCCACGGACTCAACCCTAGTCTTCTTGATAGCTGAACACAGTTTGACCGCTAAGCACCGCGACCATGGCTAGGCAGAATTAAACTGTGCCATCAGATCCACTTCCGCTGTAAAATTCATACGATGAAATTACAAGGACTGGCAAAGTTTGTAATCGGCTTTTTGATGGCGATCGCCATCCTATTTTTTGCAGGCGTGAGTACGGCTCGATACCTGATCAATCGACTCAGTGCGCTGCCGCCTCGCCCCATCTTTCCCAATGATGCACCCGCTTCAGACACGCTCGCGCCCCCTGATGCTACCGTTCCCGATACCGGACAGCCGTCACCCGTGCCATCTGCCCCCCCAAGCGCCGCAGAGATAGAAGCCTATAGCGCTCGGGTAACCCAGCCCGCTGGGCTAGTGTTGCGGGCAGAACCCAGCCGTGAATCTGAAGCTCTGGGCGGCTTGGAAAATAACGAAGACGTAGTTGTGCTCCAATCTAGCCTCGATGGAGAATGGCTGCGCGTTCGCTTAAATGATGGCGGCGAAGGTTGGATTAAAGCGGGCAATACGCAACCAATCGAATGAGGCTGTGACACGCAGGTCAGCCTGTATAAAAAATTCACAATTCTTGACTACCAGAACTCTTTACCCAAATGGCTTAAAGGCTTGAAGGGCATATACTCTGAGGCTTTAAACTATAAGAACGGTAGCTAAGAAAATTGGCTCAGTCTCAGTCTTAGTTACAAATTGTTTTTCCCCTTCTCTTAAGGCAAACAGTGGGTGATAGCGTTAGTAGACACATTCACACCGCTATCCACTAGCTTTGTCTGACCACTAAGTCTAACCACTAAATTTGTCTAACCGCTATAAAACCTATGTTCAATCAAAATTCTAAGAAAGACTGGGTCAGTGCCGCAATCACCGCTTCGTTGGGGGCTGGGGCTGTCACCGCCTTTGCCATTAGCCAAGGCCAACACCCGCTACTTGCACTTGGAATCACAGGTTTTGCAGTGGCCGCTGCCCTCGTGATTGATCACTACGTCTAAAGTAGAGACGCGATTAATCGTCTAGATGTAGAGACGCGATTAATCGCGTCTCTACTCTCGGTTTTGCCATATTTTCCACAAATCGGGTCGCCGATTTTGGGTACGCTGAAATTGTTGCTCGCGTCGCCAGCGGGCAATCGCCTCATGATTGCCTGAGCGCAGCACATCGGGAACATGCCATCCGCGAAACTCGGCGGGGCGAGTGTATTGAGGATAGTCTAATAAGCCATCTTCAAAGCTTTCAAATTTGAGCGAGTCGGCTTTGCCAACCGTACCTGGAAGCAGTCGAATCACCCCATTCAGCAGCGCCAGAGCCGGAATTTCCCCGCAGGTCAAGACAAAATCTCCTAGAGACACCTCCCGCGTCACCAAATTTAAGACCCGTTCGTCTACCCCCTCATAGTGGCCGCAAATCACCACCAGCTGATCCCAACTGGTCGCTAATTCCTGAAATAGCCCTTGGGTGATAGGTTGCCCTTGCGGAGTCATCAACAGCACCTGACGGCGCGGTAACGTAGGCAAAGATTCTACCGCCGCAAAAATGGGTTCTGGCTTCATCAACATCCCCACACCGCCGCCATAGGGTTCATCGTCAACCCGGTGATGTTTGTCGGTGGTGAAGTCGCGCGGGTTGGTCAGGTGAACGGCGGCAATGTGGTTGGCTAACGCTTTACCCAACAGACCCGAACTCAGCGGTGAGGTAAAAAAGTCAGGGAATAGAGTCAAGATATCGAAACGCACAGGGCTAGAAGGCTCCAAAAGTTGGTCAAAAGCTAGGTTAAGCGGCTGAGAGTGTGCTTAAATAAATACGCCTAGAATCTACATTCATCTCGCTCAAATTCAATCGGGTTTAATTAAACTGCCTGATTTATCCTTAGATTAAACCCTCCGGAGAGACAAGACCCAGAGTTTAACGTGGGTTTATAGCGTTTGCGTGACCGAAAACACTGCGGCAACCCATTCTACGAATGAGTAAGAGTAACTACGGACTTGGCAAACTGCTGGAGCGGTTAATTCACCGAACTCGCCGGAGCCCTATGATGTTGCAATCAAACCCTCAACTCCTTCCTCAACGGATGCCCCAGTCTACTGAAACCGCTGTTATGGTCATCGGCGGAGCCGAAGATAAAATTCACGGACGCGAAATTCTGCAAGCTTTCTACCATCGCTCTGGAGCCGCAGATGCCCAGATTGCCATTATCCCCTGTGCTTCGCGTGAACCAGTAGTCATTGGTGCTCGCTACCACGAGATTTTTGGCGAAATGGGAGCCAAAACCATCGAGATTCTCAATATTGAGGATCGAGAGCAAGGGAAAAACATCCAGTGGCAAGCCTTTCTGGAAACCTGTACGGGTGTGTTTATGACGGGGGGCGACCAGCTGCGGCTGTATGCGCTGCTGGCCGATACGCCTGTAATGGAAAAAGTGCGGATTCGGGCACAGCTAGGGGAAATTACGCTGGCAGGCACCAGTGCCGGGGCGGCAGT
>JARCMD010000126.1 GCA_030248885.1 Leptolyngbyaceae cyanobacterium MP9P1.79 | reverse complement strand
TTGTTTTCAAAAAAGCGGTAGAGCATCACGGCTTGATCGGCAGCACGGCGATAGCGGGAGGGGAGGGCATTCAGAATTGCGGGATCAATCAGGCTATCGATCGCGGTTGCATCATCATCGGCTTGACCAAAGTTGACAAATAGGGGCAAATCTTGAAATTCTTCGGCTTGGAGCAAGTTTTGGAGGGCAGGGGCGCAGGCACGGGCAAGTTCAGCAATGGTATCGCCCGCCATGCGTTCAAAGACTCCTTGAGGAATGTAGAGATACTGCCACTGTAAGGTTTCTGTAGAAGCGGCTTCGCACCAAGCGATCGCGGCTTTAGCTTTCAAGGGCACATCCCGATCTTCCCGTCCTTTGGTTTCGACCAGATAGTAATGATCATCGATCGTGCGGATGAAGAAGTCAGGGGTGTAGAAGGCAAGGCGATCGCCGTTTGCTAAATAATCGACTCGGAGGCATTGCGAGCCAGAATTTTTAGCGAAAGCGGCTACATCGGGGGCGCGATCGCAAAACTTCGCCACCGCAACTTCTAGCTCACGGTTGCAGGTGACGAGGTTGAATAGCGTTTTTTTGGCTTCTAGGGCGGGACGACGTTCGCTGAGGGTGACTTGATAGGGTTTCCAGGTGTTGAGGGATTTGGGGGCTGCTCCGGCTAAACGGGTTTCGGTGGCGGTGGTGCGGCTGCGGATTAGGGGTACGAAAACAGCCCGGAGATGTTCACCCACGTCAGAGTCCGCTAAACGAGCCACCAAGGCTGGATCGAACAGCGTCGTTTTTTGCTCAAATAGAATGCTTTCTAAAAAAGTCTGAATCAGGGGTGCCAGAATGCTGTGGAGTCCCCGCAATTTGCAGATGGTTTCCAGTTGTTTGACGTAGTAGGAAACCGCTCCAATACCCGACGCTAGCAATGGCAGGTTGAGTTGCAGCTTTTGGATGACTTCGCCTGTGAAGAGGTGTCGCCCTTCGTACTGAATTTCGCTATTGCCCTGTTTGCTTAACGGGAGGGCTTTGTAAGGTTTGAAGGCTTTTTTGACATCTTGAAGGGTGAGTCCTTCCAGTTTAGGCACAATGCGATAGCCTGCGGTGAGGGTGGGAATCTGGATGTCTAGCTGGTTTACGTCTTTGTGGGCTTCATCGGGAAAGATGGAAATAGTGGTGGCGGGGACACGATCGAGATCGACAATTTCAATCGGCAGTCCTTCTTGCGCCAGTTCCTGAGCGTATAAACTGACAAACGCAGGATGTTCGATCACCGTGACCAGTTCGCTAGCTTGACCGGGGGGAGTCATGCGCCGCAAGCCCCGACCGAGGGTTTGTTCGGGCAAGATATTGGCTTTGGAACTATAGGGACGCAGAGGGACGATCGTGGTTACATTCTTTACGTCCCAACCTTCGCGCAACATTAATACTGAGACAATGCAGACGTAGGGACTGGTGTTGCTATCGAGTTCGCGGCTGAGTTTACGTAAGGCTTTCAGGTCGTCGTCGTTGATGGCTTTTTCGTCTTCGACAAATTCGGTGCGGGCGTTATTGCCTGTGCCAACTTTTTTAAGTTTGCCTTTGAGGTTGGTGTGCAGGTTGATAGTTTTGCCATTGAGTTGTTCAAAGAGCGGATCGCTGTTGAAGCGCTGGGTGATTTGGTCGGCGGCATCGGTGTCATCGCACATGATGAACAGCAGGGGTTTCTTGCCGCTAGATTCCCATTCGCTGCGGCTGGCTTTCCAGCGATCGTAACCCAATAGCAAATGCTGTTCCCAACGGTAGGCGGCGTTGTCGTCAGCTTGCTCGATTAGGTTGCGGCTGGACTGTCCGATCAGGGGCGTTTTGACGATTCCAGCATCGACGGCTTCACCGAGGGGCGTGTCGCAAACGATATGTTTGAACAGGAGTCCTTTGTTGTCTTTGGGGGTGGCGGAGAAGTCGAGTTGAGCAACAAGTTTGCTGCCGCTGCGTGCCAAGAGGGTTTCGTGCAGATTGCGGATGGCTTCGTTCCAGGCAGAACCAGAGTCCCAAACGTGATGGGCTTCGTCGTTGAGGATCAGGACTCGGCGGTGGGTGGTAATTCTGTCCCGTAAAGCTGCACCCGTATCCAAAGCTCTAGATTTCGAGACGGGAGGACCCATCCAGGCATAGCCGTCATCGGTAGCTTTTTGTTTGCGTTTTTCGTAGAGGCGGTGAATGTTGGTGAGATAGAGGGTGCCGCCTGTGGCTGCGCCGCTGGCTTCGTCTTGCAGCACAACGGAGAGGTTCCAGTCGCCGCGCCATTCGGGGGGAATCAGGGGATCGGTGTCGAAAACGCGACCGTTGCCAAAGTCGTCTTTGAGGCGTTCGTAGACGGTGAGGTTGGGGGCGATGACGACAAAGTGACGCGCCATTTCGGAGTCGGATTCGCGCAGGGCGTGGAAGTAGCTCCAGACGATGCAGAGGCTCATGACTTTGGTTTTGCCTGCGCCTGTGGCGAGTTTGAAGGCGTAGCGGCTCCAGCTATCTTCGTCTTCGGTGATGCCGAGGGCTTGCAGTTCGGCGGTTGCGCCCCCAAATTCGGCGATGATTTGGGAGAGCGATTCAAGGCGGCGGACTTCTTTGAGGTAGATCAGGGTTTCGATCGCTTCCCGCTGACAAAAGTAGTAGCGAAACTCAAAGTCTTCACCGTTGGCTGTGGTTTGTCGATGGGCGCGACCAAACCAGTGATTTAGCAGTTGGATGGTGGTGTCGCTGGCTCCGATATAAAAGGCTTCGCGCCAGTCTCGGACGGCTGATCGGAGGTTGCTGACGAGATCGATCGGCGAGGCTCTACGTCCCTGCACAATCACGGCTGGATCGCCTGCCTTTTCTGCCCGGACGCGATGGGCGTTGGGTTCTAACCAGGGGGCAAACAGGGGTTCGAGAATGGTGGGATTGAGAGAGTCGGAGGTCATAGGTTAGACAACTGCATAGTCTGAGTATTCGCGCATCGATGGATGATGAAACCCCACCACAATTTCTTTTTTGGAGATACCCATCTCTTCAAGGTCTTTGTCGATTTCAACATCGGTATTGTTTTCCTGAACCCAAATTTTGCCGTCCTTGATGTCAAATTGAAAGACAGCATAATTAATGCGCTTGTCACCTTCCCAGCCGACCCTTAAGAGTAAATAGTGATCGCGCTCTGAGTCAGTAATGAGTTGAGTTTCGATCCCTTCTTCTTGCCAGACGTTGGCATATTTAGTTAAAAAATTACGGATGCTTTGGCGATAATGTTCTAGTCTATCCATGATTTAATCTCCTTGTTTAGAAGGTTATACACCAATAGTTTTACAGGGTAGGTTTGAAGGACTTTCTGAATTAGCTCTTCCATAAAGAACAGATCATAAACTGGGTCAGGAACCGCTAAATAGAGGGTGCGATCGGGATGCTTTTCTGCCAAAGCTACTCTGTAACAAAGGTATTGCCCAAGGGCAGCATAAAAATCCGTTATTTGGGACACGTTGCCAAAACTTTTAATTTCGACGGCTATTTTTATCGTCCCTTGCTCTGCTCCAATTAAGCTTTCTAGCCCTAGATCAATCTGGACGCTAAGCTTGCCAATTGAGATCGACAGAGGATCGTGAGAAATTGTCCACCCTGCATTCACGAGAGTTTCTTTTACCCAGTCATGGTATCGATCTCTGGCAGGCATAGGCTTAGACCTCCACTTCTACTGTAATGGAGGTATCGCAGCCGAAGGTATCGACGACTTTGACGCAGGCGATGTATTTGCCGGGAGCGGGATAGATGTAAGCGGCATCGCTGATGGTTTTGAGGCTGCGATCTTTGCGGGTGCGGTAGTCTTGCCAGTCGTGGGTGAAGGGTTTGCCCGGTTGCCAGTCGAAGTCGATCGCCCAAAAGTCGATAAAGTCGAAGCCGCTGCGAATGGCGCGATCGCGAATAGCTTCGAGTTCTTT
>JARCMD010000125.1 GCA_030248885.1 Leptolyngbyaceae cyanobacterium MP9P1.79 | reverse complement strand
GGGCGAAGCATCCGGGCAATGATCTTCTGTCAATTCAGGGGTTTATCTGCCGGATGCTAAGTGCAAAGCACACGCTACGCGAACGCCCCTACATTCCACACTTGTTGGTATAGTCTTTCTGAAAATCTTCTTAACTCTTGGGAGGTATAGTTTGGGACATCAGCTACAGCGTCTCATGTCATAACCATTTATATGGGGATCTCATAACGTAGGTAGCGCAGCCAAACTGAGATTGTACTGTATTATTATATACGGAGTTATTACGTAGGAGATAGATTCCATGAGCGCTACCAAAATCAGAGGTGTCATACTTTCCACAGCCCTAACATTCCTAGGTCTGCTTTCTACCCTGCCTGCCTTTGCTAAATCTCTCGTCCTGGCAGGAGGCGGTTTCAAAGACCTGACAACAACGGTTTATCAAACAGATGGAGTCACTCCCCGCGCCCCTGGAACGGGGCCGATCGGAGATGCCAATACGGTGGCTATTTACCAAAAAATTCTTGCCCTCACAGGGGGCACCAAAAAAATTGGGGTTATTACCACTGCGTCAGATGCCGCCTCCGCCGCCGCAAATGGCAAATACTATGTCGATGTTTTCAAGTATTTTGGCGCTAGTTCAACAGGAACCCAGTGGATTCCGATCGTCATCAATAGCTCTGGAACCGCCTGTGCCACCAACAACTCTGATGCGGCGATCGTCAGCCAGATCAACAGCATGGATGGCTTTTTCATTGGCGGCGGCGACCAATCTCGCATTATTCGGTGCTTCTTTAATACCAGCGGCAGCAATCGGACAGATAGCCCTGTTATGACTGCACTACGCAATCGCTATAATGCTGGGGCAGTTGTTGCTGGAACAAGTGCTGGGACGGCGATTCAAACAGGAATTCCGATGATCACAGGGGGGGAAAGCTACTATGCTCTACGCAATGGAGCTTATACCTCGGTGAATGGAGATAACCTATCCTATGATGCCAAAGGTGGCTTCGGATTTTTTACCTATGGGGCACTGGATACCCATTTTAGCGAACGGGGTCGCCAGGGAAGAATTGTGCGCCTCGCCTGGAATCAATATCAGAACATGGCCTACGGTGTGGATGAAAATACCGCTCTGGTTGTCACTAATGTGGATACCTCTAGTGCCGTAATGGAGGCGATCGGACAGAACGGTGTTTCTATTTTTGATCTATCCCAAGCCAGTTCCACCCGTGTCAGCCCGATCGATTCCCGCGCCTGTAGCAGTGCGTCCAACTTCAAACTCTGCTACATCAAAACTACATACCTAACCAAAGGAGATACATTTGCTCCCACCAGCAAAACCTATGTGCCTGTAGGTAAGTATGCGCTCACAGGGTCAGGAACGGTTCAATCACTGCCTTCCCCTCAGGATATTTTCAGCAGCCCCGACAACAGCATCAGCACAGGGCGACGCAATCCCCGTGAGTTCATCAACTTGACGCTCAGCTTACTCAATAGCAGTGCCAGCAAAACCACTGAACTCACCTACGAGGGAACATCGAGCAGTACCTTTAGAGCCTGCCTCGCGAAGAGTGCCAATGCTGGAACCCAGGGCTACTTTGGTACATTCAGCGGAGTTACGGTGACTTCATTCACCAATCTAGTTATGGATCTGTTGCCATCCTCTACTAGTTGCCCCTAGATATCGTGGATTATAGTGCTTCTCACTTTAATCCAATCCAAATAAGGGGCTTAAGCCCCTTGTTCTAAAGTGTCTAGCACATTTCATTCATTTGAGAGAGTTGCTACAAACCACCTATAGGACGGGCAAGGTGCCCGTCCTACGAGAAAATTCAGCCCTATTCGTGAGCCGTTTGACTGCGTTAAATTGGGGTTGCCCCCTTGGTTCGTACCCCCCATGCGTAGAATTTTTAGGCTGAATCCGTTACGTAGCCTGGCAATGATCGCTGTCCTTTGCTTAACTCTGTTGCTTTTATGGTGCACGATCGCCCCAGCAGTGAAGCTCAAATCCCAAACGGCAGTATTCACAGAGGTCTGGCAGACAGTCAACGACAATTTTTATGACCCCAAATTTAATGGGGTAGAGTGGCAAGCTTTGCGTCGCAAATATGAACTCCTTGCGGCTAAAGCAGACTCTCCAGCAGCAGTGGCGGATGTTATTAACGCAATGCTGGGTGAGTTAAAAACCTCTCATACGCGCTTCTATACCCAGGCAGAACCCGCTTACTACCAGCTTTTGGGTATTTTCAGTGGGAATACCAGATTGCAACAGCAAGCGAAGGCTTTATTACCCAAAGGCAGCATTAAATACCCCGGAATTGGAGTATTTACACGGGAACTTACAGGCAAAACCTTCATCAGCGCCATTTTAGATGGAAGTCCAGCCGCTAAAGCAGGGTTAAAGGTAGGCGACCAAGTATTGAGTGTGGAAGGTAGCCCCTATGAGCCGATCGCCTCCTTCGCAGGAAAAGTAGGTCAGCCCGTCAACCTAATTGTTCAACGGACTGCCAATCGCACTGAAACGATCGCCGTCACGCCCCAAGAACTAGACCCAAACACACTATTTCTAGACGCAATGCGAGCCAGTGTGGACACGCTCGAGCGGCAAGGTAAAACGCTGGGGTATATCCACATTTGGTCCTACGCGGGCGATCGTTACCAGGATCAGTTGGTGGAAGAGTTGACCTTCAATCGGTTGCGGGAGGTGGATGGCTTGATTCTCGACCTGCGAGATGGATGGGGCGGCGCGAGTCCCAGCTACCTCAATATTTTCACAGGTAAGGTGCCTTCTATGACCCAAGTTGGACGCAGTGGGGTACCTGTGCGCTTCGACTACCAATGGCAAAAGCCCGTCGTCATGCTCGTCAACCAGGGGTCGCGGAGTGGCAAAGAAGTGATTGCCTATGGATTTCAACAGTACGGCTTGGGGAAAATCGTGGGTACCAAGACGGCTGGCGCTGTGGTGGGTGGTCGCCCATTCTTGATGCGCGATGGCAGTATGCTCTACCTCGCTGTGGTAGATGTATTTATCAATGGAAAACAACGATTAGAGGGCGTAGGCGTAGTGCCCGATGTGGAGGTTCCCTTTACCCTGGAGTACGCCCAGGGAGCCGACCCCCAGAAGGACAAAGCAGTGGATGTGCTGCTCCAAGAGCTACAGGTTAGGATCGTAGATTAAATAACATACAACAGTCCCGCTGTAGGGGCGAAGCATTCGGCAAATGGCCCTGATTGAGTTTCAAAGGTTTTCGCCCGAATGCTTCGCCCTTGCCAAGTCTCGAACTTCCGTAAGTTATTTAACTCCTAATCCTTAGTCATTAGCTTCATACCACTTCTAGCTATGCCCTTCATCCAATCTTTTAACTCCTACTTGATCATTTTTACGCGATATCCAGAACCAGGAGTGACCAAGACACGGCTCATTCCAGCTTTAGGGGAAGTTGGGGCAGCGACATTACAGCGACAGATGATCGAGCAGACCCTGACAACAGCGCGGCTCGTGTGCCCCAGTACAATCGCCATTTGGTTTACCGGGGGTAGTGAGGCACAGATGCAGGCATGGCTGGGGGATGACCTAAAATACCATCCGCAAAGTAGCGGCGATTTGGGCGATCGGATGGCAACCGCATTTCAAGTGACCTTTGCCCAAGGAGCCGATCGCGCTGTGATCATCGGCACCGATTGCCCCGCCCTCACGCCAGATGCGATCGCCAAAGCCTTTGAGTTGTTGGACACCTTCGATCTAGTGTTAGGCCCAGCGATGGATGGCGGCTATTACCTGATGGGATTGAACCAATTCCATCCCGCCCTATTTGCGGGAATTGCCTGGAGTACTGACCAAGTTTTATCCCAAACTGTGACGATCGCCGAAACATTATCCCTCACGACTGCCTATCTAGCTCCCCTCACAGACATCGATCGTCCAGAAGACTTAGCCAGTCTAGATCCCACCCGTTGGTACTTAGGCTGACTTCAGGGGAATTGTGCCCGTATCAAAAATACTGTTGTTGGTACCAATGCCCTTGATGATCATCCGATCGCCATACACATCAATGGCAGCGAATCCCAGCCGCTCCGCAGAATACGCCGTCCAACTTGACTTGCCCACCGGACGCGTTCCTGCCCCCGATCCACAAATCAAATAAGTTGTGCCCTTGATGGCGATCGATCGTTCATAGTGATGGTCATGTCCATTGATGTAGAGTTGCACTCCATATTTCTGAAACAGCGGCGGCAATACCTTAACCAGTTCCGTATTCACTCCGTAGTGACCCGACGAATAGAGTTGATGATGTCCAAAAACAATCTTCCAAGTCGCCGTACTGCGGCTTAGTTCTTGATTTAACCAACTCAATTGTTTCTGCCACTCCGCATTGTAATTAGTATCCAGGGCGAAGAACTGCACTGAATTTTGCTGAAAGGTATAGTAGCGGGAAGGCATATTAAAGCCCGCATACTGTAGCTGATCAGTCCCATTAGCCGTGCGGATGTCGTGGTTTCCTAAACACGCTTGAAACTTTACCCCTTGCTTCAGCAGAGCCTTATAGGGCTGTTCAAATACCTGGGAAATCTTCTCCATCTCTCCATTGTTGTAAATGTTGTCTCCTGCTAAGACAACCAGCGACAAAGGATTTTGGGCATGGTAGTGGGTCATCGCCTTGGCGACAGCATACTGTCCTTCTCCCCCAGTGCCTGTGTCAGCAACCGCGATGAAGCGCAACAGTGGCGTATCTTTGGCAGCGCTGGGGCTAGCTTCTGAACGATTCTTTGGGGTACTGGCTACAGCGGCTTGGGTTGATGGGGGCACCAAGGTGGAGACTTGGCGTTGAGCCGCCTGACTCCGCAATAACTTCCAAAAAGCAGCTATACCTAAGCCACTAACGCTGAGGAGGGCAAGAAATCGACGGCGGTTGACGTTCATGGTAGGGGGGGATAAGTAAAGGGCGATCGTAGAGAAAGTCCAGCTTGAGTGTAATCCATTTTCAGCCGTTTCCCACTACCTCCCTTTCTGAACAGCCATATCTATCGATCGCTGTGATTAGTCTGCTCATTCTGTATCAATTTAAGGCATCAGCAATTCAAGCAAGCGATTCAAGCAGTAGTCGTTACATTTTTTGCGAACTGGGAAGCCTCTTGCTCGATCGGAATTTCAATCACAAACTCTGCGCCGTGGATAGGTGCCGATTGACAACTGATTCTGCCCCCATGCTTCTCTACAATAATTTGGTAGCTAATGGATAGTCCCAAACCGGTTCCCTGCCCTACGGGCTTTGTGGTGAAAAAGGGGTCAAACAGCTTAGATTGCACGGCTGCATCAATTCCGGCTCCATTATCAGCAATCCGAATCGTCACCCAATGGTTCTCAGTGGTCGTGGTAATGGTGATCGTCGGCGAAAGGACACTGCCCTGCCTCATCTCCTCTTCCAAGGCATCGATCGCATTGCTTAAAAGGTTCATGAACACTTGATTGAGCGGCCCCGGATAGCACTCCACCAGTGGCAAAGTCCCATACGTTTTCACAACTGAAATTTCTGAGGACTGCAACTTAGGAGACTTAAAGCGATGATGAAGAATAATTAACGTACTGTCAATGCCTTCATGAATATCAACTGGCTTCATCTCCGATTCATCCAGCCGCGAAAAGTTGCGTAGGGATTTGACAATCTCACGAATCCGGGTTGTGCCTATGTTCATAGAGCGAAATAACTTAATCAGATCCTCTTGCAAGAACTCAGGGTCGATCGCCTGCAATTTTGCTTGTAAGGCGGCTGGGGGGTGGGGATAGTGCTGTTGATAGAGTTTCACTAGGTCTAGTAATTCCTTGACATATTCATCCGCATAGACCAAGTTGCCATAAATAAAGTTAACCGGATTATTAATCTCGTGGGCAACTCCAGCCACCATTTGCCCCAGGCTAGACATTTTTTCACTTTGCACCATTTGCACTTGCGTCTGCTGGAGTTCATAGAGCGTCTGCTCCAAGTGCTGGGCTTGCACCTGCAATTGGGTTTCAGACAATCTGAGTTCCCTGGTTCTCTGGTCTACCCGCTGCTCTAGTTCAGCATTATATTCTTCCAGTTCATTAAAAGACGCTTTTAACTGGCGAGCCATATGGTTAAAAGACCCCGCCAAGGTTCTTAGCTCCTTGGCTCCCCTCACCGGAATCTCCTGGTTTAATTCTCCATTAGCATTGGCGTTGCGTGCGCCTTGGGCGATCGCCTCTGAAGCCAGGCTTAACTGAAGAATCGGCCCAGAAATCCAGCGGGAGGTGATAATACCTAACACTACCGTGGCGACTAAAGCCAGGAAACAGAGCAACACTGTTGTGCGATTATTTTCATCCACTTGCTGCATAAAGTTGGATTCTGGAATGACCACAACAATCAGCCAATCCAGCCCAAACCGATCGCGGTAGGGCGTGACTTGCACAAACCGCCGTTGCCCCTCAATCTCAGAGACACGTTGCTGCGGAACCTGAATTGCGTTCAAATCAGGAAATTGCTGACTCAAGTACTGCATCGTATTTTGCGTTACTCGATCGCTACTGTCCCTGGCGTTCAATCGTGTGGCCTGTCCTTGCCAAATCTGGTACGATTGACGACCAGACTGAGCTACCAATGCCCCCGAACGTTCCACAATGAAGATTTTTTCCCCTTTGGCAACTTCTAACTTGCTCAAAAACTCATCGATCTTGGCAATACTCAGGTCAACCCCAGTCACAGCAACCAACTTCCCAGACGTATCGTAAACGGGGGAACTGGCTGAAATTGCCAGGGTGGTTTCCACACCTTCCCAAGCATAAATTGCACTCCAGGTCAGCTTACCAGCCGCAACTGCATTGGTATACCAGGCTTCTAGATTCGGGTTCGTATCTTTGTAAATATTGGCAGGTGGGTAAATGCGATTCCCCCAAGCATCGGGAGCATAGGCATAGAGCGTCCCTTTCTGAGGCTTAAACGACTCAGCAATTTCCATCTTGCCATTCACATAGCCAGCCCCAATAAATTCATTAGTTTCCACATGTCCTAGATTGATGTAGGCGAAATCATAAACTTGTAGTTGTTTCCAGAAGTATTTGCCCGTCCTCTCAGCATTTTGAAAGTTGAGCAACCCTGCCTGGACTGCACTCCGATTAATGAAGTTGACTTGCTGAGCCGAACTCAGATAGCCTGTCAAATGTTGATCAACCCGCAGGCTCACCTCATTCATGAGTTGATTCGCCAGGCTGCTGACGGCTTTCTGCCCATTCCTAAACGACAAAAAGCCTACTAATCCTACAGCCGCAGAGACTTGTAGCACAAAGGGCACAATCAAAATGAGGCGCAGAGGCATCCGGCTGAAGAGATTAGATGGCTGAGGCTTAGTCTGACGTGGGGAGTTTGTGGGAGAGGGGGATAGCTGACGGAGCAACGCCTTCAGTGCCATTGTGCTTAAGTTCCCAGATACCTGATAATTTCGCTACAGCTACTTTAACCTGTATGGGGGTAAACGTCAGGGCATTAAGGTACCCTATACACTGACTTATTAATTTGTACTTAATAATTGCTACACCCAGGTTAAGATATTTACACCGCGAAGAGATGATTTATTCCATAAACGTAATTACTCAGTCCACTAACTCAGTGTCGAGCCGCCCTCATCCCCCAGCCCCTTCTCCCATGGGAGAAGGGGAGCCGGATTGAAGTCCCTCTCCCTAGGGAGAGGGATTTAGGGTGAGGGTAGGCTGAGTAGTTACCCATAAACTATTCTTCATAAGCGTTATAGGGCATTTGCTAGCTGGCATGAAGTTGCCGCACAATGTAGCCATCTTTCTCAGTCAACAGAGCATAGTTGGTGTACTTGCTGTAGAATTCCTGCTTACTATCAAGGATTTCAAACAACTGGTGTAGTTGAGTCAGTTCTAAAAGCATCCGAATCTGACCATTGAGGGAACATAAACTCAGTCTGACTTGGTGCTTCCTTAGCAGTTTTAGCGCTTTAACCAATCCCCCTAAGCCACTGCTGTCGATGAAGGGAACCTCTTTCAGGTCGATGAGGATGGCTTGGCTCCCCATTTTGAGGTGGGAGGCAATGCTATTACTGAGCAGGCTGCCGCACGATCGGCCCAAACTGCCAACAGGGCAAATTTCACTAACTATGGGTAAGCCAAGTTTGGTTGGGGCGGGTGGATTGTGTGCCAGGGTCATAGTAGTTGTTACTCCATAGATGTAGGTTTCACTTGTGTACGATGGCATGTACGTCAGCGATCGTTAGCTGATGGTTTCTGTACAAGGGGAGCGGCGACGGGCAACCTGCGTTCTACATCCGCTATCCAACGTGCCACGATCGGCTAAACATGCCTGGAAAAAATGTTGCACCCTTGATCGCTCACAGGAACCCCAATGATTAACCAATTTTTTCTAAAGATAGAGGCAGATTGTGAATATTTTGTGATAATTCTCATGGAGTTGAATAAATGGATAGAAATATATAGATAGAATTTCGTACTCCTAATAAAAACTGAGTTTGTGGCGAAAATGGTTGCGTAAAGCCTTTGATCTTGCGTTTGGAACCCAAGTTTTTGAGTGCCTGTTGAGAAAGGGCAAGATCGGAGTCATTTCCAGCAACTACTCCAGACATCAGTCATTTCCCATTTTTTAGTAGAATACACCATCCTTGGAGCAGATAAATCTAATAAATATGAAAAACTAAAAACCGATCGCCACGTATATTTCATAATTTATTTCCTATTTTTATGTCGCTTGAATGCAACAGCAAAGTGATATTGATTCATGGCAATGTTATTTAATGAGAATAGTTCGCATCTTGCTGAACATGGGTTGAATTCTTACTGAAAATAATTGTTGTCAAGACTGAAAGCTCGATTGACACTGAGTTTTGCCATGATACAGTGAAGGGGCTAAAGTCATTACTTCATTTATTAAGGAGCCAGGATCATGGCTGAAACTCAAACGCTTCTCCAAGCATTCGACCAAGTTTACGACAATCCGATCGCTTTGGAGAAAACAGTAACTATCCCGGTTACCGAAGGTTTAAACATTACATTGGCTAGTTTTCAAGCCTTATATTTACAGTATCAAAAACATCACTTTGTGGTTGAAGGAGCCGAGTTTTACTCACTTCACCAATTTTTTGCCGAGAGTTATGAAAAGGTGCAAGACCATGTGCATCACCTTGGGGAACGTTTGAATGGATTGGGAGCTGTTCCAGTCGCTAGTTTTGCCAAGCTTGCAGAATTGTGTTGCTTCACACCAGAAACGGATGGTATCCATACCTGCCGAGGCATGGTGGAGCATGATTTGCAGGCAGAACAAGCGATGATTCAACTAATTCGTCGCCAAGCTGCTCAGGCAGAAAGTTTGGGCGATCGGGCCACTCGCTATCTATACGAACAGATTTTGCTGGAAACTGAAGACCGCGCTTTCCATCTCGCCCACTTCCTGACTCGTGATAGCTTGACCCTAGGGTTTGTCCAAGCCATTCCCAGTAATGGCAGTCCTGTTGCTCAATAATAGCCACCTGTGAGCGTAACTTATGGGCTATGGGTGCCTCTTCCCCATGCCCTTGCTTCAATCTTGGCTCTTAAACAGCACCAATCAGGGCATAGAAACTATGCCCTGACAGAGATTTGTTTGACTTTAGCGATTAGCGAGTGCGCTGAAACGTCCGGGTGCGGGTTTGTCCATTCCGGCCGGTGACGTTAAGGGTTCCTGAACCTGTGCCAGGAGCCGTGCGAGTGCCTGTCATATTCCCATTCCGAGTTTGTCCGTTGGGGTAGGTGAAGGTACTATTTCCTGTGCATTGCCCATTCACGCAAGACCCTGTTCTGTTAAACGTTGACTGTCCGCCATCGGGTCCAACGATCGTACCACTGTTTTGGCG
This sequence comes from Leptolyngbyaceae cyanobacterium MP9P1.79, assembly GCA_030248885.1. Classification (GTDB taxonomy): domain Bacteria; phylum Cyanobacteriota; class Cyanobacteriia; order JARCMD01; family JARCMD01; genus JARCMD01. The sequence continues at coordinate 8,470 of JARCMD010000125.1, read as the reverse complement.
AGTCCCATTCTCGCGACTGCGCTGACCATTGACCTGGTACATGTTGGTCTCACCCTGGCGGTTTGTGCGATCGACAGTGCCTGTGTAAGTACCGCTGCCATTTTCGGTGTAGGTGCCTGTGCTAGTTGTGGTTTTGCCGTTGGGTAGCGTTGTGGTGCGATTCACGTTGACAGTGTTGCCTTGACGAGTGCGATCGGTTTGCGTCACGGTCTGTTGACCATTCGGGCCAGTAATCACAACTTCTGAGGCAGCGGCAACTGAGCCAAATGCCAAGCTGAAGCCCAAACTTGCCAGAGTAACTGCACTTAAGATATGAAGGTTCATGGTAAAAGCCTCTCTAGGTGGAATTTTTCTGTCTGCATATCAGACTCAATTCCTTAGACTTGGGTCAAAATCTTTTGGTTCAGTGGAGAATGGCTAAGCATCTTGAATTTAAGGAGCTAGTGACTTGTGCAGCTTGGCAAAAGTTTCTGATCAGTTAGGGGGATGGTTTTGAGTTTTGAGTTTTGAGTTTTGAGGAGATTTCTGAGAAGGATGTTACCGCCCGATCCACCCTCACCCTAAATCCCTCTCCCTAAGGAGAGGGACTTTGAATTCTGGCTCCCTTCTCCTTAGGAAGAAGGGTTGGGGATGTAGCTTGCTTTCCGAAGGGTGAGCGGTTCGGGCAACGATTCGTACCGTTTCAAACACCCTCTTAGCAGTTCAGAGTTCGATGTTGCATAGAATCCTTAGATTAGCGCTAGATGTGACTCTTGTTTTTCTGTCCTGCTATTTCCCTTGTCAGAGCATCTACAACTTAAGGTTTTGATCAGAACAGCCTATAGTCCTTCACTATTTGATTTGTTTAGAGAATATAGACACCTCAATTCTTCCAGGAGTCAATTACCTTGCCTTACCCCATTGCCGCTCAACCTCCTTTAGAATTCATTCCCCCAGCGTTTGACCCGATCGTGCTGCGAGCGACCCAGCTACTCCTGCCGACTTGGGTCAGATTCAAGACTGACTTAGCACGAGTAGAGGCCACAAATGTCGAAACCTTGGTGAAGCTCTATGACCAGTTTCAGCACGGCAAAGTTCGGCTCCTTCTGGCATTTCGGCACCCTAGTGTGGATGATCCCTTTTGTCTGGCTTCCCTTATCTGGCAGATATTACCCAAGGCGGCGCGTCAGCAAGGGGTTTCCCTGAAAAGTCCAGTTCATGCCCACTTTATTTACGATCGCGGCATTCCGCTGTGGGCGGGTTCCTATGTTGGCTGGCTTTACTCCCGCTTGGGCGGCACTCCCATCATGCGCGGCAAGCTAGACCGGGCTGGGTTGCGATCGGTGCGCGACCTGCTGGCCAATGGCAAGCTGCCCTTAGCTGCTGCCCCTGAAGGAGCCACCAATGGACATGGGGAAATTGTGAGTCCCCTAGAGCCGGGAGTTGCCCAAATGGGGTTTTGGTGTGTTGAGGACTTGGTGAAAGCCGGGCGCACTGAGCAAGTGCTGATTGTGCCGATCGGAATTCAATATCGGTTTATTACCCCACCTTGGGAGGCGATCGATCGCCTGCTGAGCGAGATGGAACAAGCCTGTGGATTATCGCCAAAGCCTCAAGCATCAGCATCTTTGGAGGAAGCAGAAAAAGCTTATTACGATCGTCTCCTGCGCCTCGGTGAGCATCTGCTGTCACTCATGGAATCGTTTTACACTCGGTTCTACAATCAAACGCTGACTCCAGCTTCCAACAGTCCAGTCACCAGCAACATCACCGAGTCTAATGCTGCTCCCAGTGCCGAGAATCGCGACTTTGCCGTCCGGCTTCAGGTGCTGTTAGATGCCGCCTTGAAAGTTGCAGAACAGTATTTTAATGTACCCTCCAAAGGCACAGTCACCGATCGCTGCCGCCGTTTAGAGCAGGCGGGATGGGATCGCATTTATCGCGAAGACTTGAAACAGATTGAGAGCCTATCGTCTATAGAACGAGGATTGGCAGACCGAATCGCGGAAGAATCAGACCTCCGCATGTGGCATATGCGCTTAGTGGAATCCTTTGTGGCGGTCACTGGGCGATATGTGCGGGAGAAACCAACAGTGGAAAGGTTCGCAGAAACGACGCTGCTGATGTGGGATGTAATGGCGCGCATCAAAGGCGGTAATCCTTTTCAGCGCCCACGCTTGGGGAAGCGATCGGCCCACGTCACGATCGGCACCCCCCTCTCTGTATCAGACCGCTGGGAAACCTATCAAACCGATCGCCGCAGTGCCAAGCAATCCGTAACCGATTTAACCCAAGAGTTGCAATCAACCTTACAGAACATGATTGTTTGAAGCCACCATAACTTTCATTTCCAAGGACCTGGCTACCAATTTCTTAACATCTAGTTTTTCTAGCTGACGACCAAAGCTTACAACCTCACCTAGAGGGTGTGAGCGTTGCTTAGCGGCAGTCAACACCGATGAGAAATCTGGCATCTCCTGCCAACAATGTTGACAGAACCAATAAACGCCGCTGTGACGGGCATGACGCAACAATTCACCAGAACAACAAGGGCATCTTTTCATAACTTTACTATACCCATTTCACAATGATTTATGGAGCTTGATTTAGTAAAAAACATTTATTGAATCATCTCTAACGATAGAAGCTCTAATAAGGAAAATACAAGGGTTGATCTACCTAATCTGTAAAGAGAGATCCCCAGATTATTGTTAAGATTTCTAAGTTCATTACCGTGTGAAACATCGAAGTTTTTGACATAAACCTCTCTCGTGACCCTCTTCCAAAAGACAGATTTAGACTGAAACTTAATAATTTTAAGCATTCACTATAGGGCGATCGAACCATGCATAAAGCCCTTCTGGTGAAAGCTTAGGGACGTATGAGTATCTCAGCACACCTTCTGATTCATCCCAAACGTTACACTTAGGTTATGTTTTGATGATATTAACTAACTTTTGTGATTTGCTATACCTCAGAGTTGAACAATACAGCATTAAATCAACGCGATCGAACTCAGTTAAGTTAACTCAAGTCTGTCATCTTATTTGTGATCTTACACACTCCTTAAACATTGATTTTTGTGTTAAGTGAGCTGTCGCAACAAAAGCTCCACAACCGCACTCTTTCTCTTCATCTGAGAGTTGTTAGCTATTAAATTTAGGGTTCATGGAAGCGTTGTTTTTGAAACAGTTTCAGGCTCTAATAGGGCTATGTTCACGCCCTCCCTACAGTTATATGTCCCTGGATTCTGCTCTTCCTGATTCCACCCCCAGCTTGATTTCACCCGCACTGCCAGAGTTGCCAGGGATACCAACGCAAACTCATCTCAAATTGCCACTCAAATTGGGAATTTTGGCATCGGGTACTGGCAGCAACTTTGAAGCGATCGTCAACACGATCGCCACCCAACAACTCCACGCCCAGATCCAGGTCTTGGTTTACAACAATCCCGACGCTAAGGTGGTGGCAAAAGCCAGAAAGCGTGACATCCCAGCCATTCTGCTTGATCATCGGTGCTTCGCCAGCCGAGAAGAGCTAGATGCTCAAATTGCTAAGGTCTTACACCAATTTCAGGTGGATTTAGTAGTCATGGCAGGGTGGATGCGACGAGTCACCCAGGTGTTAATTGATGCCTTTCCCGATCGCATCCTCAATATTCATCCCAGTTTGTTACCTAGTTTTCCTGGCATTCGAGCTGTGGAACAGGCCCTGAATGCGGGGGTAAAAATTTCTGGATGCACTGTTCATGTTGTGCGCCTAGAAGTGGACAGCGGGCCGATCGTCATGCAAGCGGCTGTGCCTGTGCTGCCGGATGATACGCCCCAAACCCTAGCCGCCAGAATTCAAGTGCAAGAGCATCGCATCTTCCCCCAGTCGATCGCCCTTTATGCCATTGTCAAAAATAGTATCTCCGAATAAATATCAAAGGTAGGACGGGCTAGAGCATTTCTAAATCTGCTGAGAAGTAAATTTATCCGCGTTCATCTGCGTTCATCTTCTTCCATCTGCGGTCAATCGTTTTTTGCTGTACCTCTGAACTGCTGACTCCCATAGCCCGAACGACGATCGACACATCAAGAATTGACGCAACGGAAAATCAATGTTAAATTCCATAACATTGATTCGAGTAAGTCAGCCTAATCCAGTATTTCACCTTGCAAGAGATTCTCTCAATTGCAGATTTGAAGTCAGAGATCTAAAACCCTTGGTGTGGGGAAAACTGGAGCGGAGGAACCAAACTTTTGGGGCGAATCTTCAAGATTAAAAATTAAACGCGTCAGACTGAAGGTGGAGCTACTGCTCAACTCATAGTTCTTTTGTTTTTTATTTTTGATCGTGTGAGAAGGGCATCTCTCAGCCCTAGCCCGTCAGCTAACTTCGTAGGCATTGAGGGGAGACTGAGAAGGCAGCATTGGAATCAATGGTCTGTTCTTCTTGGAGATCCTGGCTGGTACTGCTCTGATTTTTTGTACCTGCTTTCACTCTGAGGAGCATTAAATAATGTTGCAGCTTAATTTGTCTGCGATCGTTCTTGCAACGCAAGCCACTTGGAAGCGTGCAAAACCCGTCTTGATTCGAGATGTGGTTCTGTTCCCAGTGCTGGGCTTTGCCGGGCTTCTGCTTCTGTGGTGGGCGATTGCGCTATTCCGCAGTGACATCATGCCTACCCCTTGGGAAGCCCTCACTGCTAACGCTGGATATATTCTCGACCCCTTCTCTCGCAAAGGTCCTGGCGATTTAGGCATTGGCTGGCTGCTGTTGGCTAGTCTTCGCCGCGTGTTGTTGGGCTTTTCGCTGGGTGCGATCGTCGCCATTCCCCTCGGCTTTGCGATCGGCATGTCCAGGGAAACCATGCTGGCCCTCAACCCGATTATCCAAATTCTCAAACCCGTCTCGCCCTTGGCGTGGTTGCCGATCGCCCTCGCCATTTTCAACCTGGCAGACCCCTCCGCCATCTTTGTCATCTTTATTACGTCTCTCTGGCCCACCATCATCAACACGGCCCTTGGCGTCTCCAGCGTCTCTAAGGACTACATTGATGTGGCGCGGGTGCTGGAAATGCCTCGCTGGAGACGCATTACAAAAATTATCTGGCCTGCCAGTTTGCCCTACATCTTCACAGGCTTACGGATTAGCCTAGGGATTGCGTGGCTCGTGATTGTTGCTGTGGAAATGCTCACAGGGGGCGTGGGGATTGGTTTCTTTGTGTGGGACGAGTGGAGTCGGCTTAACTTGAGTTCGGTGTTTCTGGCAGTGCTGGTGATTGGGGGAACGGGATTGCTCCTAGACGTGATCCTGGGTCAGATTCAGGCATTGGCTACCCACCGCCGGTCTACGACTTCTCCCTCTTGAGGCAAACGTTCACTGGAGCGTTAATGGGAACTGGTTACGTCCTCCAATCCCCGTTAAGCTGCTCTCCAGTTAAGTTTGCATAGATTAAGTTTGCACAGAGTCAACGTTTGTCCAACAGCAGAAGCAAGCCGATCGTACTCACCTATCAATTTAGATTCCTGGAGTTTCAAACAAAACTCCTGCAAAATTCCTAGTTGCTTCCAAAATCTGGGGAGTTTGTTAGAGGTCTCACCATTAAGTAGGCAACCTAGATTGAGCAGAATAGACTTCGGTTAGGCAAGGGGCTTAGAGATTGCTTCATAAAGTACGAATCGTTGCCCAAACCGCCCCCATGCCCCCAACTCTGAGGGGTTCTGAGGGTAAAGTTCCCCAGGATTGGGGCATTAAAACCTTTCAGGTATACATGAAAAGGGTGCGAGTTTAAGGTCTCTAACACTTTTCAAACATCCTCTTAAGCCCCTTGTTCTAGAGCTTCCTTAATCGGTACGAAACATCAATGTGTGGGAAAGGCAATGGTTCTTTCCTAGCAGCCATTTATTGTAGACGCAAGAAATTATTGTTGGAGATCTATTAGCAAGGGAAAATTGATGAGTGACATGCACCAATGGACACGGCGCGACTTCTTGGCAGGGATGGGAGCTACTGCTGCGGGGCTATCTCTCTCCTCCTGTGCCATCAACGCCGATCGCAGCGCCACGGGATTGACTCCCGAAGCCCTGTCCATGACCCAAGTCGTGAGACCAGAAACGCTAGAAAAACCGGATTTAACCGTTGGCTATGTGCCTGTCAACGACTGTGCCCCCTTTGCCATTGCCTGGAGAAAGGGCTTCTTTCACAAGTATGGGTTGAACGTTCAGCTAAGCCGGGAAGCAAGCTGGGGCACCTCCCGCGATGGCCTTATTTTCGGGCGATTGGATGCATCTCCCGTAGTGTCGGGCAGTGTCACTAATGCTCGGTTGGGTGCAGAGGGGGCGCGATCGGCTCCCCTCTGTGCTGCGATGACGATTCACCGTCACGGCAATGCGATGACGATGAACCAAGCCATGTGGGACTTTGGCATTCGCCCCTGGCACGAGTACAACGGCAACTTAGAGGCTTTTGGTCAGCAGTTTCGATCGTTTTTCCAACAGCAACCCACGGAGAAAAAAGTCTGGGCCGTGGTGCTGAGTTCCGCCATTTACGAATACTTCATCCGCTATTTGTCAGCGGCGGCGGGGGTTGATCCCATCCGTGAATTTCGGGTCATCATCGTGCCGCCTCCCCAAATGGTCACTAATATGCGAATTGGGGCCATGCAAGCCTACATGGTGGCGGAACCGTGGAACACGCGGGCCATTACGGGCAATTTGGGTATTGGCTTCACCTTTGCCCAGGGACGAGAGATCTGGCAAGGACACCCCGATCGTCTGCTGGCTGTAAAAGAATCGTTCATCCAGGATTACCCCAAAACCTATCGCTCTCTAGTGAAGGCAATGATTGAAGCCTGTCGCTATTGCGGCGACCCAGCCCATCGCGACGAAATTGCTCTGTTGCTGACGGAGCGATCGTTCACGGGGGCAAAACCCAAAAAGGGCCCAGCCGATAAATTTACCCGTCCGGCGATCGTGGGCAACTACAACTACGGCGGCTTCGACAAAAAACCGCGCCTCGTCAACTCTCCTGATACTACGGTTTTCTTCGACATTCCCGCTGATATGTCTCCCACCGCCCATGATCACTCCACCTTTCTCTGGCAGTCCCAAAGCATTTGGCTCATGACCCAGGCGGCGCGGTGGGGGCAAATTCCCGAATTTCCAGCCAATGCTGACGCTGTGGCAAAACAAGCGTGGCGAACAGACCTCTACCGCGACATTGCCGCAGAATTGGGCATTGAATCACCCAAGGAGGATTACAAGATAGAACCCCCGGAAGCTTTTATCGATCGGCGTGGCTTCGATCCCAGCCAGCCTGTGCAATATCTTCAGAGTTTTGAAATTCGAGCTAACCGTCCGCTACAGATCTATATGTCTTAGTGCTGTTCCTTCGTCCGATCGCCACCTATATAGGAGTTAATCATGATTAAATCTACGCTAAACATGGCCAACCTAGGGGAGCAAGACGCGACCCCCACTGAGTTTCTGGTGATCGAAAATCTGGTTAAGTCCTATCCCACCCCCAATGGCGGCAAGTCCGTCATTCTGGATGGCATCAGCTTGACGATCGCCGAGGATGAATTTATTAGCGTCATTGGCCACTCAGGATGCGGTAAGTCTACGTTGCTGAAGATTGTGGCAGGACTAGAAACTGCAACCTCTGGATCGGTACATCTGGGAGGGCGAGAGATTCGTAAGCCGGGAGCCGATCGCATGATGGTCTTTCAAAACTACTCGCTTTTGCCTTGGCTGACCGTGCGGCAAAATATTCGCCTAGCGGTCGATGAGGTGCATAAAAAAGCCGATCGCGAGGACAAAAACCGCATCGTCAATGAACACCTGTCGATGGTGAACCTGACAGCAGCAGCAGACAAATATCCCGATGAAATCTCTGGGGGGATGAAGCAGCGGGTTGGCATCGCCCGTGCCCTGGCTATTCGCCCCAAAATGCTGTTGATGGATGAACCCTTTGGAGCCTTAGATGCTCTCACCAGAGGCAAACTACAGCGGCAGGTCTTGGACATCTGGGAGAACCATCGGCAAGCTGTGATGATGATTACCCACGATGTAGATGAAGCGCTGTACATGTCCGATCGCATTGTGATGATGACAAATGGCCCCAACGCCAAAATTGGCGAAATTCTTGAAGTGCCCTTCGACCATCCCCGCGATCGGCAAGCCCTGCGAAACTCCAAAGGATACTTTGACCTCCGCAACCACGTCCTCAACTTCCTCGATCGTTACTTCACTGAAGATTGAGCCTGAAGAGTAAGCGGGATTTACTCTCGCTGCTAAACCCCATTGAAACGCTCGGCTACTGGCTGTTGTTGGGCAAATCAATGGGGTTAGTTTTTGCTGCGATCGGGTTAGATAGCTAGGACTAGAGATAACCTCTGATTAGTGGCAAGCAGCAATTCTCATTTTGAAACATTTGCACTAATTTCGGAGGTTTAACCGCGATTTTCACCTAAATTCTTGAACGGTAGAATCGGTGTTTCAGCTAG
>JARCMD010000124.1 GCA_030248885.1 Leptolyngbyaceae cyanobacterium MP9P1.79 | reverse complement strand
ATGTCGAGCCGCCCTCATCCCCCAGCCCCTTCTCCCTAGGGAGAAGGGGAGCCGGATTGAAGTCCCTCTCCCTAGGGAGAGGGATTTAGGGTGAGGGTAAGCTGAGTAGTTACCGGCAGACTTTGATATAGTAGAAAAGGTATGGCTGAGAGGCTCACTGCTAGAAATAAGATTAGTTGCTGCAAGCAATGGCGATCGTTCCAGCCAGGTTGTTCTAGGAACAGGAATAAACCTGTACAAAAACAGCAAAGGAGCAAAATAGCTTGCCAACTATATGCGACGATATACAGCACGAGCCAATGGATAGCTGCATAACGTTGTCCATTGGCCATCAGGATGCCGATGCATATACCAATTCCCAACGCAATGGAACCGATAAGATAGACCGATCGTTGATATCGTTTCAATGCATTATCAGCAGTCACGCCACGTTTCTCTAGAACCCAGCCTAGGGAAGAACCGACGACAAAAGAACTGAAAATAGTGACTGCAAGGAACATAGAAGGGAGATTTTTGAGAAAACCTTACTGCTGTTGGCAAGCAAATTTTAACTAAAGACCATCATAATCACTAGAATAATTCCACCCACGATCGCAATGCCACCTAACACAGCAAGGATAATCTTAACCGTGCTATAGGGATGATTACCCCGGACATCCCCTGTGCGGGCGTTGACAATCACCTGGTACTGCTTATTTTTATAGCGATAAGCCGAGATCTAAACCGGCAACAAGATATGTTTAAACGTCACGGCGTTATGTTGTGTGGTGATGGAGTGAATGCGTTGCTCATCGCCGCCGATCGCCTGCCTCACATCTCCCTGAATCGTAGTTGCCATCACGTTTTTTGCCTGGGTGAAACCGTCTTGCAGGGAAACTTGCGATCGTTGAGCCTTGAAACCCGCCAAATAGGAGCCATTGTAAGCGACCAAAGATGCTTGCAAATCCCAAGGTTGCAGTGCATTCAACGAATTCAAGGGAACAACCGTCGTCGCAGCAATCAACACATCCCTGGTTCAAAAACATCAGCAACGTGTCCTTCATTGACAAAAACTGCCCGCTGTCCGGGTCGGACGGTGAGTTTGGCACCCATTTTAATCTCGTTGTTGTGGCGTTCAAAACGGTAGACGATCGTGTCGTTGGTGGAGTCTAGCCACTCAATTACATCAATAAATTGTCCACAAAATAAACCCACAAAATACCTCCAAAGTTTTTAAGGATTCTCTCTTTTGATAGTTGACCTTAGCAGTTTGCCACTAGCATAGCCACTAGGTTTGCTGATGTCCATGGACTTGGTGCTATGGAGTAACCATCAGTTGGTTGTGAAGACTCGACTGATGTGATCTCAAGCAATTGTGATCTCAAGCACCTAGCTACTACTTATGGTCTGGCAAGATTAGAGAGTACATATACACTGTAAGCATCCTAAAAGTTTCTCGTGTATGTAAAGATTTCTCTCGTGTATTTGGGCACACTATAGATCTAGTGTGATTGAGTACATTATAAAAACTACAAAGTGTTGTAGAACACATTGAGGACTAAAAAATGGATATGGACAAGATCGATCGCTTGCCTAGGTTTCGGATTACGGAACAACTCTATGCAGGCTCTCGCACTTTGGTGTATCGGGGGATACAAGAAGGCGATGGATGTCCAGTCGTACTCAAAATGTTGCGGAACCCATCCCCTAGTTTTAGAGAATTGGTGCAATTCCGTAATCAATACACGATCGCCCAAAACCTTAACCTTCCCAGCATTGTCAAACTCCTTACCCTCGAACCTTGCAAGAACGGTTATGTCCTAGTCATGGAAGACTTTGGGGGTATTTCCCTCAAAGAGTTCCTAGCCCAAACAGGAAACCTGGGCGATCGGCTTCAAACCTTGACTACATTTTTTCTAATTGCCATACAACTTGCAGACGCATTAAATGGACTATTTCACCATCGCGTGATTCATAAAGACATCAAGCTGGCCAATATTTTGATTCACCCCGATACGCAACAGGTCAAACTGATTGACTTCAGTATTGCCTCGCTCCTGTCCCATGAAACTCAGGAGGTGCAAAATGCTAATGTTTTAGAAGGGACATTACCCTATCTATCGCCAGAACAAACTGGGCGGATGAACCGGGGGATTGATTACCGCAGTGACTTTTATGCGTTGGGTATCACGTTCTATGAATTGTTGACTGGACAATTGCCCTTCACATCAAGCGACCCAATGGAGTTAATCCATTGTCATTTGGCCAAGCAACCCATTCCTGTGGATCGAATCAATCCAACTGTCCCATCGGTTTTGTCTGAAATAATCCGCAAGTTGATGGCCAAGAATGCGGAAGACCGTTATCAGAGTGCTTTGGGATTGAAACATGATTTAGAAGTTTGTCTGGCTCAGTTGAATGCGACAGGGACGATCGCACCCTTTGAGCTAAATCAGCGGGATTTATGCGATCGGTTTCTGATTTCCGAAAAACTCTACGGTCGCCAAAGCGAAGTTGCCGCGTTGTTGAGTGCTTTCGATCGCGTCAGCGATGGACAAACCGAAATGATCTTAGTCGCTGGCTTTTCGGGGATTGGCAAAACTGCCGTGGTGCATGAGGTGCATAAGCCGATTGTCCGTCAGCGGGGCTATTTCATCAAAGGCAAGTTTGACCAATTCAATCGCAACATTCCCTTTTCTGCCTTTGTCCAAGCGTTTCGAGATTTGATGGGAGAACTGCTTTCGGAGTCAGATACCCAACTACAAACCTGGAAAACACAGATTCTCGAAGCGGTTGGTGAGAATGGTCAAGTGATTGTTGATGTGATTCCTGAACTGGAACGGATTATTGGCGCACAGCCTGCTGCTGTTGAACTGTCGGGAACTGCCGCCCAGAACCGATTTAACTTGCTCTTTCAAAAGTTCATCCAAATCTTCACCACAGCAGATCATCCGTTGGTGATGTTTTTGGATGATTTGCAGTGGGCGGATTCTGCCTCGCTGAGTTTGATGCAACTGTTGATGACATCGGAGACAGGCTATCTGTTGTTGATTGGGGCATACCGGGATAATGAGGTGTTTGCTGCCCATCCGTTGCTGCTGACGCTGGATATGGTGAAGAAATCTGGGGTAATGGTGAATACGATCACGCTGCAACCGTTGAGTCAGGAGAGTTTAAATCATCTCGTTGCCGATACGCTCAACTGTTCTGAAGGGTTGGCGCAACCGTTGACCGACTTGGTGATGCAGAAAACTCAGGGCAATCCATTTTTTGCGACGCAGTTTCTCAAGGCGCTGCATCAGGAGGGATTAATCACTTTTGATGGGAACGTGGGACATTGGCAATGCGATATTGTCCAGGTGCGATCGGCGGCACTGACGGATGATGTGGTGGAGTTTATGGCAGTGCAGTTGCAGAAGCTCCCGATCGCCACCCAACAGGTATTGAAGTTAGCAGCTTGTATTGGGGCCCAGTTTGATTTGAATACGCTGGCGATCGTCTCCGAAAAATCCGAAACAGAAGTTGCTGCTGCATTGTGGAAAGCCTTGCAAGCAGGATTGATTTTGCCGCAAAGTGAAGTCTATAAGTTCTATATCGATCGAGATGACCAGGATTTAGTCCAAAGTTCCCAGATCGCCCGCTACAGATTTCTGCACGATCGGGTTCAGCAAGCCGCCTATTCTCTCATTCCTGAAGACCAGAAGCAATCAACCCATCTACTGATTGGTCGCTTATTGTTAAAAAGCACATCTGATTCTGAGACAGATGCCAACATCTTTGAGATTGTGAACCATTGGAACGATGCAATTGATCTGATTATTGACCCATTGGAACGGATGAAGCTGGCAAAACTGAATCTTACCGCAGGACAAAAAGCAAAATCCTCTGCTGCCTACGAATCAGCTTTAAAGTACGTCAATACTGGCATATCGCTTCTACTTCATAATGGCTGGCAAACTCAGTATGACTTAGCACTGGCGTTGTACACTGTGGGGGCAGAAAGCGCCCTTCTCTATGGCGACTATCCACAAATGGACGCACTAATTGAAGCAGTGCTGCATCATGCCAAAGAGATACTAGATACCATCAAGATCTACAAAGTCAAAATCCAAGGTAGCATCGTTCAAAATCAACAACAAGATTGTTTAGATACTGGCTTATCAGTGCTTCAACAGTTAGGCGTTCCTTTGGAGACTCAACCTCCTAATCGAGTGGAGTCAATTCAAGAACTAATTCATTTGCCAGAAATGGATGATCCCTACAAACTGGCTGCTACCGACATTCTAATTGATGTGATTACGCCAGCTTGGACGCTCAATCCAGAGATCTTCCAGCAAACAATTTTCACCCTCGTGAACCTTTCGTTTACCTGTGGACACTGCCCCGCGACCGCCTTCGGCTATGCCTGGTATGGAACGTTCCTTTGTGAGACTCTGGGTGACATTGATTCTGGCTATCAGTTTGGGCTATTAGCACTCCAACTTCTAGATAAATTTGATGCTAATGGGTTGCGATCAAGCGTGAATGATCTGTTTGCCACTCATATTGGTCATTGGAAAGATCATACCCGCACTACGCTGCCGTTTCATTTGGAGGGTCTGCGGCATGGGTTGGAAACCGGTAACTTGGAGTATGCTGGCTATGGCGCAGCCGAATACTGCCAGTATTTGTTCTTGGTAGGCGAATCACTGGATGCGGTCGAGGAAAAATGCCGCTATTATTTAGCATTGATTCAAAAGCTTCAATTGAAGTTTCACATCTTATACCTTGCTCCCTGGCAACAAGGAGTAATGAATTTGCGGAGAGACTTTGATGGTCAGTCAACCCAATTGATCGGAGAGTGTTATGACGAACGAGAACATCTCCAACGCATTGTAGAGGAGAACCAACTCACTCTAGGGTTTTGCAACTTTTTCGTCAAGGCATTGCTGTGTTTCCTGTTTGCCGATTATGAGAAAGCAATTGAGTATAGTCGTATTGCTTTGCAGAACCGAGCTGGCGTATTTGGCACCTACTTTATTCCAACCACAGTTTTTTACGCCTCGCTCTCGCTTCTTGCCAATTACTCTAATGTCGAATCGGTTCAGCAACAGCAGTATCGTCAACAAATTATCGAGAATCTATTGTCCTTGGAAACTTGTGCAACAGATGCACCGATGAATCATGAGCATAAATTTAATTTGGTAAAAGCAGAATATTGTCGTGTGTTGGGGCAAAATCACGAAGCGATCGACTACTACGATCGCGCTATCCAAGGAGCCAAAGCCAACGAATACATCCAAGAAGAAGCCTTATCCAACGAACTCGCCGCCAAATTCTATCTCGACTGGGGCAAGGAAAAAGTTGCCGCAGGTTATATGCAGGAAGCCTATTACTGTTATGCCCGCTGGGGAGCCAAAGCCAAAACCGATGACTTGGAAAATCGTTACCCTCAACTGCTTCAACCCATCTTGCAACAAGCTGCTCAACCCTTCACGGTGCTAGAAACCCTGGCCAGTATTGTTGCCCCTGCCACCGACTTCAGCCGGAGTAAAAGCTCCTCCAGTAGCAGCATCAACGACACGTTAGATTTTGCGGCTCTGCTGAAAGTCGGTCAGGACCTCGCCAGCACGATCGAACTTGATGAGTTGCTGCAAACCCTGACCCAAACCATGCTGGAAAACTCTGGGGCAGATAAATGTGCATTGATGCTTTGTCAGGATGATCAATGGCAAGTGCGGGTGATGGCAAACCTGGAGCAAGTCACTCTGCAATCCGCTGCGTTGGAAAACAATCCTACAGTTCCGGTCAAGCTCATTCAGTATGTCAAAAATACCTTGGCGACTATTGTCATGGATGATCTCGATACGAAGCTATCCATCATTGGTGATTATCTGCATGAGCATCAGCCCCAGAGCGTGTTGTGTTTGCCGATTCTCAATCAGGGCAATTTAGCGGGTATTTTGTATCTCGAAAATCGGGCAACCAGTGGCGTGTTCACCAACGATCGCCTGCTCATCCTCAACTTCTTGTGTAATCAGGCGGCGAGTGCCCTGGAAAATGCCCGTCTTTATCAAACGCTCCAACACAGTGAGTCTGAGTTTCGGGCACTTGTGGAAGAGGTGAATGATATGATTTATTCAGTTGCACTCGATACAACCTTTACCTATCTATCTCCCCAGTTTAAGGAAATGTGGGGATATAATGTGGACGAGTTTTTACACCAATCTTTTGTCTCCCTAGTTCATCCAGAAGACCTCGCCTACGTCACGGCAGTTATGCAACGACTCGTTGAGACCGGAGAAAAGCAATCTGCGCTTGAATTTCGGACTCAACATCGGGATAGATCGTGGTTTTGGATAACATGCAACATCTCCCCGATCAAAGATGAGCAGGGACAGGTGACGGGTTTACGAGGCATTGCCGGGAATATTAGCGATCGTAAACGAACTGAAGACCAGTTGCGTGAAAACGAACTGTTGCTACGCAGCATCTACGAAGGCGTGGGTCAAGGTATTGGTGTTATTAATGTCACACCATCCCAGGACTTTCACTATATTAGTTGGAATCTAGTTCTTAACAAGCTGACCGGGATTCCTAATGCAGATATTGCGGGTAAAACTCCAGAGGAGGTATTTGGTAAGACGTTTGGGGCGCTGATTCGGCAAAACTACCAACATTGCCTCGCTGCGGCAACAGCTATCTCCTATGAAGAATTAGTTCCCTTTCAAGGGAAAGATATGTGGTGGCTGACGACCCTCAACCCGCTCAAAAATGAGGACGGTCAGATGTATCGCATTATTATGACAGCGGTTGAGATCAGCGATCGTAAAGCCGTAGAACAGTCCCAACTGTTGCACTACAAGACGACTCAACTGTTGGCAGATGCAGAAAGTCTAGAAATAGCCATTCCGCAATTACTAGAAGTTCTCTGTAAAACGCTGAATTGGAGTTTAGGTGAGCTGTGGGTTTTTGATTCAGCAACAGAAACGCTGAAACTTGATCAAACCTGGCATTTACCGTCTGCTGACTTAGCTGAATTCAGTACACTTTCTCGAACCAGCCGGTTTGCGCGAGGGGATGGTTTACCGGGGCAGGTTTGGGAAACGGAAGCACCGCTCTGGATCACGGATGTGTGTCAGGATGAGCAATTTCTCCGCAGGGATATTGCTAGTCAATGTAACTTGCATACGGCAGTTGGCTTCCCAATCCATCGCACTGAAGGAGTCTGGGATGTTTTGATATTATTCACCCATAAGATCCACCCAGCAGACAACAGTTTTTTGGAGATGATCGCCAATATTAGCAGTCAAATTGGCCAATTTAGCGATCGTAAAGCCGCTGAAGATGCTCTGCGGCAGAGTGAACAGCGATTCCGCGATGTCACTGAAGCTGCGGGAGAATACATTTGGGAAATCGATACAAATGGCATCTACACCTATGCCACAGAAAGATCCACCCAGGTTAAGGGCTATTCTCCAAAGCAACTTCTAGGACACAGCCCCATTGAGTTCATGCCTCCCGAAGATATCGAGTCAGTGGGGGCAATTTTGGCAGAAGCTTCGGCAAGAAAAGGCAGTTTTACCTTGCAGCATCGCGATATTTTGCCCACGGGTGAAGTGGTTTGGGAGGAAATAAGTGGACTACCCATTCTCAACGATGAGAATGAAATCATTGGTTTCCGAGGCACTGGTCTGAGTATCACCGATCGCAAAGCTTCCGAAGCCCTGATTCAAGCGAAAAACCAAGAACTTGCACAAGCACTCCAAGATTTGCAGCAAACTCAGTTGCAAATGGTTCAAAGCGAAAAAATGTCAGCATTGGGCAATCTGGTTGCTGGGGTGGCCCATGAAATCAACAATCCCGTTGGATGTATTGTAGGAAATGTCGAAGTTGTCCAAGAGTATATCAATGATCTGCTGGGTGTGGTTGACCTCTATGGTGAGACATTCCCACAACCGGGTGACCAAATTGCTGATGAACTTGAAGATATTGACTTGGATTACGTGCGAGAAGATTTGCCTAAGCTGATCAAAGCCATGAAAGATGGGGGCGATCGGATCAAGTCCATCAGTCAAAGCCTCCGCACCTTCTCTCGTTCTGATAGTGACCAAAAGCAACCCTTCAACCTGCATGATGGCATTGATAGCACCATCCTGATTCTGCGCCATCGCCTCAATGCCAACGACCAGCGGCCCAAGGTTGAAGTGGTGACTGACTATGGTAATCTGCCTGCGATCGACTGCTTCCCTGGTCAGTTGAATCAAGTGTTTATGAACTTGCTGGCCAATGCGATCGATGCCTTGGAAGATAGCAATCAAGGACGCAGTTCTGCCGAAATCAAAGCTAACCCCAATGAGATTATTGTGAAGACAGAGGTATCTGCCGATCGGCAACAGGTTGTGGTTCGGGTAAAAGATAACGGCATGGGCATGAGTGATGCCGTGAAACGTAAGATTTTTGACCACCTGTTTACGACCAAGGGGGTAGGGCAAGGGACAGGGTTAGGGTTGGCGATCGCCCGTCAGATTGTTGTAGAGAAGCATGGCGGCACCCTGGAAGTCAACTCGGATTTGGGTCAGGGCGCAGAATTCATCATCACAATTCCGGTGAAAGCCACGGTTCCAGTTAATGCTTAAGATTGTGGATTTAATAACCTGCGTAGGTTGGGTTGAAGCCTGAAACCCAATATATCTATGCGTTGGGTTACCCTACGGGAAGCAAGCTACGCCAGGCTAAACCCAACCTACAAATTGCAGGTTATTTAATTCTGAAGTGATGAAAATCCCTAAAACCTTATACTTATGGTCAAAAGAACTTTCCATGAGATGATCCAAGGGTTTTTAACGCTTATTACACAACACGTCTAATGACGATAATTCCAACTATGGACTACCGAAATTTCATCACAATTGAACCCAATAAACGCAGTGGGAAGCCTTGTGTACGTGGTTTGAGAATTACGGTTTATGAAGTGCTTGAGTACCTGGCTTCTGAGATGACCGAAGCAGAGATTCTCGACGATTTTCCCGATCTGACGAGAGAAGATTTAAAAGCTTGTATTGCTTATGCTGCCGATCGTGAGCGTCGATTCATGATCGCTCCCTTATCCGTATGAAATTACTTTTTGATGAAAACTTGTCGCCCAAGTTGCCGAATTGTTTGAGTGATCTCTTCCTAAATTCGCTTCACGTTCGAGATATGGGCATGAAGGCAACGATAGACCCAATAGTTTGGGATTATGCAAAAGACAATGATTTGATGATTGTCTCGAAAGACGCGGACATGCATGACCTGAGCTTGGTATTTGGAAATCCACCGAAAGTTATCTGGCTTCGCCTGGGAAACTGTGCGACATCGCAAATTGAAAATTCGCTACGACAGAATTTTAACGCGATCAAATTATTTTATGAAGACGATAATTTGTCACTGCTTGCTTTATCGTAATGCTCCGGTGGCTTTAGATCTTTTTCCAGGATTTTTACAAATTGAGAAGATACGATGGCGATCACCGGATAAAAACGCCCATGAATACAGATTAATGCTTAATCAGCGATCGGCGTTAGCTGATGTGGTGAATTCATTCATCCTCTAAGTATGCGATTTTCGCCGTTGCTCGATTGTTTTTCAAGGAACACAAACGATTCCCAATCCCGCCATCTGGTGAATATGTTGATCAAACGAAACAATCTCAAGAATTTTTAAGCGTTGAGCCATCACTAGCAATAAACAATCGGTATAGCTCCAAAGTTTATCGTCATAATGACAAAAAGCCTCCCATGTAGCACGATCATCCGCTTCTGATAATGCAATGTAAGTATGTTCTTCCCTTAACACACGACCAATTGCAATTGATGCTTGTACTGAAATCCTAAGTCGCAGCCAAGTGACTGTCTCATCAAATACCGACGACAAAATCATCCACTGTACTGTCAGATGCTCTAGAACATATTCCTAACTACGAGATGATGTTTTTCTGAATGGACAAAGAATGCTATTAATGCAGAGGTATCCAGCAAAACCTGAGCCATTAAAACCCCTGATAGAGAGCATCATCAATCTGTTCGGCGTGATTGGTGATAGTGGCTGGGTAAGACGTTTCGGACGATGAATTCGCCGATGTAGCCTCACAAACAGCAAAGCGCCCACACAGTTGCCAAGTACGAGTCTGAGTTATGTTTTGTAGAGGTAAACCATTGGCTAAATACTGGGTCAATGCCTCCAGCAAAATTGGTTCCAGTGAATATCCTGCTGATAGCACTTGATTCACCAAGCCATCAGGAATTTCGATCGTCAGCTTTGCCATTTTGAGCCATGTCCCCTGGGATAAGTCTGCTTCTCATCTTATTTTACGATGTTGAGTTTTCCACAGCACTCACAAGTGTAAAAAATGATTTCATGGCTGTTTTGATGGAGTACCCAGTTTCTAAGAGATAGCCGCTGCAACGCCTGTATAGCGTCCTCTACCTATGCTCTGCCATTTCCCCTTGCGCTTGCCCAGAGAGAGTAGGTTGGCGATCGATCGCTTGGCGCGACCGTAGTCCTGGCTAGACAGTCCCGCATACAACTCTGCCATGATGTCATCGGTCTCCAATGGCTCTGAGGAATCATCTAGCACTTGGGCGATCGATTCCATCAGAGATTTATTTTGAAACGCAGGTTGTAGAAATTGCCCTAACTCTGCCCCGTCTACCCCTTCTGATGACTTGCGCCCCTTGCGTGTTGCCTTGATTGAGGATTTAGGCTGCTTCACCTTCTTGGGTTTCTGCTGCTTTGCGTCGGTTTTGACGCGGCGCTGGGGTTTGAGGGTGTCTTGGCGATCATCATCCGCAGAATCGGCGATGTCGATCGGGGGAATTGCATCATTGATCCCCTGAGAGGTTTCTGAAACAACTGAGTGACTGTCAACGTTTCCCCGCTTCTCACTGGCTAAAACCTGATTTTCCACGGAACTATGATTGAGGATTCCAATAGATGCAGCTTGAGACAAGATGACTTCAATTCCCTCAAGTTGCTTGGTCTTCTGGTGTAACTGGGTGTGCATCCACTCCAGTTCGCTTTTTAGATGTGCCTTCACTTGCTGCAACGAGGCGACAAATACGAGTGCGTCATCTTGAGATAGAGTTTGCAGATAGGACGTTGAAGTTACCACAGTTAAACCCCTAGAAGCATGATTGTATTTGATTCTACTCCACGCTTTGAGTGTCAGAACATGAATTTGTGAAGATTGTTGTGTAAAGACATCCCCATTCAATTCGTGAAGTTCTCAAAACCTCTCGATGACCAGAGTTCAAGTCCTGCAATTGGACACTGATGGAGTCTAATTGTCAATAGACTTGCAGGCATAGCCTCGTCAGTGATGGAGTCATGGTTTGGTCTAAACTCCAATGGAAGCCCATTCAATAGCACATCCAAATTATGAATCAACTGTTGCCCGTTCCCCATCACTCCGAGTGGTTTAGCAGGTTTCAATTTGCGAGTCTGGAATTGGTAAGGATCGTGGATCTAATAATATGCAATAGTTCAAATGTAAGGGTGTTCGCGTAGCGTGTGCTTTGCACTTAGCATTCGGTAAACGGCTCTAATTAAGTGCTAAAGCTTCCGCCCGTAGCTTGCTTCCCGAAGGGTATGCTTCGCCCTTAGTAAGTCTCGAACTTCTGCAACTTAGACTTTTGCGAAAGATAATAGCTCTTATTGACAACATTCTGAGAATTCAGTATGTTACCCACTATGTGAATTGAGAGTGAGAATCATTCTCAAAAAGAGCGATGTTAGACTATCGAAGAATGAAAGAAAAATGTGTGGGGACAGTTCAGTTCGGTGAGTTAGTATCGTCCTTACCCGCTAACCGATCGAAACCCAATCAATGGAAGACGATCGCCACCTGTTTATTGGCAACTGTAATATTGCCAGCACTGAGTAGCTGTAGCTCTACCCCTTCAGCGGATCTCAATCCAGCGACTGCCCCCAGTCCTATGGCTCAAACTAGCCCCAGTAGCAGTGCCAGTGTTGCGCCGATCGAGGTCGTAGTTGTTCAGAATTTTTGGGGGAGTATTGTTTCCTAAATTGGGGGCGATCGGGTGAGGGTCACGAGCATCATCACCAATCCCGACACTGACCCCCACGACTATGAATCAAAGCCTATGGATGCCCGCACGATCGCCAGCAGCCAGTATGTTGTCCTAAATGGAGCCGGGTATGATCCGTGGGGACAAAAACTCCTGGAGGCGAATCCCGTTGCTGGGCGCAAAGTTCTCATTATTGGAGATTTGGTGGGAAAGCAAGCAGGTGATAACCCGCACCTGCGGTATAACCCAACCTATGTGATGCAAATGGTTGAACAAGTCACCTCTGACCTGAAAAGCCTCGATCCGACAAGTGCTGCTTATTTCAACCAACAGAAAGCACAGTTCATTGCAACTGGACTGAAGGACTATACCAATACCCTCAACAGCATCAAACAGAAATACCAGGGAACTCCCGTTGGAGCCACTGAGAGCATTTTTGTCTATCTAGCAGAACCACTGGGGTTAAAGTTGCCCACACCACCCAAGTTTATGAATACAACTTCTGAAGGTGAGGAGCCAACCGTTGCTGATAAACTCACGGTTGATCGGCAAGTGATGCAGAGGCAGATTAGTGTCCTAACAATACTTCGGACAGTTTTTGTGGAGGTGTTGGAAACTCTGTTGCACAGCCAGTATAGACCCTCACCCTAAATCCCTCTCCCAAGAGGGGAGAGGGACTTCAATCCGACTCCCCTTCTCCCGTTCTGGGAGAAGGGGTTGGGGGATGAGGGCTAGCTATCGCAAAACTGTCCGGACTATTGGTCCTAAGGGACTTGCAGATAAATAATGTACCCGCGTATAAACCTTGCATGGGCGAGGCATTCGGGCGAAAGTCTTTGTAACTCAATCAGAACCTTTTGCCGT
>JARCMD010000013.1 GCA_030248885.1 Leptolyngbyaceae cyanobacterium MP9P1.79 | reverse complement strand
GGTTCAACCGCTGGACATCTGAAAAAGTTTGCGACCCTGTCTGCGATCTAGGCACCGCCAAGAATAGCTCCTCTTCAAAATGGATAAAGTCGAGCTAAGGAGCCACGTTGTAAACAATAGTTACCTGCACCTACTAGAAGGCTCCTTCCGGTGAGCCGTAACCACTACGTAACGGAACTGTCGTGAAGCACTTGCTTAAACGATGCTCTTGACCGTGAAGAGCATTAAAATGTCACTAGACTAAAGTGTGCCTCCTTAAAGCAAGCATTTTTGCAGCAACTATTTTCACCAACGCTTAATTTCAAAGAGCACTCGACTTTTTAGCTGTGTCCCTTAAGATCGAGCTGACACAGTTGCTTGTAAAGCAAAACACTTCGCCCTCACGTATGTCAAAACTTGCACTGCTGATTGAGGTCAGTGAATACGACGCAGGATTACCTCCCTTGCCAGGTGCTCAAAGAGACGTTGGGGCAATGGAGCGCGTTCTACAGAATCCTCAGAGAGGTAATTTTGATGATGTAGGCTTGCTCTCAAATCCTAGCCCAACGGAGATGCAGCTAGCGATTGAAACGTTGTTTCTTGAAAATCGCCACAAAGACGATTTGGTCTTGCTCTACATTTCCAGTCATGGTGTCCGCGATGATGATGCTTGTCTCCACCTTGTGACGCGCACGACCCAACTGCGACAGTCAGGGCAAATCTTTACGGCGACTGCCGTTCCTGCCAGTTTTATTCAGTCTTGCATGAGTCGTAGTCGATCGCGTCGTCAGGTACTCATCCTGGATTGCTGTTTCAGCGGGGCATTCGCAGAAGGTATGCAGGCGAAAAGTTTAGAGCAACCCCTCTCGATTCAAAAACAATTAGGCGGTGAAGGTCGCGCTGTTCTGACATCTTCTACCGCGACTCAGGTTTCTTATGCCGAAGAAGATGCCTCAATCTATACCCGATACTTGGTGGAAGGCATTGAGACTGGAGCCGCCGACCTGAATAAAGATGGTGCTATCACGATCGATGAACTACACCAATACGCAAAGCGGCGCACCCAAGAAGCGGCTCCAGCAATGAAGCCAGAAATCTTTGCAATTCGAGAAGGCTATACGATTCAACTAGCAAAAGCGCCTCAAGGCGATCCTAAATTGGTGTATCGCAAAGAGTGTGAGCAGCGGCTAGTTGGTGGAAAAGCCACGTCTGTCGGTCGCAGTATCTTAGATAAATTGCAGAAAGAACTGAACCTGGCTTCAGAAGACGCGATCGAGATTGAGTATGAAGTGCTGGAACCGTTTCAACGCTACCAAAGCAATTTACAGGAGTATCGGCAAGTGCTGGCTGAGGCAATGGCACACGAGTCCCCTTTAAGTGCTCAAACGCAGGAAGAATTGCAGCGGTTACAGCAACTGCTTAAGCTTCGCGATGAAGACGTTGGCTCAACTTTAAGCGTAGAAGAATCCATACTACCTGCGGTTCATAGGCAGCAGCAGGAGCCAGAACCGCCTGTGAAACGATCGCGGACTCCAGGACAAACAGGGAAATGGCTACCCCGGAAACCACACTGGACATTAACGTTCATGACGATCGCCGCTTGTGTGGTGATCCCTGCTGGCATTTATACGACCGGTTTCAAGCGCTCGACCACATTCGCCGATGTTGTAAATGACGTTCCTTCGTTGGGTGAATTTTCCTATACTGGCAGTTCTACCTGGTCGTCGATACGCTGTGGCGATGGTCAAACGGGTATTGATACTGTTTTTGAGTGGGGTTTAAACAGTCTAAAAAACTTTAAACCTCGCTACAAGCTTCCTACAGAAATTGATCCGACCTCCAAAGAGAAGCCTAGCTCCAATATTGCGATCGACTTGCTCATTGATAAAGAGAAAGACGTTGCTTTTGCCGTTTCTTCGCGACCCTTAACCGACGCTGAAAAGAAGAAAGCTGAGGCGAAAGGCTTCACTCTTGAAGCGATACCAGTGGCGCGAGATGTTACCGTTGTGATCGTTAATTCTAAGTTAGATATAGGAAAGATCGGCGGTCTTCTTGTGAATGACTTGAAGGAGATTTATACCAGTAATAGAACTCTAAAGTGGCAAAAATTTAGAGGAACTAATCAAACAATCACTCCGTATACACATCAAGCAGAAAAACAGTCGAAATATCTCTTTCAGAAAATAGTTTTAGCCGATGCACCTTTCGGCTCTACTGTGCAATTCGTTGAAACAACCAGCGACGGGATGAAAAAAGTTGAAAGTGAGCTGGGTGCAATCTATCATGCGCCTGCCGCTCTTGTTTATCGGAACTCGAACATCAAAATAATGCCGATTGTTGGAACTACCAATAAACCAGTGCTGCCGTTTAAAGTCTTTGATCCCAAGAAAGGATGTGAGCCAAAAAACGAGGATAGTATCTTGACATCAAGCAAAGGTAACTCGCCTGTGCAGCTAAACCCTGCCTATCCCAAAGCGTTGCAGCAGGAGGTGGTGTCCGTAATCGTAAAGCATTACAAAGGCAGCGCCAGTCCTGCCCAGCACAATCAGGAATTAGCAGGCTTGGCTTACGCTAAGCTGCTGAGAACTGATCAAGGGCAACAGATCATGCGACAGATGGGATTTCAACCCTATGCTCAGCAATGAAACCTAATATTAAGGTGACTTTTGAAAAAGATTTTACACTTGTAGGGGTGCAAGTCCTTACAAGCTCCAGGTAAGGCTTTTGCAGGCGATCGTTCTCCAAATAACGTCACACCGAATCGAATTCAGGCATCTTATTCTCTCCATGAAAGGTAAATATATTCTTATGAAGTTTCGTGACTTCACCGCGACTGGAAGTATTGTACTGGCACTGCTCCTGATCATGGCAATTGCTGTCCCGAAGGTGTTGACCTTACCAGTCAAACCACCGGGAGCGATCGCTAGCCCAACCGCACCAACTTCGCCGCAACCGCGCCTATGGCTTGTGACGGGAGGGCAAACCGGAGTCGATCGAGCCACACTCGACATAGCACTATCGCTTTTTCTACCTGTACGCGGGTGGTGTCCAAAAGGACGGTTGGCTGAGGATGGCAAGATTCCAGCCGTTTATCCGCTGCAAGAAACAACCAGTACCGAATATGCAGTGCGAACCGAGTGGAATGTACGGGATTCTGATGCAACCATGATTCTTGCGTATGGTCCGCTTGAAGGTGGAACTAAACTGACTGCCGATCTCGCACGGAAATACAACCGTCCCGCTCTTGTTTTGAACGCAATGACGTTTAATCAGCGTGATGTCGATCGCTTTTATCAATGGATTCGAGACAAACATATTCGCATTCTCAATGTTGCAGGATCCCGAGAAAGCGCAAATCCAGGTGTTATTTATAAACGCGCTCAGGAGATTCTTAAGCAGCTCTTACAGCCGTTATCAATTCTGTAATTCATAGCCTTGTAGTTTTGCGTATTAGGTGTGATGAATGCAAAGGAAACAGCCGTAAGAGCCTCAACCTGCTGCACATTTTAATGAGAATTCGGTCGGGAGTGTAGCGCTCAATTTGAATTATGGTCTGTTAGCTGCTGGCGACAGAAGAAGGTGTGAACCAATGGTTTTGACTGTATTTGCTTGATTGTGGTTGCCATACCAATAATGGGCGGCATCTGCGATCGCCTGCATCTGCTCTATCGCTAACTGCTGCCCTTGCAATCCGGCAAACAAAAATTGCACATTTGCGTCTAGTCCATCCAGTAATGGTGATTGTTTCTGCGTGACGATCGGCACCAAGCC
>JARCMD010000123.1 GCA_030248885.1 Leptolyngbyaceae cyanobacterium MP9P1.79 | reverse complement strand
CCTGCCCCCCAATTCTGGGGGGTTCTGAGATCGAAGTCCCCCAGAATTGGGGCCTTAAAGCCTTTCAGGCATATATGAAAAGGGGGCAAGTGCAAGATCTAAAGCATTTGTCAGATACTCTCTAAGCTTTTTAATAGATGTTGGTAATGACAAGCCTCCTGGGAGAGGGATTTAGGGTGAGGGTCTATATTGGCTACACGACAGGGTTTCCAGTACCTCCACAAAAACTGTCCGAAGTATTGTTAGAATCATGAATTAAATAAACAGTTTGTTGCTGACTTAAAAAGAAGATTTAACGTCTCAATTAGTCATCCTCAAAATTTTCGTAGAGTTTCTGAAGTCCTTGCAATTGAGTGCGCCGAGACGATCGCCGATACTTCTTGCTCTCTAACTTTGGCTCGTACTGGGTCTCGCCTTTCCCCACCGTTTTTGATTTAAACGTAGACTCTACATCGGATTGGTGATGCAGGTGATCAGCCCGCACGATCGCCTCTGCCAAAAAATCCAAATAATGGACATAACGCTCCCAATCGCCGCGCACCACACAATTTGGCTCTTCTCGGTGTGAACAATCCCCAAATTGACAGTCTGCCACATCCAACCGCCGCCGGATCTCTGGAAAACAGTCTGCTAGATCTTCCGGCAAGCAATCTAGGGTCATTTGGCTAAATCCAGGCGTATCGGCCAGCAATCCCCCAGTGGGCAGTGCAAATAGCTCCACATGGCGCGTGGTGTGACGACCATGCCCCAATTTGCTCGACACATCCCCCACTCGCAGGTCAACTGCGGGAATCAAGTCATTGATCAGGCTGGACTTGCCGACTCCCGACGGGCCAGAAATCACGGTTGTGCGCTGGTCAAGTTGAGCGCTGAGTTCTGCTAAGCCTTGCCCCGTGCGAACGCTGAGAAACGATGGTTTGTAGCCCCATGCCGCCAAGCGATCGAACCAGTGCTGTTGCTGTTCTGGAGTTGCGAGATCACTTTTATTCAAGCACAAGCTCACATCTAGCCCAGTTGACTCAGCTTTGACTAGAAACCGACTGAGATGATAGGGGTCTAGGAGCGGCTCGGCTAGGGCAAACAGCAGCAAAATCTGATTCACGTTGGCGATCGCTGGCCGATCGAGAAACGAGGTTCGGGGTAACACTTGGGCAATGGCTCCCCGCCCGCCTACCCAGTCTGGGTCTTCCACCAGCACCCTATCCCCCACCATGACTTGCTGCCCCACCTTTTTGAGGCGCGATCGGCGGGTACACAGCAAAAATCGGGTCGGACTCGACTGCTCATCTAAGGGCATGAGGTCAAGGTTTTCGATCGCGTCAAACTGCACCTGGTAATAGTTCGCCTGCACCGCCAACACTCTGCCCAGAAAAGCCCCCGCTTTTAAGCTTTGATTGGGAGAGCGATCCAACTCAGCACCCATGCTTAATTCTGAATTCTTGAGAGGGTGTGGCGATCGGTTGCCCAAAATTGGCTGGCTTCAAATTTAAACCCATAGAGACACGGAGATAGCAAGAGAGTAGGTTTTGTAGCCCCACCTTAGATCATGAACACGGGATTGGGGTGTGCTTTAAGTGTAGGCGATCGTTCTCTCGCTATCCTTAACCAATACTTCGGACAGTTTTTGTGGAGGTGCTGGAAACCCTATTGTACAGCCAGGATAGACCCTCACCCTAAATCCCTCTCCCAAGAGGGGAGAGGGACTTCAATCCGGCTCCCCTTCTCCTGTTCTGGGAGAAGGGGTTGGGGGATGAGGGCTAGCCATAGCAAAAATGTCCGAACTATTGCTTGGAGCAGCTTTGCAAACAGGCGGCAGAATCAGTGACATAGCAGTTAGAGTAACTAAACGTGACTTGTTCTGCCTCGCCCCATGCTGATTGATCTCCTTCCCTTCAAAATTACATTAGACACAACCACGATCGCGGGTGCCAGTTTGTGGGCTTTAGCACTGTATCTCAGTTTCGCCTCTGCTAGTGAATGGGTCACACTTCAGTTCAGTCACTGGTTTAGGGTTGTCGAGCAGCGATTTTACTCCTCTAATGAAGAATTCGATCGCACCCGCAAAAGTCGTGAAGCACAAAATACTCTATACGCCGCAATTTTGAGCATTGTGCCTTTTCTCTTGGCAGGAGGACTGTGCAACTACCTGGTAGACCTAAGCCTAGGTCGTAGCTGGAGCATCAGCACCGGATTGATTGCCTGTATGGGGGCTGGAGTTTATGAATTGGGACGTAGAGCGGGGGAATAGGGGAGTGGGAGAGTGGGAGAGTGGGAGAGTAAGTTACTCCATCACCCCATCACCCCATCACCCCGTCACCTCCTCTGCCACCACCTGAGCTAGCTTATCCGCTGCTCCGGGTTCCCCACGGATTTTACGCAGTCGATCGCGCATCTGTTGCAGCTTCTCAGGATGGTCTAGAAAGTCGATTACCAGGTCTGCGATCGGTTGAGGATGCAGCTTGCCTAGCAGTTCCGGCACGATTTCCTCCTTAGCCCAGATATTCGGCCAGGACACCAGTTTAGGATGGCTAAAGAACCACCAGTTGATTGCCTTGGCAAAGACAGTTCCCACCCCCGGTAGCATAGCGAGTACACCGGGAATCCCGTCCCAGGTTCGCATGGCATCCAGTTGTTGGCTGGGTAACAGCACAATCATCGGCACACCCAGCGATCCCAGCTCTGCGGTGTTTGCCCCCACGGTTGTCACACACAGGCTACATTGGGCGAGCAAATCATAGGCAGGGGATTGCGTCCATAATTCCACCTGAAAACCAGCCGCTGTTTTCAAATAAGAAACATCTCCCGACGTAATCAGTTCAGCCGATACGCCTCCGACCAAGGCAATGTAGGGATTTTGCTCTGGGTCAGCAAACCGTGCCAAGGTCGGTAAGTCGATCGTCGGTGCAACGGGGATGATGAAGCGTGTTTGGGGACGCATTTGATAAATTCGTTCCACGATCGCCAGCAACAACGG
Source organism: Leptolyngbyaceae cyanobacterium MP9P1.79 (assembly GCA_030248885.1). GTDB lineage: Bacteria > Cyanobacteriota > Cyanobacteriia > JARCMD01 > JARCMD01 > JARCMD01. Next base: position 25,357 of record JARCMD010000123.1, on the reverse strand, counting down.
CACTCCCTGACTCAACTTTGCCGCCTTTGATCCCGGCAACAGTCCCACTAGCTCCCCAGTCTGGGCTGTTTGTCCCGTCACCTCCCGCCCCACCTCTGCCATCAAATCTCCCACCACAGTAAACTTGGCAGCATACTTGGCGGCGGCAGTCTTCGCTGCATCGGGGCGCATCAGGGCAAAGCGATCGATCCAGCGGTGCCACCGGGCTTCCCACTCGGCGTAGACCACGGTCTTATAACCTAATTGCTTGCCAATTACTACGGTAAAAAACTGATCCCCTCCCAGGAATAGCACCACGCCTTTGTCCCGCCAATCCCACGCTTCTGCCGTCTTCCCCCAAAGTAAAAAGGATGAAAAATGCTCCGCTGCCTGAACCCGATCGACTTCTGGGTAACTTTGGGCGATCGCAGCTTCTTTTCCCGTAGCGTGCGGACAAGGGGATAAAACCACAGAAATACGACAGTGAGTCCGGTCATTTCCTAAGTGAGTTCGCAACGATCGCACCACTGGTCTCACCCAGGTTGCCAGTTCTCCTGGCCCATTTGACAAAATTAGAATATCTACCGCTTGCATTTGCCACTCCTGACCTATCCTTTGAAATAACGCTCATTAAAAATGCTCATCAAACAGTGCTAGCGCTTTGAGTGAAGCAAGCTTACTTCGTTCCCACGCAGTTACAGTTCAGAACTCAGACACTTTCGCTCTCATGCTAATCAAGGGCTTAAGCCCTCCTCATGTCTGTGTGTCAGCCCTGCCACTATAATCTAAGAATTATTGTGCTTCTGATACCCGCTCAGATGTTTCACTTGCCCTCATATTAAGAAACTATGGCAAGCCAAAAAGTTCTTATTGTTGACGATAGCCGAGCAATCCGCCTCCAGATTCGGGATATGTTGCCGCAGGGGAACTTTGATGTCCTAGAAGCCAAGGATGGGGTTGAAGGTATTGACCTGATCCGGAATCAGCAACCCAACCTGATTCTGCTGGATTTCTTCATGCCCCGCATGAACGGCTGGGAAGTAATTCAGCAGGTCAAGGATCAGCCTACGCTCAAGGCAATTCCGATCGTCGTGATGTCAGGACGGAAGGAAGAAGTGATTGAGAAAGTGCCAGAGCTATTTGACTATTTTGAATTTATTGAAAAGCCGTTTGAACAACACGCCCTAGTTGGCGCTATTCGATCGGCCATGATGAAGGCTAAGCATCGGGCTGCGGGCACCGTGCCACCGCCTATGCCACCGATCGTCCTCATGCCTCAAGTCCCTGCTGCGGTTGTTGCCCCACCTGTTGCTGAACCGTCCCCGATCGTTGTGCCTGTTCCTGCTGCGATCGAGACCAGCGAAATTCAGACACTCAAGGCAGAAATTCAAGTCCTAGAGCATAAAAATGCGGCGACTCAGGCAGAAGTTGACCTACTGAAAAAACAAATCGCCCAAATCCTAGCCTTTTTGAAACAGAAATTTCAGTAAGGAACTTTCATGAATTTCTTTTGTGAATTTTACAGTAAGTGCCAATCCTCCGATTCCTGAATCAAATCTCTGGCAGGATTCTTGAATCCTCTTTCGAGAATTCAGAGACTTGAACTGTTCACTCTGTACAAGGCGGACATCTTGTCTTTCAACTCCTTGAAAGCCTGATGGCGACCCACCTCCCAGGAACGCTCCACCCCTTGTGCAATGAGCTGCTTCACTGGAATTTCTGGAAACGCTGGGCTAGTTTCTGATTCCTCACGCTATGCCCTCACCCCCACTGCCAACGTGGCAGAATTGATGTATCCTAAACCGATGTCTACTCAGATTCTCGTGAGAGAATGTTAGCCTGGAAAGGATCATATTTTTAGTGAACGGTGCCAGCCATGAACAAAGTGGTGGTGGGTCTGTCTGGAGGAGTCGATAGCTCAGTGGCAGCGGCAGTCCTCCATCAGCAGGGATACGAAGTCGTGGGGTTAACCCTGTGGCTGATGAAAGGAAAGGGGCAATGTTGTTCTGAAGGCATGGTAGATGCCGCTAAGTTGTGTGAGGATTTGGGGATTCCCCATCACATTGTGGATTCGCGAGACATCTTTCAGACGAATATTGTTGATTATCTCGTTGCTGGCTACAGTGCTGGCATCACTCCATTGCCGTGTTCTCAGTGCAATAAAGCCGTGAAATTCAGTCCTATGCAGGTCTACGCCAAAGACCAATTGGGGATCGATCGGATTGCCACGGGACACTATGCTCGAATTCACTACGATGAGATCACAAACCGGTATCAACTCAAGCGGGCGATCGACTCCAACAAGGATCAGTCCTACTTCCTCTACGACCTGAGCCAAGAGATTCTATCCGCAACCTTATTTCCCTTGGGCGAGTACACCAAACCCGAAACGCGGCGCATCGCCACCGAATTGGGACTGCACACTGCTGACAAGCCAGAGAGCCAAGATTTGTGTCTCGTGGAAGCCCACGGTTCCATGCAAACCTTTTTAGATCAATACATTTCACCGAAAAAGGGCGAAATTGTTGATCAATCCGGGCGAGTCATGGGGCACCATGAGGGAGTTCATCACTACACGATCGGACAACGCAAAGGCTTGGGGATCGCCCACTCAGAGCCGTTGTACGTGATTGAACTGGATGCCAGACATAACCGCGTCGTCGTGGGCGATCGAACTGCTGCCCAAACTGCGGAATGCACAGTGCAACGAGTCAACTGGGTTTCGATTCCTCCCCCCAATACCCCGATCGCAGCCACTGCCCAAGTGCGTTATCGGTCTGCCGCTGTGCCTGTGACGGTGATCCCCCAACCCGGCGATCGAGTCAAACTGGTCTTTGCTGAACCCGAGTTCAGCATCACCCCAGGTCAAGCGGCAGTCTGGTACAACGAAGATATTTTATTAGGAGGCGGGATCATTGTTGAAGCCTGAGCCAGCATCAGCCTTGCCAGACCATGCTCGCTTGCAAAACTTGGCAGCTAATGTGCCAGCCATGCTCTACGAGTATCAATGGCAAGCCGCCACTAACGTCACCACTTTTTCCTATGTCAGTCCAGGCTGCCGCGACCTGTTGGGTATCGAGCCAGATTTTTTCCAGCACGCTCAGTTAGCCGATTGGATTCATGCAGATGACCTGTCAGGGGTGAAGGAGTCGATCGCCCTTTCTGCCAAAACCCTCCAGCCCTGGGAACGCGAGTGGCGGATTGTGCGGCGAGATGGCGAGACTCGTTGGGTCAAAAGCACAGCCCGTCCCCAACAGCAGCCCAACGGAGATATTCTCTGGAGTGGATTAATTGTCGATATCACCACCGCAAAACAGGAAGATGCAGCCCGCCGAGATGTCGAAGCCGCACTGCGTCAAAGCCAAGCGACTCTGGTGGCGATTCAAAAACTAGCCCATATTGGTAGCTGGGAATTTGATGCCACAACCCAAACAGTAAACTGGTCTGAGGAGACGTTTCGGATTTTTGGGTTAGACCCTACTCAACCCGCCCCCCGATACGACGAGCATTTAAAGCTGATCCATCCTGATGATGCGACGCTTTGGACTCAGCAAGTCGAGCAAAGCCTTAGCCACGGTAAACCCTGCGAATTTGATTACCGAGTTCTACAACCCAATGGCTCCATTCGCTATGTTTACACCCAAGGACAGCCCGTTCTAAATCAAAGCGGGCAAGTCGTCCGGCTTTTTGGCACCTTGCTAGATGTGACAGAGCGCAAGCAAGCCGAACTTGCCCTGAGACAGGCAAATGAAGACCTAGAACTGCGGGTGCAAGAACGCACAAGTGAGCTTTGGAACGTGGTGCAACAGTTGCAGACAGAAATTGTGGAGCGAGAACGTGCCCTCCATGAGCGGCGGGAGTCCGCAGCAGCGCTGCAACAGAGCGAAGCGCGCTTTCGAGAGTTAGCTCAGCAGGAAGAACTTGTAAACTGTCTGGCGAGTCAAATTCGGGCTTCTCTCGATCTCGATACCATCTTGGAAACTGTGGTACGAAGTATTCAAGAACTCCTCCAGATCGATCGCTGTAGCTTCCTGTGGTATCGCCCAGACTTGCCAGAACCCGCGTGGGAAGTTGTCAAAGAAGCTAAAAGTGATGCGTTGGATCATAGCCTAGGTCTCTACCCAACCACTCTGACCGCAGTGATGTCTGAAAAGTCTTTGAATCTAGAAACGATTCAGATTGACGATGTGGCAACGTTTGAGGAACCTGTCCTGCGCCAAATTCTCAGTTCGGTTAACTGTACGTCTTTGCTAGCTGTGCCGTTTCAAACCTATGTGGGCGCGATCGGGGTCTTGAATTGTAGCCATTTTAATGCGCCACGCCCCTGGAACCCTAGTGAAGTGGTATTGCTGCAAGCAGTCGTCGATCAGTTGGCGATCGCCATCGACCAAGCTGAACTGTATGCCCAAAGCCGCAGCCGCACTGACCGACTAGAGCAAGCCTTAGAAGAACTACAGCGCACCCAATCGCAACTCGTGCAAACTGAAAAAATGTCTTCCCTAGGTCAGCTTGTGGCTGGAGTTGCCCACGAAATCAACAATCCGGTCAACTTTATCCACGGCAACTTGACCCACGCAACAGACTATACCAAGGATCTGTTGAGTCTACTGGATCTCTACCAGGCTGAATACCCTGACCCGCCACCCGTCATTCAGGCAGAGCTAGAGGAAATTGATTTGGAGTTTTTGGTAGAAGACTTGCCCAAGCTGCTGTCTTCCATGAAAGTAGGCACCGATCGCATCCGAGAAATTGTCCAGTCCCTACGGCATTTCTCCCGCTTAGACCAGGCGGAAATGAAATTCGTCAACTTGCACGAAGGACTCGACAGCACCTTAATGATTCTGCAAAATCGCCTCAAAGCTCGACCAGAATACCCTGGCATCAAAGTCACAAAAGACTATGGTGAACTGCCCCTCGTAGAGTGCTATGCCGGACAGATCAACCAAGTGTTCATGAACATCCTCAGCAACGCGATCGATGCTCTGGAGGAATCCGTAGACCTTGCTAAGCAACCTTTGCGCTTAGACGCACTTCCCCACCTCGCTATTCAGATTCAAACAGAAGTGGTAAATGGAGAGACGATCGTCGTTCGCATTGGGGACAATGGCTCTGGCATTCCCCCTGAAGTCCAACAGCGGCTCTTCGATCCTTTCTTCACAACCAAACCCGTTGGCAAAGGCACTGGATTGGGGCTATCCATCAGCTATCAGATTGTGACTGAAAAGCACGGGGGACAATTGCGGTGCGTCTCTTCCCCTGCATCAGGCACCACATTCATCATCGAAATTCCCTTCCGCCAAACGGAGTTGGTCGAAGAAACTAGCCTTGAACCGTAGAGGTTTTGCAGGTTAGGAGCGTAGATTAAATTGTGAACTAGTTCTCCGATCTCGTCGAATTCGCGTTAGCTAGGAAACGCGATCGATTTCTATCTCAGGTCGCCTGACTTGAAGCGCAAAGAACCCCGATCGCTCCTGAATTTGCTCAATCTGATAGCCTTCCATTGCCAAACTTTCAGGCACTTGCTCGATCGGCTCACCCGAATCAAGCCACACTTCCAGCAACGATCCTGGAACCATTCGCTCTAATTGAAGCTTAGTCCGCACAAAGTTAATGGGGCAGGGAGTACCCCGCAGATCCATCTGTGCATCAGGTTGAGCATCAGCCGTCCCAGAGGAATTTAGAGTTCGTGAGGGAGTCATGTCCCAAACACCTTACCGAAAAAACCTTCAATACCACCCTTGCCAATCCGATCGCCCCTGAGCTTGGCCAACTTCTCCAACAGTTCCCGCTCTTCCGGGGTAATGCGTGCGGGAATATCGATCAACACCGTAATCAAATGATCCCCACGGCTAACGGGATTACCCAAACGGGGTACCCCACGATTTTCCAAAATCAACACCGTATTCGGCTGCGTTCCCGGCGGAATCGTGAGTTCTGCCAACCCATCCACCGTGTTGATCTCAAAGCGGCAACCTAAGATGGCTTGCAGGTAGCTAATCTTAACTTCCGAAAGGATATTAATTCCGTCACGGTGAAACTCCGAGTCCTCATTCACAAACAAGTAAACATACAAGTCTCCCGGAGGACCGCCCCGCTGACCCGCATCGCCTTCCCCAGACACCCTCAGTCGGTTCCCATTGTCTACTCCGGAGGGAATCGTAATTTTCAGCTTCTTCGTTTCTTGCTTTTGCCCCATCCCGTTACAAACATCACACTTATCCTCAATCATCTGCCCTGTGCCATTACAAGTAGGGCAAACAGAGACTTGAGTAAAGCTGCCAAAGGGAGTTCGCTGGGCACGGCGAACCTGACCAGAACCACTGCACGTCGAGCAGGTACGAGGCCGAGTGCCGGGCTTTGCTCCTGAGCCAGAGCAGACATTACACGTCTCCAAGTGACTGATGCGAATCTCTTTTTCGCCCCCAAATACGGCTTCTCGGAATTCTAACTTCAAATCAAGCCGCAAATCTTCGCCACGGGTCGGGCCTCCACGACGGCGGGTTGTCGTCTGTGCTGCCCCCCCTGAAAACGCCCCAAAGAAACTCTCAAAGATATCGGCAAATCCGCCCATATCTCCCACATCTGGAACTCCTGCTGCTCCACCAATCCCCGCCTCACCAAAGCGATCGTAGCGGCCCCGCAGGTCAGGTTCCGACAGCACTTCGTAGGCTCGGCTGATCTCTTTAAATTGTTCCTCAGCTCCATCATCCTTATTGACATCAGGATGATACTTACGGGCTAGGCGACGGTAAGCACGTTTTAATTCCTCCTTATCGGCATCGCGGGAGACACCAAGGATTTCGTAGTAATCACGAGCCATAGAGAGATGCGGGTGGGATGGGTGAATGACTATAAACGAAGCCTTCCAGATTGCAAATCCAAAGGCTATCAATTCTTAAATTATCCGATTGAAACGATCTAATATTCGGTCTAACATGTTGGCTTGCTAAACAGATCGCTACAAGAAGTCCTGTTAGTAGAACTTAGTATTTGCTAATCGATCGCTTCATAATCAGCCGTGACAGTATCATCCTCTTCAAACTTAAAATCAGAATCCTGCTGAGATTCAGTTTCTGGATGACTGCTCGCCGAAGACGTATTGCTAAATCCATCATCGCTTCCTGCGTTTCCAGCTTGCTGATAAACCGAAGCCCCGATCGTAAACAGAGCCTGTTGGAATGCTTCTAAACGCTCGATTACCGCTTCAACACTGCTGGAGCGATCGGACAAGGCAGCCCTCAACTCAGTGAGTCTCTGGCTAGCCTGAGCTTTAACCTCCTCGTTGATAAAAGCACCGTTATCTCTTAGTGTAGCTTCGTAACTATAGAAGAGACCATCCGCTTGATTCTTCAGTTCAGTAATCTGCTTCCGCCGCTTATCTTCATCAGCATAAACTTCAGCTTCCTGGCGCATCCGTTCAACTTCACTGTCACTCAGACCACCTGTATTACTGATCTGCACACTTTGTTCTCGGCCTGTGCCTTTGTCCCTTGCTGAGACCTTGAGAATTCCATTTGCATCAATATCGAATGCAACCTCAATCTGAGGCACTCCTCTAGGAGCCGGAGGAATGCCGCTCAATTGAAACTTGCCCAGGCTCTTGTTATCCCTCGCCATGGCTCGTTCCCCTTGCAAGACATGGATCTCCACCGAGGTCTGCCCATCAGTTGCTGTGGAGAAGGTTTGCGTTTTGCTAGTGGGCGTAGTTGTGTTGCGTTCGATCACCTTCGTAAACACTTCTCCCAGGGTCTCAATTCCCAGGGAAAGGGGAATCACATCCAGCAAAAGTAAATCTTTAACTTCGCCCCCTAGAATACCGCCCTGAATCGCTGCGCCCAAGGCTACTGCTTCATCTGGGTTGACTGAGCGATCGGGAGCCTTACCCCCAAAGTTTTTCCGAATGGCATCCTGCACGGCGGGAATGCGTGTGGAACCCCCCACCAGAATAATACGCTCAATGTCATCAGTCGTGAGTTCAGAATCTTTAAGGGACTGAGTTACAGGCTCGATCGTCCCAACGACCATGTAGTTCACCAGTTCCTCAAACTGAGCGCGGGTCAACTCGGTTTCTAGGTGCTTCGGTCCCGTTTCATCCGCGGTAATAAACGGGAGGTTGATTGAGGTCGCCCCCATACTAGACAACTCAATTTTGGCTTTCTCCGCTGCTTCTCTTAATCGCTGTAGAGCCATTTTATCCATTGAGAGATCAATACCTTCCTGATCCCGGAAGCTATCGATCATCCATCTCACAACGCAGTTGTCGAAGTCATCGCCACCTAAGTGGTTATTGCCGGATGTTGCCTTAACTTCAAAGACCCCATCCCCCAGTTGCAAAACGGAGACATCAAAGGTGCCACCCCCCAAGTCAAATACCAAAACGCGCTGGTCTTGGTCTTGCTTATCAAGTCCGTAGGAGAGGGCAGCGGCCGTTGGCTCGTTGATAATGCGTAATACTTCCAATCCTGCGATCGTCCCCGCGTCTTTCGTAGCTTGGCGTTGGGCATCGGTAAAGTAAGCGGGCACTGTGATCACTGCCTGAGTCACAGGCTCTCCCAGATAGTTTTCCGCGTCCTGCTTTAGCTTTTGCAGAATCATCGCCGAAATTTCTTGGGGGGTGTAGTTCCGTCCCCGAATTTGCACATCTACGGTATCATCCTTGCCGCGAACACAGGTGTAAGGAACCCTCGCTCGCTCTGTTTCGGTATCATCCCAGCGCCTGCCAATGAACCGCTTGATGCTAAAGATAGTGTTTTCAGCATTGGTAACTGCTTGGCGTTTCGCAAGCTGCCCAACAAGACGATCGCCAGCCTTACCAAATCCCACCATACTCGGCGTTGTGCGTCCCCCTTCCGAGTTTGGAATCACAATAGGTTGACCGCCCTCTAGGACAGCAACACAACTATTTGTCGTTCCCAAGTCAATGCCGATGACCTTTCCCATAGCTAGCGGTTATAACGTGAATAGAATTGAAGCGGAGCAAATCCGAAGAAGCGAATGAATTTGGGGCAATGGAGTGACCCTCTGTAAAGAACATGCCGCAATTTACCAACATTTCTATCAGCTTAAGGGCAATTTCTTAAATATCACCTGCTGAGTTTAATTGATTCGGATTTGGTTTGTTGATTAGTTAGTAGTATACCTAGCACATAAATACAGAGGAGGTTTAAAATCCGTCCCAGTAATCTTTGCGATCGTTTGGGCTGACCTCATCTAATCTTGATCCAACTCCTCAGTGATTCCACCTGATTCAGGGGGTGCAGCTACCTTAACCATGGCGTGACGCAACACACGATCGCCCAGCATATACCCCCGCCGCAATTCTTCCATCACCGTACCCTCTGAGTGCTGATCCGTAGGTTCACGCATCACAGCTTCATGAAGATTAGGGTCAAACTCTTGACCTTCAGAGCGCATAGGCGAGACACCAATTCGCTTCAGGCATTCCACTAACTGCTTGTAAACACTTTGATAGCTTTTATTAATCGTCGTCCCTTCTTCTGTTTGCGGTTTGAGATGCGACCTAGCCCGTTCAAAATTATCGACTACTGGCAATAACTCGGTAATCGTAGAAGATTTAATCTGTTGTTCCAAATCTTCCTTCTCTTTTTGAGTTCGCCGCCGAAAGTTTTCAAAGTCCGCCGCAATTCGCATATACTGCGTCGTTCGATCCTCTAGCTGAGCTTTCAAGGACTCGATCGCCTGCTCTAATTCTTGGACATTTGCTCCAGAAACTCCTGCTCTAGCATCTGCACTGCTTGCCCTATCGGGTGTCAAATCATCCAGCACTTCAACCGATCGAGCCGTAGTTGAGAATCGAGGATCAGAATCAATTAGGGCACTAAGATCCTGCTCATCCAGATCATCCTCCGTCAGTTCTTCTAAGATCTCTTGAGGGGATGTATTCGGCTTTTGAGTATCGTCCAATTGTTCTTCGTCAATCATTGTGCTCAGGTTCCGTACTAAAAATTTCTCAACTTGGCTATTTAGCCTTCAGCATCCCTCAAAATCAATCACTATTTTGCCCAGACACTTAAGCGCTAAGCATACCCTGTCATGAACATTCTGGACTATCTTCGATAGTATCAACTATCGTCAATTCTTAAAGAAATATCCAACTATTCAGCCTTGTGAGGTTGCCTGGAAAGTTCTACTGTCATCAGCAAGGGTCTAAACCTACAGCCGACCATTTTTTAAACAGCTTTCTAGTGCAGAGTCAACGCTTAATTTTGGGGTAGACGCATCTGAAAAGAACTGTGTGGTTTAAGGCTTCCAGAAATTGCCAACCCTAGTTCTCAGTTGTGACGCTGCACTAGCCTAATGCCTTGATCTAAATCAAACTGTAAAGCTGGTATTGTGTTGACTTAACAAATAAAAATATTACTTGAAGCCTATCTAGGGTTTAAAGTTCAGACCTTTCTCAGGGCTTATACATAGAGACTGTTTTAATAATCTGTACAGGTTTTTATTTTTTCCACACTTAGAATAGTCCAGAATGCAAACTGGTGACATTATGGTTCAAATTGATATAACTGAAGCATTCTGTAAAGCCCATAATAGATGAAAGCATCTACTCCTTAAGGCACAACATTTAGAAGAGTAACCAGAGAATAGTTTGGGACGCTTAGGGCTGTGTGCTTTCTGCAAATAAAGTATCAAATAAAATATATTTATTGGGCGTATGCAAACCAAATTCTTTAGTAAGGGATGGCTTTGCCTCTTACACGCCAAATAAAAGTAGATCGAATAAAAACTCATACACAAGTTCTACGACCCCTCAGAAGTTTCCGAAATTTCTGGGAACACTCTATAAGGAGTTCTTCATTTAGCTATGACTAATCCCTCATCTCAGCGGCGTGCCCTTATTGTCAGAAACGACTTTTCTCCTTTTGGGAACAAGTTGGTTCAGTCTGGTTATGTCAACAATGAGCAAATGCACCAAGCTCTTGTAGAAAGTCGTAAATCAGGTAGGCCTCTAACAGATATTCTGGAGGCTCTTACCGGACAGCAACTTTCACCTGATCTGTTGCGCCAATATAAGAAGCAGCAGTTATTTGAACTCAAGATTCTTTACGGTGTTGAGTCTCTTGATCCTGAGATTAGTCAAATCTCTACGAATCAGGTTGGACAACTGATTGAGTCCCTGATCCCGATTGATATTTGTCGCCGTTATCGACTTGTACCCTTGTCGAAGAATGAGCAACCCCCCTCGGTTCTGATAGCCATGGTTGATCCTGACAATCTAGATGCCCAGGATGACCTAAACCGCATCTTACGATCACAAGGGTTGCAACTTCAAAGGATGGTGATCACCTTAGAGGATTACCAGCAACTCATTTCCAAGTACCTGGATGAACAGGTAGAGCGGCAGAAGCACCTGGATTACCAGCAGTCTGTAGATGTGAAATCTGACTTGGAGGGACTTGACAACCTAGATTTGGAGGATGCTCCTGATGATGCCTCCGATGACTTAGGCGCAGCCCTAAAGGATGCAGATGCGGCTCCCGTTATTGCTCTGGTGAACAAAATCTTGGTCAAAGCTCTACAGGAAGGGGTTTCTGATATCCACGTCGAGCCACAGGAAGAATCCCTACGAATTCGTTTTCGCAAGGATGGGGTATTACGCCAAGCTTTCGACTCACTTCCTAAGAAAATTATTCCCGCGATCACGGCTCGGATCAAAATTATTGCTGAACTGGACATCGCAGAACGACGGATGCCCCAAGATGGTAGAATTCGCCGCGTGTTCCAAGACCGCAAGGTGGACTTTCGCGTCAGCACTTTACCAAGCCGCTACGGTGAGAAAGTTTGCCTCCGCATTCTAGATAACTCGTCTACCCAGTTGGGTCTAGACAAGCTGATTTCTGATCCTGATGCGTTAGCGATCGTTAGAGATATGGCTGCTAGTCCGTTTGGGCTGATTCTGGTAACTGGTCCTACTGGGTCGGGTAAGTCCACAACGTTGTACTCCATCCTGTCAGAGCGTAATGATCCTAGTGTGAACATTAGCACGGCTGAAGACCCGATCGAGTACGCGCTTCCTGGCATTAATCAAGTGCAAGTCATTCGAGAAAAGGGCGTGAACTTTGCCTTGATTTTGAGAGCATTCATGCGTCAAGACCCCGACATTATTCTGGTGGGTGAGACGCGAGATATCGAGACAGCAAAGACAGCGATCGAAGCCTCTCTTACAGGTCACTTAGTGCTGACGACGCTGCACGCCAACGACGCTCCTAGCTCCATTGCTCGGTTAGATGAAATGGGGATTGAACCCTTCATGGTTGCTGCCTCACTCATCGGAGTCTGTGCCCAGCGCCTCATGCGCCGTGTCTGCTCAGAATGCCGTATTCCCTACACTCCCACCTCTGCCGAACTCGCTAGGTTTGGGTTGGCTTCCTCCGGTGAAACGACTGCAACCTTTTATAAGGCGAATTCACTTCAACCTGAAGAAATTCAGCAAGCTAGGGCAAGCAATACCCTGTGTCCAAAATGTAACGGCATTGGTTACAAGGGACGCTGTGGGGTTTACGAAGTGATGAAAGTCACAGAGCGATTGCAAGAAGCCATCACCCACAAAGCTCCCGCAGAGCGGATCAAGGAGATTGCTGTTGAGGATGGCATGGTGACTCTATTGTCCTATAGCCTCAATTTGGTGCGCCAAGGTGCCACAACGCTAGAAGAAGTTGAGCGAGTTACCTTTACAGACAAGGGTTTGGAAGCAGAACTCAAGGCTAAGCGGAAGAGTTCTTTGACTTGCATTACCTGTGGGGCTGCGGTCAAGCCAGAGTGGATGGATTGTGTCTATTGTCTAACTCCCCGTTTCCAACAAGATTAAGAAAAAAATCTGTCTGGGTTTGTTGCCTGTGAGGGTCTGGCACTTGCAACGATCGACTAAACCCCAGTAACACCAGCACACTACATTGCTAATTCAGCTAATTATTTATTAGGAGTCTAGCCTTATGGAATTGATGATCGAAGACTTGATGGAGCAACTGATTGAATTAGGGGGTTCCGACATGCACCTCTCCGCAGGTCTCCCCCCCTATTTTCGGATCAGTGGCAAGCTCACTCCGATGGACTACGAGCCATTTACGGCTGAGCAAGTACAGCGCCTCATTTTCAGTATGCTGAACAACACTCAGCGTAAGAACTTGGAACAGAACTGGGAGTTGGATTGCTCCTATGGCGTGAAAGGGCTAGCCCGCTTTCGGGTCAATGTCTACAAGGATCGGGGCACCTATGCCGCCTGTCTGAGAGCCTTGAGTTCTAAGATTCCTAGCTTTGAGTTGCTGAATCTTCCAGATGTGGTTCGCGAAATGTCTGAGAAGCCTAGAGGCTTAATTCTCGTCACCGGGCCTACTGGATCTGGTAAGACGACAACTTTAGCAGCCATGGTTGACTTGATTAACCGCACCCGGGCTGAGCATATTTTGACGGTGGAAGACCCGATCGAGTTTGTCTATGAGCCAATCAAAAGCTTGATTCACCAACGCCAATTGGGTGAAGACACAAAAAGTTTTGCGAATGCCTTGAAAGCAGCTCTACGGGAAGACCCGGATATTATTCTGGTGGGTGAAATGCGAGATTTGGAGACGATCGCCCTTGCCATTACCGCTGCTGAGACAGGACACTTAGTATTTGGCACCCTTCACACCAGTTCTGCGGCTCAAACCGTAGACCGGATCATTGACGTGTTTCCTTCGGAACGTCAAACCCAGGTTCGGGTTCAGCTTTCCAACTCTCTCATTGCCGTCTTTAGCCAGACGTTAGTCCCACGGAAAAATCCCAAACCCAACGAGTATGGGCGCATCATGGCTCAAGAAATTATGATTGTGACTCCAGCCATCTCCAACCTAATTCGGGAAGGGAAAACAGCCCAGGTTTACTCCACTATTCAAACTGGCGGTAAACTGGGAATGCAGACCCTAGAAAAAGTCCTCTCAGATCAATACAAAGCTGGACTCATCTCCTTTGAAGCTGCCATGTCAAAAACCTCTAGAACAGATGAGTTGCAGCGGTTAATGGGGGGAGCAGTTCCCACGGGAGGGGCGAAAATGGGCGCTCACGCCTAAATTACACGCTTAGGTTAGTTGACACGAGGGAGGGGAAATTCCATAGATCTCCCCTCCTCCAGCTTTACAAAGCATTGAGCATTGACGCTAGTCCAAGCTTTATCGATTTCATTGATTCCCATTTGTATTAAACCTTAACTTTTTTAACCTTGCAGGAGATAAGCCATGCCCACCTATAGTGCTGTTGCTCGAGATTCTAAAGGGGTAACTCGGAAGCAAAAGTTAACCGCTGGCTCTCTGGTAGAAGCCCGGACTGCGCTCAGAAATCAAGGGTTCTTTGTTCAAGAAATCAAAGAAGCCAAAAGCTTTAATATGAAGAGCTTCGATATGAAGTCGATCGAAGCGGCAATGACGAGCGTCACAGTTAAGGACAAGGCAGTTTTCTCTCGGCAATTTGCGGCTCTTGTAAATGCTGGAGTCGCCATGGTTAGAGGTCTTGGGGTTCTCTCAGAACAATGTACAAACCCCAAGATGAAGAAGGCTCTGACTGAAATCAGCGGGGATGTGCAGCAGGGAACCAACCTATCGGATGCCATGCGTCGTCATCCAAAGTGCTTTGACAATCTCTACGTCAGCATGGTGCAGGCAGGTGAAGTGGGCGGGGTGTTGGATGAAGTGTTGAACCGTCTAGCAAAGCTATTGGAAGATACTGCCCGTCTGCAAAACCAAATTAAGTCTGCCATGTCCTATCCTGTGACTGTAGGAGTATTGGCAACCATCATTTTCGTGGGTATGACCGTTTTCCTGCTTCCTATCTTCGCATCAATTTTCACCGAATTGGGCACAGAACTGCCTCTCTTCACGCAGGCACTTATGGGAATTAGTAAGTTCCTGAGAAGTCCACACCTTGTAATTCCCTTTATCTTTATCCTGTTTGCGGCCAAGATGGCCTACGATGCTTACTACAAAACTCCAGTCGGTCGGGTCACTATGGATCGGGTTTTCCTAAATCTGCCCCTGTTTGGTGACCTCGTACAAAAAACAGCAACGGCTCGATTCTGCCGTACCTTTGGAGCGTTAACCCGCTCTGGGGTTCCCATTCTTACTTCGCTGGAAATCGTTCGGGATACGGCGGGCAACCAAGTTATAGCCAATGCTGTGGACGAAGCTCGGAAAGAGATTCAGACAGGGGGCATGATTAGCATTGCTTTGCAGAAAGAGAAAGTCTTCCCCATCATGGCGATTCAAATGATTAGCATTGGTGAGGAAACGGGCGAAATCGACAAGATGCTGATGAAGGTGGCTGACTTCTATGAGGATGAAGTTGAGCAGGCAGTGAAAGCCTTGACCAGCATTATGGAACCGATCATGATTGTGTTTTTGGGTGGTATGGTTGGCTCAATCTTGCTCGCCATGTACCTACCCATGTTTAAGGTGTTTGAAAGCATCGGCTAGGTGGACGATCGGTACCCAGGCGATCGGCTAGTTCTCAACTCTAGAATCGGAGCTTGCAATCTTAACGTTAAACGCGCTTTGAATGATGTCTGTCGCACAATCCCATTACGAAGAGTTGCTGGCTAACTGTAGTTCTCAACCCATGGCGATCGAAATTCTGAGGCAGCATCGTCCTTATTTGGAGATGCTGCCCAGCATTCGCCGTCCAGAAGAGAGCTTAATTACGATTCCGTTTCCGACTGCCAGGATTCGTGGCCTTAGTCAAACTGGACAGGAAGGCACCAAACCCTCTCAGGGTGAACTGGTGCGTTTGCCCTGTGATGTGGCAGTGATCATGTGTGATCCTGACTGGAAGGTGAAAACGGGCACCGAGATTTTCATTTTCATTCATCGTCCCCAGGAGGACTTCTCTGACCTGTTAGGGCGGTGGCGACAAACTCAAGTCTGGCTGGACAAGGGCTACGAATGGTTGATGCCCCCTCGCTACCAACATGTCTTTAATGATGGACGGGGTGAACCCTATCCTTTATTTATCGTTTTTGATGAAACCCCCGATCGAATTAAGCGAGGTCTTCAAGGGGCGGGACTGCCCTATGTTGCTCAAATCTTAGGCATCCCAGTGGATGAGGAGCAACCTCAGCGATCGGTGCCCGCTGAGGGATTGGGGGCAGAGGATTAAAAGATTTCCAGAGCAGTTTATACCAGGCACCGGAAGGGCGAAGCATCCGGCAGATAAACCTTGAACCGACCAGAAGGTTATTGCCCGGATGCTTCGCCCCTACAGCGATATCTTCTTTCTGAGAAATCTCCTAAAAAATTTCCAATGATAGGGCAAAACTTTGTGAGGACAAGGAGTTTCCACCTTTCTTGATCTTAGCTGACTGTAATTTAGCTATTTTCTGCTTCTTCAACGCTGATACCTCTAGGGTGTAGTCTCCGGTCATGGGTACACGTCCCTGCCAATTCTTTGAGTTGGTGGCGCTGCCGCCGATGCGACGGCCATCGGGGGCGATCGCACTCCACATCACATTTCCCTGCAAGACTTTAATAACCAAGGTTTGCCCTGCCTGTGCCTTAAGCATGTAGCGCCGGAGGTTCTGCAAAGTGGCAGTTCCAGTGACTACGGTTCCAGTTTTTCCCAGAGCAAACTTAACCCGTTGCACTTGGAACAGGGCGGGTCGAGATAGCGGAGTGACTGCAACATCCAAAGAGTATGTACCAGAGCCAAAGACTTGGATGGTGTAGGTATCACTCAGGGGTAACTGACCAATCCAGCTTTTGGTTTGAAACGAAACGGAATCAATTCCCTGTTGATCCGATCGCAGCACATTCATCACGACTCCAGCCCCGTCCAGCGTCACCGTCATGATCTGTCCTTTCGCTGCTTGAATCGTGTAGGGCTGCATTCCGTGGTTCTGGAGATTTCCTCGGACGCTGGCTGAAATTTCATTGGGAGCAAACCGAATCGATCGGGGCTGTCCATTACTCAATTGGGCGGGATTTTTGCCGTCTCCAATAATTTGCGAAGCCTCCGATTGGAAAACTTGAGAACCGAGTACCCAAATCTTGCTGCTGGGGTTAGTGGGTCTGCCCAATTGCCAACCGAGCCAAGCTGCTAAGCCCAGAAATAGGGTGGTGCTGATACCAATACCCAGTCCTAGCCAGTAGTCGTGCCGAGTTTTTATCATGAGATCTGTGACTCCAGCCCCGGTGTTAGAAGCGGCAGGAAAATAAGCAGTATTCGTTCTAGCCTGACCCAGCGACGCTCCGATATTGATGACGGTGGTCTTCGGTCGATCGTGCCTGAACTCAGACCCAGAAATCAGCGTTGGCAGCGGAAATTGGTTGAGGGTGGGGGGCGGGGTTTTGAAGGAACGTTCGATCAAAGGTTCCAGCACAGCATGAACTTCATAGGCTGATTGGTAGCGATCGTTTGACTGGAGTGCCAACATTTTCTGCAAAACCTGAGTCAAATCCTCACTTAACATGACGTGGGACTGCCAATGCCACCTCAAGGTCTTGCTATCCAACAGAGCTTGAGGAGTTTGCCCAGTCAGCAACACCAGACCTGTAACTGCCAGAGCATAAAGGTCACTGTGGGGATAGACCTGACCCGTTTGTAGCTGTTCTGGCGGTGCATATCCAGCTTTGCCGACATAGGTCAAGGGGGCGATCGGCTCTGTGAAACAGAGGGAATGGGCTATTTCCTTAACAGCACCGAAATCAATCATCACCGGCAGACCCGACGTTAGAGCCAGGTCGAGTGGAGACGCTTGCTGCGGGTGGCTGCGCTCTAAAACAGTCCCTTGCAGCATGATATTCTCTGGAGAAATATCACGATGAATCACGCCAGATGTGTGAATGTAGCTCAGGACTGGGAGGAGTAAGTGGAAAAGGTATAACACCTCTAGTTCTGACAGAACCTGACCTTGGCGTTTGCGGGCTTGTAACAACTGATAATAGGTCGATCCTGCAATCAAATCCTGTGCCAAAAATAATCGCTGCTCTTCCTCAAAAGCGGCGATGAACTTGGGAATTTGCGGATGTTGAAGCTGATGTAACACCGCAGCTTCTCGTTTGAAGAGTTCCCGTGACTTAGCAAATTCCTGTCCTTGGCATTGAACGGCAAATTCCTTCAAGGCACAAGGTTCGTTAAACCGTTCTAAATCGATCGCCAGGTAAGTGCGGCCAAAGCCACCTTGACCCAGCAATTTTTGAATTAGATATTTTTGTCGCAATAGGGTTCCAGGACGGAGCGATGGTATCATTCTTTCAATAAGTTTTTATATTAAATAGCGATCGTAACTATTCAAACTCCTAAATTCTTCATGTAAATTTCACATAGGGGTTTCACTGTTGTAGTCATTGTTACGTATGAAATCCTGGAATTCCATGGGACTCAACCCCTCAAGGGCCAAAGTCCTGAGGGGTGAAGTAGAATACTTAACTTGAAGTTGGGTATTCTACTGAGATCGTCCTAGCCTTTTAAAGCTGGAGTAAATCATAAAAATAAGTGAGGCGATCCGACCCTTCAAAGGCAGTAGCCGGTGTATTGATTTTCTTGAGTTCTTGAATCACGAGCTTTCTCAAGAGAGAAAGGACTGGAATGTCCTCACAGCGTTGAATTTGGAATTGCTATATGGGAAGAAGCTACGCCATTGTCGGAACAGGTGCTATTGGAGGCTTTTACGGCGCTTGGTTGCAAAAAATTGGGCTAGAAGTGCATTTCCTCCTACAACGAGACTATGAACATGTCCGACACCATGGTTTGGCAATCTCATCGATCAGTGGGGATTTTACCCTGCCCCACGTTAACGCCTACAACGATGTCAAAAATATGCCTCGTTGTGATGTGGTGCTAGTTGCCCTGAAAACGACTCAAAACCACTTACTGCCTCACCTGTTGCCTCCCTTAGTCAAAGAAGGAGGGGTTGTTCTGATGATGCAAAATGGCTTGGGCGTTGAGCCTGAGGTTGCTGCCATTGTCGGAGAAGCTGTAGAAGTTTTGGGAGGTATATGCTTTATCTGCTCTAATAAAACGAGTCCGGGGCAGATTCAGCATGTTGATTATGGCGAGGTTCAACTGGCAGCCTATGGCCAAGACCGCCAATCTGTGGGAATTACAGCGACGATGCGTCAGATTGGGGCTGACTTTGAGCAGGCGGGGGTGCCAATCCAGCTTTTGGAGGATTTGTGGCTATGTCGATGGAAGAAGTTGGTGTGGAATATTCCCTTTAATGGTCTATCTGTCGTGTTAGATGCCACAACCGATGCCATTATCAATGATGTTTATGGTCGAACCATGGCTGAGCAACTGATGCGAGAAGTGGTGGCAGGAGCGGCTGGGTATGATTTGAAGATAGAGGAAAGCTTCATCCAAAAGATGCTGGAGCATACGGTGAAGATGAAACCCTACCGCACCAGCATGAAAATTGACTATGACTTTCACCGCCCTTTGGAGGTGGAAGCGATCGTTGGCAATCCAATGCGAGCCGCACAAAAGGTAGGAGTTCCCGTTCCCCAAATAGCGATGCTCTATCAGCAATTAAAGTTTTTGGATACCAGATATCTGGACTCATGATCAGGAGAAAAAGGTAGGGGGAGTATGTGTCCTTATTTCCAACTCACTTGATCGATAATCCTTGGAGTTAAGTTGGTAATGGAAATTTGGGTTGGAAAGATCGAAATGTTAGATGTTATTTAAGTTGCATATCGCTTATAAGTTGGCGCACCAAGATATCAACGGCAAATGGCAGGTCATTAGATTGAGTATGTTCCTTAAACTCCTGCATTGTATAGACGTTTGTTCGCTTCCGCTGACTTGAACAGATCCACGATCGCCTCTGGATAATCCACACCTAGTTTCACCCCAAATCGGCTTTGCTCCGTAGTCGAGAGCTTCCACGGCTCATGTATCTTGCTGGCGGGAACCTTTGCTAGCTCTGGGAGCCAATGTTTGACATAGGTTCCATCTGGGTCATAGTCCTTGGATTGCTTCACAATGTTGAAAAAGCGGAAGCCACGGGCATCATTGCCTACGCCAGCAGTGTAATTCCAGTTGCCCCAATTGCTGCACACATCGTAGTCAATCAGCAGCGACTCAAACCATTCCGCCCCCATCTGCCAGTTAATCCCCAGATTTTTGGTGAGGAAACTAGCCACATTCTGCCGCCCCCGATTGGACATAAACCCCGTTGCAGCTAGTTCGCGCATGTTGGCATCCACGAGGGGAAACCCGGTTTTGCCCTCTCGCCACAAGTCGAGCCGCTCCCAATCGTCTTGCCACGGAATCTCACGTCCTTGCAAGCCGGACTTACGAAATAGCCGATCGCCATGCTTAGCGGCAATAAAGTAGAAATAATCGCGCCAAAACAACTCGAAAATTAGCCAGTATGTAGACTCATTGGCAACTCGCTGCGCCTCATAATCCTTCACCGACTCATAGATGCGGCGTGGCGAGAGGCATCCCAACGATAGCCAGGCTGAAAACTTGGTGGAGTAGTCTGCCCCCAGCATTTGATTGCGCGTTTGCTTATAGCTTTTGAGGTGGTCTTGCTCCCAAATGTAGTGGTTGAGCCGAGCCAGTCCTGCTGTCTCGCCGCCCTGGAATGCCAGCACCGATCGGGAGTCAGGAATAGGTGCGACCAATGCCAACGCTGCCAAGGAGAGAATTTCGCCTGGTGCTACCCCCGCAGCTAGGGGAATCGTGGTTGGCGTGGGACGGGTGGTATAAATGGTGGAGGAGCGCTCTCCTTGCTGGCGAAAATTTGTGAAGAGTTCAGGGAGATTCTCGATCGCAAATGGCAAATCCTCTAGGTGACATAGGGTATGCGTCCAAAAAGACTCAAACCTCGTCCCCATCTGACTCAGAGCGTCGGTGAGAGCCGCTTCAACGCTAGTTTCTTCGGAGGTGACTTCTTTGTGGAAATAGACCGCAGTGGCTCCAACCTCGTGGACGATCGCTGGAATCACGACTTCTGGCAACCCCGATCGCACCACCAAATCCCCGCCCAGCCGCTGCAACGTTGCCCGTAAATCCGCAACACTTTCCAGTAAAAATTGCCCCCGAAATGTCCCCGTTTTGGGGAACCCAAAGGACGTTTGGGTGAACTGTCTGGGATCAAAGCAATAAAGAGGCAAAATCTGTGCGCCCGTTGCCAAGGCTTGATGCAATGCCTCATGGTCATGGAGGCGCAGGTCATTGCGATACCAAACAACAATGGTTTTATCGGTCACAGCGTCATCTCAAAGCGAGGGATTCTCTCCGTATCCTAACTTGAGTGGCTACCAGCATTCTCTAACCTTACTGATATCAGCAAATAAAAAACCCCTAATACCATTACTGGCATCAAGGGTTGTAAATCAGGGTGCATCTACCAAATCACTCTTCCCAGTTGTAGGGAAACATCCGGATAGTTCACGAACAATCTCGAAAAAAATGAGGGAAATAAAATTTAGCCGTTTCGGAAGGGGACTAGTTTTGGCAGAGGTTGCTGATCAGTTAGGTGGATTGTTTTGAGTTTTGAGTTTTGAGTTTTGAGGTAACTACTCAGGCTGCTAACTTAATATCGAGCCTGCCCTCATCCCCCAGCCCCTTCTCCCAGTTGGAGAAGGGAAGCCGGATTGAAGTCCCTCTCCCTGGGGAGAGGGATTTAGGGTGAGGGCTGAGTGGTTACGTTTTGAGTTTTGAGTTTTGCTCATTTACTGCTGCCAGCCTGCACTAGTACTGAACTTAATTTCAAACCTTGATTTCAAACTGGCTATTGGGTGAGGCATCATTTCGGGAATTTTTGGTGGATTACCAGAGAAATTTGGGCACCTTGAACATAAGGAAACTATCTTCATCAAGCCTTTATGAGAAAATGCGTTTGAGGGGTCTATCTCAGTGGTTTCTAAATCAAATCAGAGTTACAAATAGAAAGAAGCCTAGAGAAAATGACCAGATCCGAGAATTAATGAAGGAGTCTTAAGCAATCTAAAACAGACTCTCTGCTCAGAATAAATTTGGCACGACGGGTAGGGTAGAGTGTAGCGAATCTCTAGGCAAACAGGATGATGCAAACGGGAGCAGTATGACGCAGGAATTTCGGATTTCTGTGACCCCAGTGGGGGGAGATGAATATCTGGTGCGAACAGAGCGAGTCGCGCCCGGTGTGCCGTTGGCAGAGGAGCAGGTGGTTTGGGCAGTGGATGATTGGTTAGCCCAAGCCCGGCAATTGATGAATGACCCCCTGTTGGGATTGCTGGAAGAAGAAGCGAGGGGGATGGGACAGGCAACCGATCGCCTCCAGCAGCAATTAACCGCTCCCACCTTAAATTTAACGAGCCTCGGTCAGCAACTCTACAATGCGCTGTTTCAAGGCACAATCCGGGATAGCTGGATGACTGCCCAAGGCGTGGCTCAGCATCGGCGAGAAGTGTTGCGGTTGCGGCTGGGGTTGAAGGGAACCAAGCTGTCGCGATTGCCCTGGGAAGTCTTGCACGCGGGCGATCGGCCCCTTGCTACGGGTACCGATGTGGTGTTCTCTCGCTATGAACCTAGCCTTGGATTGGTCAATCCCATTCCCATGGCGGAGAGCTTTGCCTTGGAGCCAAACCAGCCCCTACGAATTCTGATGGCGATCGCTGCCCCCACTGACCAGGATCGCTTGGAACTGCAACGGGAAGCCATGCATCTGCAAAATGAATTGGTGAGCGGGAACGCCCCAGCGACCCCAGGACGAACGAGCAACAGTGGATTCTTGGAAGGGATTCGAGACCCAGAGGTGCTAGCGGCCATGAGCCACACCCCGGAAATTCAACTGACCCTCCTCGATCAGCCCGATCGCGAACAGCTTACCCAGGCATTGGAACAGGGCAACTACCAAGTTCTGCACTATGCGGGGCACAGCAATCCGGGCGCTGAAGGCGGCAACCTTTATCTTGTGAGCCAGAAGACGGGCTTGACTGAAATCCTAAGTGGGGATGACCTAGCGGGCTTGCTGGTCAACAACGGCGTGCGGATGGCGGTGTTTAATTCCTGTCGAGGTGCCTACACTGCCACGTCCCATCTCTTAGACGACACCAGCGAACGGAATCTGGCTGAGGCGTTGCTGAAGCGGGGCATTCCAGGCGTGTTGGCGATGGCAGAGCGAATTCCCGATGACGTTGCCCTGACCTTGACCCGCCTGTTCTACCGCAATCTCAAACAGGGCTACGCCGTTGACCTAAGCCTGAGCCGAGCGAGACAGGGCTTGGTTTCTGCCTACGGCTCCCACCGGCTGTATTGGGCCTTGCCCATTCTCTACTTACACTCGGAGTTTAATGGCTACTTGAGCGCGAGTGCAGCAGCGGAGGTAGACGCAGTGACGGTGCCCTCTCGATCGCACCGAGCGACGCGATTTATTGATGTCCTCCCCGCCCAGGAGTCGGCAACCAACGGCAGTGCTGAAGCTGAGACGGAGCCGACGTTTCTTCCCTTCCAAGATGGCTTGGAGGAGTTGGACGCGGACATGGAGACGGTGGGGCAAACCTCAGCAAACTCAGTGCGTCTGACCCAACAATCCTTTGACGCTTTTCACTCTCAGCAACAGGAAGCAGACCATACAGAGAATCTGGCGGATCTAGCAGATGATTTGGAGTATGGAGAGGAATTGGGCTATGAGGATGATGCCGCCTTGGTTTCTGATTTAATTCGCCAACTTTCTCAAGATGAGGGAGACCTCGACCAAAGCGACGCAGCGGAACCGATGATGCCAGCTTCGTGGTCTGAGGATCTGCTGCCAGACCGGACAAATGTCACTGAAGGAACCTACCTGAATGTCCTAGGTGATGCTCCTTACGCAGCATCTAGTAGTCCTAAACCTGTGGCGACTCATGGACTATCTGATCAATCGTCAGGTTTGAATGCGGTCGATCGCACCACCCTCACAGCACTCTTGGCATCTCGCCCGATCGATGCCCCGACGACAACGACTGTGGAGGATGGAGGACTGGGATTTTGGCCCAAAGTTGGGCTGGCAGGGACAACCACGATCGCCCTCCTAAGTCTGCTATTGTTCTCGATCCGTCCAGGCAGCTTTGAGGGCATCAAATTGCCGATTAGCCTGCCACAATACACCACGCAGCCATCCCCAACTGGATCAGATAATCTGGCGACAACTGGAACCGCAAAGGTGACTGCCTTGGCGATCGAGCAGTTTAGCCAAGGCGACCTACCCGCCGGACAACAGGCAGTGGCAGCCCTGCTAGACCGGGGCGCTTTGAAGCAAGCCAAGGCCGCCTTAGCCGCTGTCCCTAATGCCCAAATTGATGTACCCGCCATTAGTTTCTTGAAGGGCAGGCTAGCGTGGCAAGCGGTGCAAGCGGGGGACAAGGATTACAATGTCAGCGATGCCCGCCGCTATTGGGAAACAGCCGTTCGCAAAAGCGCCAACCCCCTCTATCAGAACGCCTTGGGCTTTGCCTACTATGCCGAAGGCGATTTCAGTCGGGCTGATGAGGCTTGGTTTCGCAGTTTGGCTCTCCTCAATGCTGACTCACCCGTTGCGGTTCAGCCGGGACAACCCACCAAAACGCTCCCGACGATCGCCCCTCTCACCTCAGATGCCTTGACGGCCTACGCAGGTCTGGCTCTGGTTTTGGCGAAATCCGCGCAAACTTCTCAACAAGCCGATCGCCAAGCAAGCTTAATCAGCAAAGCAGTGGAGTTGCATCAACGGGTGCTATCGGATGATCCGCTCAACTTCCAACCTGAGGCGCTCAGTAGAAATTGGCTGTGGACAGAGCAGGCGATCGAAGATTGGCAAAAGCTGGAGAAATTGCGCCGTTAGGTTGTGTTCAAGTTCGATCGCGCAATGTCGGCTGAAGAGAATTGCTGAGAGCAATCGATTTGCTGTGGAAGTGGAAGTTGACTCAGGGTGCATCTCACTTTTGTAGATCTCCGAGCCGCCCACCCTTCGGGAAGCAAGCTACATCCCCAACCCTTCTCCCTAGGGAGAAGGGAGCCGGAGTTCAAAGTCCCTCTCCCTAGGGAGAGGGATTTAGGGTGAGGGTGGATCGGGCGGTTGCCAAACTGGAATGCACCCGTTGACTCATTTACTCTTCATTCTTTCTCCAATTCCGCCAATAGCTCAAACTCTGTTTTGATCTGCCGCACCACCCTAACTTCGTTCAGTGCTTTGCAGCTAGATTTGGAACCGATATTACTCCCGAATTCTTAGCTGCGTATCTTCAAGAATCCATAGCTGACGATCGATTGTCCTCTGGGATAAAACTGGTAATAAATTTTGTAGGAGTGAGATGAGATGTCCCTTATTCTGACTTTTTGTACGTAGCACTAGGGCGTGTCATCAAATATTTTCCTTTGTCGAGGGAAGGTAAAGTAGAGAGCAACGTGAACTAAACAGGAATGCACCGCCATGACCAGCCGCCGT
>JARCMD010000122.1 GCA_030248885.1 Leptolyngbyaceae cyanobacterium MP9P1.79 | reverse complement strand
TTTCCCCATCGTTACTTGCTCCCCAAGGTGGATTGATGTGAAAACCATCGTATGCGCCAAAATGCTCTGAAGGTAGTGCGTCTGCCACATTATAAAGATGTGATGAGATCTTAATGTGAGGGCTGAGCTTTTCACCAAAACGCCGTACAGAATTGACGATCCGTTCATCAAAATCAAGCAAAGTGATTGATTGCGGCCCGTAATTAATCACTCTTTGAGCCTTCAAATGAGCAGCAGACAGTGCAATTCCATCACCGTCCCCGACAAAGACGACATTCTTGTTATCAAAAACACGAGCCACATATTCCGCTTGGATCACCATATCGGCGACCTTCATGTATATCTGGTCGAATTCGCGAAGAGGGATTGGTCGATTTTGGACAACATCTGAGATTGCGTTAATCGCCTTTCGTAGGTCAAACTCCATAGAAGTTCTCAAAGAGTGCTCTTATAAAAGGTTGATTGCATGTGCTTCCAGCAACCTTAACTATTGTTGTATGGAAGCCGCCATCATGCAGACAGATTGCTGCCGCTCCCTCAATTATAGATTTCTCACGATCAACCTCAGAACACTATACTCTTAGACAGTTTCATACTTACTTAATTTTGAACACTAAAAGATAAGCTTTCGGTCGCGTCCCCACATCAAGTACTGGTGGCTTTAGTGGCGCAGGAAAATCTTGAAACCCTTATGAATAAATAACCCTCAATGATACACTAATTTTGACCTGTAGCCCTAACTTTCCATGAAGACAATGGGCTTCAACCCTTACGTGAACCCTTTGAAAAATCTCATTATGAGACTCCAAAAGTTTTCTGCACCACTAAGACAATTTAGTCTTAACGATATAGGTGCAACAAACCGGAAAAACCACGTCACTCAAGGTAGAGGGCGGTTCGCGTTCGCGAAGCGTCTCTAAAAGGGATACCGCCCCTACCCACCAGGTTCCATTCCTCCTTAATTCTTCAACCTTTCCATGAACCTCCCTACCTGGATTACCGTCTCCCGACTACTCGGCGTTCCCCTGCTGCTATCCCTCTTAGATCACCCCACGGATCAACAGCGGTGGATTGCCCTAGCGGTATTTTTGATAGCAGCAGGAACCGATTGGCTAGATGGCTATCTGGCGCGCCGACTGAATCAAGTCACAGATTTGGGTAAATTTTTAGACCCGCTAGTCGATAAATTGCTGGTGCTCGCACCGCTGCTGCTGTTGATTCAGCTAGGACAAATTCCGGCCTGGGCGGTGTTTTTGATTTTGGGACGGGAGCTAGCGATCGCCGGATGGCGGGTGAATCAAACGACGATTTCTGGCGCAAACCTGTGGGGTAAGCTCAAAACCGTCAGCCAAATTGCGGCGATCGCCCTCCTGATCTGCCCATTAACGGCATCAAGTGTCTACAGCCTGGTGGCATTTTGGCTCGCCGTAGCCCTGACGTTAATCTCAGGAGCGATCTACCTGTTTCCATCCCAACAGCGGGCTTAATCCGCTAGCGCTTCTAGCTCGGGAGCGGCATCGGCGCTAATCCAGGCAATTTGGCGAATGCGGCGATCGCGGGCAGATAGGCGTATTGCATCGGCGCTGGCTACTCCATTCAGCTCCACTTCTACCCGCATTGCGGGGGTTGCATCTCGAATAGTTTGGGCATAGGCAAACGCCGCCGCATAGGCGCTGGCGGTAGTGGGGACGACTAACCAATCGCTGGGTGGGGTGTCTTGCGGCAGCTGTTCGGTGGGCAACAGCACCTGATGCAGGTCTTCAATATTGAAGGTGAAGCCAATGCCGGGACTAGTCATTCCTTGCGGATGATATAGCCCCAGCAGCTGATCGTAACGCCCACCTTGAGCCAAAATGCGCTGCCCAGACGCATGACTGCTAATGGCTTCAAACACAATACCCGTATAGTAATCGAATGTTTGAATCAGGCTGAGGTCTAACACCAGTGACGGGGCGACTTGATGTTCGCGGGTAAAGCTGGCTTGCAGTAGCTCAATTAGGGCTTTGAGGGTGTTGACCGTCGCGTGCTGGGTGGCATCCAAGTCTAGGCTAGACACTTGCTGCAAGACATCTTCTGGACGACCACGCAAGTCGAATAAAAACAGCGCCCTCGCCTTGAGTTCAGGGCTAAGGGGCAATGTTTCGAGCTGCATCCGGTTGAGGTGGGCGATCGCCCGTCTTACGGGTTCTCGCTGGCTGTCGGGGAAGGCAGAGAGGAGCGATCGCGTCAGTCCCGCATCACCCAACACCAAAAACCAGTCGCTTAGCCCTAGATTCGTCACACAGTCTGCCAGCAGCAGTAGCACCTCAGCATCGGCTCCTACCCCACCCGCACCCAACAGCTCCACCCCTGCTTGGTAAAACTCTTGCTGGCGTTTGAAGTCGCCCCGATTTGCCCGCCGAAACACATTAGCGTTGTAGTAAAACCGCTGAGGGCAGGTAACACCCGCCATCCGAGTTGCTGCTGCTCGGGCAATCGACGCCGTCAACTCAGGCCGCAGCCCCAGAGCTTCATCATCGCGATCTTGCAGTTGCAGCACCGTAGACCGCTGCACCGCCCCCCCCGCCATCAGCGTATCTAAACGCTCTAGCGTAGAAGTGATAATCCGGTGGTATCCCCAGCCGTGGAATACCTGCTGGAGCCGATCTTCAATCCAGCGCTTTTGAGCTACATCCAGCGGAAATAGATCCTTGGCACCAACAGGGGGTTGATACACCATTATTTTTTCTTGCCACCAAATAAACCAAACAATCCCCCTCCCGACTGGGGCTTTCCTTTAGGATCGGGCTTAACGGCTTTGGATTTAGCGGCGTTTGGGTCGATCTTACCCTTGGCTCCCGCTGGTTGAACTGTCCCGGACGAGGCCGCCGCAGGGTCTGCTCGCCGCAGCCCTTCTTGAGCCGTTGCGTCTTGTGGATTAAGTTCTAACGCCTTACGAAAATGGATTTTTGCCATCGTAGACTGGTTTGACTGCAAATATACGGCCCCTAATCGGCAATGAATGGTGCCATTTTTGGGCGCAATTAGCAACGCATCTCTTAGTTCTTTGATTGCGCCTGGGTAGTTTTTGCGGGCTTCTAACTCTTGGGCGCGCCGCAAATAAGACGTGAGCACTGCCTCACGAGTCGCAGGAGTTTTGGGAATTGACTGAGGCGCTGCTCCCTCTTTACCCGACGAGGTGCCTGTTGCTGCATCGGTTGGTCGTTGCGACACAGCGGTAGGGAACTCGCCCTTACCCGCTTTGCGCATGAGATAAACCAGGTTGAGTTCGCTGATCCGCCCTGTTAATACGAGGGCTCGTTCCAGATGGCTGTACTGTTGTTCTGCTAACTCTTTGACGGCTTTGCGATAGGCTGTGTCAATATCACCCATTGGCACTGCTGCTAGCTTGCGGGCTTCATCACCACTCAGCACTACAGTTTCTTGCTGCCGCAGCGCCTGTTGCCCTTTGAGCTTCAAAAGCAAGATGTATTCTGTGTAATTTTTTTCTTTTGATAGCTTCTCGTACGACGGATTCACCAGCTTCGACAAAAATTCTTCGGCG
>JARCMD010000121.1 GCA_030248885.1 Leptolyngbyaceae cyanobacterium MP9P1.79 | reverse complement strand
CATCTACCCATCTACCCATCTACCCATCTACCCATCTACCCATCTACCCATCCTCACCATGCATCCCCGATCGCCACGTCACATCAAATTAATCCCGATCGCTGGACTTTTCCTACTGTCAGGGTTGTTGCTATCTGCCAAAGCCGCGATCGGTGTGCCCTCTCCCGCCAAAAACTCCGTGTGTGCGGTGCAACTGGAGCAAGCGATCGGCCCCATTCTCAGCCAACCTACCTATCAACGATCGCGTTGGGGTATTTTAATTCAAACAGCATCCACCACCACCAGCCCAAGCGTAACTCTCTACGCCCACGATGCCCAGCGCTATTTCATCCCCGCCTCCAACGCCAAACTCCTGACAACAGCCGCCGCCCTGCAAAAACTTGGCCCCGCCTTTCGCATTCGCACCTCGGTGTATCAAACAAATGCTTCATCAGTCCTGCGCGTTGTCGGGCGTGGCGATCCCAGCCTCACTGATGCTGAATTGAAAACCCTGGCGCAGCAGTTGTCTGCTCAGGGCATCCGGCAAGTGGCGCAACTCCTGGGTGACGACCAATACTTTCAGGGTGAGGCAACCAACCCCGGCTGGGACTGGGAGGATGGGCAGGCGGGGTATGGTGCGCCCGTCAACAGTTTAATCCTGAACCAAAATGCGATCGGACTCCAACTCATTCCCCAGTCCTTGGGACAGCCGCTGCAAGTAGCGTGGGAAAATCCTGTCGCTGCCGCAGGATGGCGCATTGAAAATCGCTCTAGAACTGTTGCAACGAGTGATCCAGAATTTTTGAACGTAGGGCGTGATCTGGGGCAGCCTATCCTCAAGGTCAGTGGGCAACTGCGTGTCGGGTCTGACCCCGAACCCGTAGCTGTAGCGGTTCTCAATCCGGCTCAGACATTTTTACGGCGCTTTCAACAAATTCTAGCAACTGAGCAAATCACCGTCGCTCAAACTGGGTTAACGTCTCAATCTCTGTCCCCCACAGATGTGGAACGGGGCGCGATCGTCTCCCCTCCCCTCGTCACCTTGCTGATCGAAACCAATCAACAGAGCAATAATCTCTATGCAGAAGTTCTCCTGCGAAGTTTGGGCAAAACTTGCACAAGGTCTGGTTGTGGAGACACCAGCGAGGCCGGCTTGGCAGTGATGAAAACAACCTTGACGGGGCTAGGAGTTGATCCCAAGGGGTATGTGTTAACCGATGGTTCTGGTTTGTCGCGCCGCAATTTGGTGAGTCCAGAGGCGCTGGTGCAAACGCTGCAAGCCATGAACCGATCGCCCTATGCCCCAGTATTTCGCGCTTCCCTGTCCGTCGCTGGCACCAGCGGCACCCTCCGCAATCGCTTCAAAAATACCCCCGCCCAAGGAGTGTTAGCGGGTAAGACAGGGTTTGTCAGCGGCGTAGCCGCCCTGTCAGGCTACCTCGATCGCCCTAGACAATCTTCCCTAGTTTTCAGCATCATCGTCAACCAAAGCGACCAACCTTACGGCACCCTCAACCAAGCGATCGATGCGATCGGATTAGCCATGACTCGATTACCTAAGAAATGTTAACCATAGGTATAAGTGATATGTTCTATATCAACGATACCGAATATCTTGTAGTAAAACTATAGGATGAGTGGAGAATGGGTGAAGGGCGATCGTTGTTCGATACACAATTCAGGTTGAGAGGGCACTACTTCATTACAGGGCAGCGCTAATCTACCTTATGTAGCAGCGATCGAATTCAACTATTGCCATGACTAATCGGACAAGCCGTGATCGCTATTACTAATGCCCAGCCTCATACCAGAGTTGAACACAGTGAACAACAGCTAAAACAATCGCAGCCAACTTCTCGGACTTAAACACCCAGAGTCACCCTATCAAAGGTTTGATAAAACTCATCCCAAGTCAAAATAGATACAGCTTCTGTTTCTTTAAGTTGACCGTTCACCCTTGAGTATCGTCCCCAAGGATTTCGTAAGTGAATTTTATTAGCATCCGCAGCAACGATTGAATAGGCATGTCCAAAGACAATACCACCAAATTTACTCTCTCCAGCAGCACCGTTCCCATCCGCAGGATTATTTCTAGCCCATTCGGGTGAAGCTTTTTCAGGTGTTCCTGCACCAATAACTGCATCGGGATTATTCGCAAACGCATCAAGGATAGCTGCCTTTAGATTGGCACGGTTTTCAGCAAGGATTTGTGTCTTAGCTTCGTCTTGATCTTTTGCCAGACCTTTTTCCACCCGTTCTCTATGATCAGACCCGTATCCTGAGTCGGAAACCGAGACCTTTTTATAACTTGCACCTGTCAAGAACATTGCTGCCGCATGGATTTCTCCTCCTGACATTAAACTGGGCGATTTCAGACTTGGAAAAGATGACTTACTAGGCCATAGGGCAAATGCTTTCTCCACAATCGCCGGCCAACTTTGAACACCTGCCGACCCAACATTTGTCCCTGCGTCAACCGTAAGAGCATCCGTCTCGATTTTAGTCTTGAATTTTAATACCGTATTCTTGATAGTGACATTTTCCGGTGTGAATGTGGCCTTTTCAGGCTCATAGGGTCGATAATTGTCGACTTTATGAAATTGTATTTTGTGTTCCGCTACATCTTGAGTAGGATCTGTCTGAAATAGGTTGTTTCGGATAAACCCTGATTGCTTCTGGACTAAACTCGTGAGCGCAGCCAGTAAAAAGCAGTCCCCAAACATCATTTGTTTCACATCATCCACAGTAGGAACACCATTGGGCATTACAACCCCAGCAGAGCTATGTTCCGCAATTTTTCCAGATGCAGGTGCATCTACCGAGTTTTCTGTGTTAATCCAACCTTCTTTACCTTTGGCTTTGACTTTGGCCCAGTGACGAAGAGTTGCTTTTGAAGGTTGTTCGAGGACTTCGACTAGCGCTCCTTTTTTAAGGACAACTGCTTGACCAGCATCTTGAACTTCAGCCCCCCCACCTTTAGCTTGATACAGGGTTTTCCGCTTTTTCAAGACAGTTTTAGTATTAAGAGTTGATGCACTTGTATTTTCACCATAGTCGAATGTGTCATCATCGATGCCTTTATCAATCTGGCTAATGTCTCGTTGGACAGACTGTTGCCCCCCGCCATTTTGCTGCACCACATGAGTTAGCTCATGGGCAATCAACTCTTGCCCACTCCGACTTTCTGGCTGATACGCCCCTTGCCGAAAGAACACATCT
>JARCMD010000120.1 GCA_030248885.1 Leptolyngbyaceae cyanobacterium MP9P1.79 | reverse complement strand
CCTTAAATCCTGCATTAGGATCATTAGTCTTCCTCTTTTTGATAGCATCGACAATGTAATGAGAATGCCCAGCGCAGGACTTAAATTTATCGCCAGCACCCGCTTTATTCATAACCCATGAAATAAAGGCGGCTGACCAAGCCTCATCCTTAGCTTTTTGATTTCTGTCTAATGCTTCTGTAAAGTAAAATTTACTCTTTGCCAAAAACTAGGATCATGTTGCGTTTTTTCCCCACGGCCAAAGAACTCCCATTCTTGTTCAGCAATTTCCTTCACCCTTTGTTTGAAGCTCGTCACTTGAGTGGGTGCTATAGGAACAATAGGTTGCATTGTCAGTCCCATAGCAAGTTGTCTACCTCGCTCAAATAGTTTATCAACGTTGGTAATTCCTTGCATCGGATCCCACGAATGCCTATATTCTCTTTTAATTCGTTGGCGGATTCTCTCTCGGTTGGCAATTACATATTGCTTGAGTTCTTCCCAAGTCTTGGGTGCAACGCCACGCTCTCCCATATCCTTGAAAATGACTTGCACCCCCCCAGGCAACCAGTGTAGGAGTTTGACAATATGCCAAAACAAATCAGTTCCATACTGAAGCTTGTAATTTTTTTGTACTATTGTTCCATAGTATGTGATGAGCTGAATTCCGCTCTTGAGAAAATAATCAGGATCGGTGCTCAGTCGCCGATGATCAAAACGGAGGGAAGGGTTTTTCGACTCGCCGGGATGGATCTGGAAATATCCTCGCTCATCCAAATTCGTTACGACACCAATTCTTCCGCCCGATTCAATGTCAATCCATCCCAGCAGAAAGTCCAGTGGAATGCCTCCTCTGTAACGGTTTAGGAGCGGTAGCAGGGTTTGTAGCCAAGACGCTTTGCCTGACTTTTTGGAGGATTTTCTACCTGACAGTTCCCACTCCGCTTCAAATTCAAGTGCAGTATAAGGATGTGATGGCCAATAATTGTTTTCTTCCTCACCTACCAGAGAACCATCATTGCTGCCCTCTGGTAACTCCCATTCAGGATTGTAGTATTCTGGGTTTGTATAAAGATTGGTATCGTGAGTCGCTTCAGGGGCAAGTGGTGCCTCAAAAAGCCACTGGTTTTGCTTGTTCATAGTTGAGTCCTTTGAGCGTGCAGTGTTGATGTAAATGGTTGATGTGGTGATCTCGCCACATCAACCGCAAGGATTTATCCCCGTGCTACCTGTTCAAATAATTGATCGACTACGCGACTCAGTTGTTGACGATTCGCTTGAGAAAACAAGCTCGATCCTTCACTTGAAAAGATCTGTAATGCTTTTTGGGTATCCGTCTTCCATGTTTTTGGATTAGGGGAAATTGGGGATTGTAAAATATGGCTTAATGCCTCTCGAAGAAATACTAGTGTGGTATTACCTGTGAGAATTCGTCCTTGACCACGGTTCATGTCGCAATGGAAATGATCCTGATGATCTTTTTTGTAGTTGTAATCAATCACCGTCGCAAATGAAAGGCGTAAGCACGCATTGATTCGACGCAATAAAGCTCGTTGCTCCGGATCTTGAAAGTTGTGAACAATTGTTTCTCGTACCCGGCTCGTAGGGCCTTGATTTACTGCCCATCGGACACCCACAATATCAATGGCATCTCCAAACGAGTGATTGCTTAAATTATCCGTGCCAGTTATACAGCGACAATAAAGCGATCCAGCCGTCAGGATTGCTTCAATGGGCATCCCAAACTGGCGCATATTCTGGACAAAAAGACTCAGCGCATTTCTAACCGAAGGCACAAATTGTTGCTTACGATTGATTTGGCGATCGCTGCTGACACTATAAAGCTGTGTAGTCGGGTTGCGTCGAATACTGCCTTTATTTGGGTATTCAAACGGTATGCCATTGATTTCAGTAACTGTGAGCAGACTGGGAATCGATGGACAGGGTTTCGTTCCAGGATTTTTGCAGCGATCGCGAGCATAGGTTATCGAGCGCCGATGCTCTGGGGAGCCTGCCTCGAATTCGAGCTGCACCTGTGTATCCTTAAGCTCCCAATTGAGCAAGTTGGCTGTTGGAGCAGAAGAAGGCACCTCAAACAACCATTGATATTGTGTTTTCATAGTATTCTACCCAATGACTCTTGGCGTGGGCATCAGCCCATCCGATCGCCCAAACACCGGATCTCTCCTCGCCCCACTGGGTGGCGGTCCCTGCATATAGACCTGGCGGGGTGGCGGGGTGGGACGGCTGATTCGCATGCCTTCCTCGCTGGAGATCCACTCTTCGGAAGACTCGGCGATGCGGTAGAGCAGCGTCTCGAAGTCGGTGCGGTTCTTTTGCAGCACAAAGGGTTCTGCCAGCCAGCGGATGATGTCGCGTCCGGTGACGGCCATGCGGTTCATGGTGCTGGCGTGGACGGATTCGTGGAAGTATTGCCACAGGACTAATTCAATTAATTCCCAGGCATTGTCGGCACCGAACTGCGATCGCACATCTGGTGCTTCCAGAACCTTGAAGGCTTCGGCGAGGGCTTGACTGGTTTCGACCCGCAGCACGTTGATGTAGCCATAGGTAGAGTTTTTCAGGTTATTCCGCAGGTCTAAGCCAGCGCGACGGACGATCGCGACCGACCCAAACGTAGGATCAGTTGCTTTTTCGCGAATCACTTCACTGATCCGTTTATCACGCCAGTACTTAGCCGTTTCACCGATAAAGTGAGTGAACAAGCCATGAAACGGTGGGTTAGGTCGCGCACCCGGCCCTGGATCGCGGGCATAGCCAAAGACGCGGCTGTAGGCTTGCATGCGATCGCGCCGTTGATAGCGCAGAATGTTGTGTTTATCAAAACGATAGAGTCCGTAGGCACCTTCGCCATCAGAAATTCGTAGTGTTCCAGCCCGAAATAGCTCTTGTAGCTTGTTCATCACCCGGAACACGCCTAGGCGCTCGTGGATGCAGATGTAGTAAAGGTCAGAGGAGGCCAAGAACCGAGGACTCTTCATAGTGTCGTCGTAATCCACCACCCCCCGCGATATCTCGGTATCTCCCAGCTCGGTTGGGGCATCTTTACCCAGACCAATCAGGTCACTCAAACCACCATCAACGGATGTTCCCTTACCGTTTTGGGTGGCGTAATACTCGTTGAGCTGTTCGTCAACCTTGCGATTCAGCAGTTCAGCTAATTCTGGATTGGCAATCAGGGCTGGGCCTAAATTTTTAATGGCTTCTTGCAATAGCAGAGCCGCCTGATCATTGCGGTCGTTATACTCGCTTGTTTTAACCATGGGTCGATTCCTGCTGTTTTCCAAATAAAAATTGCAGTTTGGTCTGTGCCTCAATCATTAAGCGGCGAGATCAGCTAAAGCTTGAAGCTGACTCAAGAGGTTATCTAGCGACCAACTTACCCGCTCATTAGAAAGAATTTGCTCCAGCATAGATTTACCACCTTGGCTAAAGGTGCTAGTAGTCTTTAAGTGAGCCACGATCGCAGCAGTCGTCATGAACAGGCGATGAGCTTGATCTGTGACAAAATCAATCCCGTAGGTGCTCTCTAAAGCACTGGGTGCTTCCATATTGGAAAATCGATCCAGCCAATCAATCAGATCGCTCACCGTAATGTCGGGGAGCCATTTACCAATTGGAGTTCTTTCTACTCTGACCGGTTCTCTTGGAGATGATACCTT
>JARCMD010000119.1 GCA_030248885.1 Leptolyngbyaceae cyanobacterium MP9P1.79 | reverse complement strand
TAGGCAAATCAACGTAAAACAGCACCAGCAAGCCTTGAACATAACAGCAATCCCAATTCTCTATAAAGTTCTATGCAACAAGGGGCTTAAGCCCCTTGTCTGACATGAGTTGAGCCTCCTTATCCTCGCCTTTTTACACTGACACTTCTAGGGTTGGGGATGCAAGGTAGACTGGGAAGATTAGCTGACGAGGTGGGGTTGAAGGGGCGGCACTATGGCAACATTTTTGCTTGAGGTGGGGACAGAGGAATTACCAGCCAGCTTTGTGGGGGAAGCCTTGGAGCAGTGGCGATCGAGTGTGCCCATGAGCCTGAGCGATCGGCACCTCACCACAGAAGCGATCGACTACTACGGTACGCCCCGCCGCCTCGCCGTGGTCATCGCTGGCTTGCCGACACAACAGCCAGACCAGGATGAAGAGATTAAGGGACCACCCGCTCAAGCCGCCTTTCAAAATGGCCAACCCACCAAAGCGGCGATCGGATTTGCCCAAAAGCAAGGGGTGCCATTGGAAGCGTTGGAAATTCGACCCACAGACAAAGGCGAATTTGTGTTTGTGCGGAGGACGATCGCCGGTCGCCCCGTAGCCGAAATCCTGAGCGGACTAGTGCCCCAATGGATTACAGGATTAGAGGGCAAGCGGTTCGCCCGGTGGGGAGATGGGGAATTGAAGTTTTCCCGCCCGATTCGGTGGCTCGTGGCGCTCCTGGATGACCAAATTTTGCCCGTCACCTTACACAACGGCAGCGTCACCCTCACCAGCGATCGAATTTCCCAAGGGCACCGCGTTTTGCATCCCCAACCCGTGTCGATCGCCCACGCCGCAGACTATGACACAACCTTGCGGAATGCCTATGTAGAGGTTGATCCCAGCCAACGCCGGAGCCAGATTCAGCACCAAACCACGGCGGCGGCTGAGTCGATTCAGGGGTGGGCAGTTGTTTCCCCCAGCCTTTTGGCGGAAGTGACCAATTTGGTGGAATATCCCACGGCGATCGTCGGCAAATTTGACCCAGAGTTTTTGACCTTGCCGCCAGAAGTGGTCACCACCGAAATGGAGAGCCATCAGCGCTACTTCCCCGTCCTCAAAAGCGAAGGTTCCACGGAATTATTGCCCTACTTCATCACCATTTCCAACGGTGATCCCGCCAAATCAGCCATCATCGCTGCTGGTAATGAGCGAGTGATTCGGGCGCGGCTGGCGGATGGCAGATTTTTCTACGATGCCGATCGCCTGGTTCCTTTAGCCACCTATGTCGATCGCTTAGAGTCCGTCACCTTTCAAGCAGACCTGGGATCAGTGCGGGCCAAGGTCGATCGCTTGGGGAAAATTGCGGGACAGATCGCCACCCAACTTCACCTCAGTGAGACAGAGCAGACCTACATTCAACGAGCGGCGTTACTGTGCAAAGCGGATCTCGTGACTCAAATGGTGGGCGAGTTCCCAGAATTGCAAGGGGTGATGGGGCAAAAATATGCCCTGGCCAGTGGAGAACCGGAAGCTGTGGCCACTGCGATCGTGGAGCATTATCTACCCAAGGGAGCCGGGGATCATTTGCCCCAATCCCTTATAGGGCAAGTAGTGGGGCTGGCCGATCGCCTCGACACCTTGGTGAGCATTTTTAGCCTGGGAATGTTACCGACGGGTTCCTCCGATCCCTTTGCCCTGCGCCGAGCCGCCAATGCTGTGTTGAATATTACCTGGACGGCTGATCTGGCGCTCAATCTGCACCAGCTTTTGCATCTGGTTTGGGCAGATGTGGCGAAAACACGGACGGTGGAAGCTTCCCTGATTGCGGCCTTGCATGATTTCTTCCTCCAGCGTTTACGGAGTTTGCTCCAAGACGATCGGGCGATCGATTACGACTTGGTAAACGCTGTTTTAGGAGAAAATGACCCAGAGTATGCAGAACGGGCGTTGTACGATTTACGAGATGTGCGCGATCGGGCCCTCTTTCTGCAAACGCTCCGCAACAACGGCACCCTGGCAACCCTTTACGAAACGGTCAACCGCGCCACGCGCTTAGCCGCTCAAGGAACGTTGGATACCCAGCACCTCGACTCCAACCTCATCCGCCCCGACCTCTTCCAGCAACCCTCAGAGCAAGCCCTTTACGAAGCGCTCGTCCACCTCGCTCCCCAAACTCAAGCGGCCCAAGCGACGCGAGATTATCAAAAACTGGTAACTGCCCTAGCCCAAATTGCTCCCACAGTTAGCCGCTTTTTTGACGGAGACGATAGTGTGTTGGTGATGGATAGCGACCCCGATGTGCGCCAGAACCGCTTGAATTTGCTGGGGTTGCTCCGAAATCATGCCCGTGTTTTGGCAGATTTTGGGGCGATCGTCAAAGGGTAGTTTGCGTCGAGAAAATCGCGAGAGATCCTTAATATCAAGTCGTAATCGCTACGTTAGAACGTATCCTGAAGAGCGTATTCTGAATAGCGACAAATAATTACAGTGATGTGAACTTTCCCGAACCGCCCTCACCCCAACCCCTCTTCCAAAAGGGGAGAGGGGCTAAGATTTGGATTGGCTCCCCTTCTCCCCTAGGGAGAAGGGGCTGGGGGATGAGGGCAGACTTTAAGTTACACGTTGCCTAAGACAGTGAAACTCAGGGAATCCAGTGAAAGAACCATGATCGATACACCAGAAACGACGATCGACTTTATTCGGGCCCGGGAAATTTTGGATTCACGCGGCCGTCCCACCATCGAAGCAGAAGTACACCTCGTTTGCGGTGTCGCTGGAACGGCTCAAGTCCCTAGCGGTGCCTCCACCGGCAGCTTTGAAGCCCATGAATTGCGAGACGACGATCCCCAGCGCTATGGCGGTAAGGGAGTCCTCAAAGCCGTCCAAAATGTAGAAGAAGAAATTGCTCCCAAGCTCTTAGGGCTAAATGCCGTAGATCAAATCTGGATCGATCGCACCATGATTGAGCTAGACGGCACTCCCAACAAAGTCAGGTTAGGGGCAAATTCGATTCTGGCTGTCTCCCTAGCCGTCGCTAAAGCCAGCGCCAAAGCCCTAGATCTTCCCCTATATCGATATTTGGGCGGACCTCTGGCAAACCTGCTACCTGTGCCATTGATGAACGTGATCAATGGCGGCGCGCACGCCGACAACAATGTCGATATTCAAGAGTTTATGATTGTCCCGATCGGCGCACCCACCTTTCGGGAAGCCCTGCGTTGGGGAGCCGAAATCTTTGCCGCTCTGAGCAAGGTGTTGAAGGACAAAGGGCTGCTGACGGGAGTCGGCGATGAGGGCGGATTCGCGCCTAACCTGGAATCCAACCAAGCTGCCTTGGACTTGTTGTTAATCGCGATCGAAAAAGCAGGGTATAAACCCGGAGAGCAAGTCGCCTTAGCCTTGGATGTCGCCGCCAGTGAATTCTATCGCGATGGACAATATACCTACGATGGTGCCTCCCATTCCCCCGCAGAATTGGTGGACTATCTGGCAGGTTTGGTCGATCGCTACCCCATTATCTCCATCGAAGATGGGCTGCACGAAGATGACTGGCAACATTGGCACTTGCTCACCCAAAAACTGGGTCAGCGGGTGCAACTGGTCGGCGATGATTTATTTGTCACCAACCCCATTCGCTTGAAGCAAGGGATTGAGCAGCAGGTTGCCAACTCGATTCTGATCAAGCTCAATCAAATCGGCTCCCTGACCGAAACCCTGGAAACGATCGACCTCGCCACCCGCAATGGCTATCGCTCGGTCATTAGTCATCGCTCCGGTGAAACTGAAGACACCACGATCGCCGACCTAGCTGTCGCGACCCGTGCAGGACAAATTAAAACGGGTTCCCTCTGCCGCAGTGAACGGGTTGCCAAATACAATCGTCTGCTCAGAATTGAAGATGAGTTGGGCGATCAGGGTGTTTATGCTGGGGCGATCGGGTTAGGCCCCAAGTAGGTGACCTGAGACGCGATCAAATCCTGCCGCTAAATATCACATGCGTAGGGTCAGAGCGATGCTCTGACCCTACGATTTTTATGTTTAAGAACTCTCCTTTTAAGATTATTTAGGAGATTTTTGGGAAAACGCTACCGCTGTAGGGGCGTTCGCGTAGCGTGTGTTTTGCACTTGGACTCCGGCAGATCAGCCCTGGAATTAACCAGAAGGTCATTGCCCGGATACTTCGTCCTGATGGTTCCTGGTATAACCTTCTCTGGAAATCTCCTTAGCGTCGCAACTCGACCCAATTTATTACCCAAATCAGCAGGGATATGGTGTGATTTTGTGTGATTTGTTGCTAAAAGTTTATGGTTCTTAAGCTTATATTAAAGAATTGGTTTCCATCAACACTTCGCGTCTGTATTTTCTAGGGGTTGGGTAATCTTTAGCTTTAGGTCAGAAAGCATCTATATCCTTTGACATAGACTCAGCAGCAATTTGGGGTGAAATAGGGGTTTGTTAAATATTTGCCAATGAGTATTCGCTAATGAGTGACAACAATGGGTGAAACCCCTTAACCATTTATCTATTCGTCAATCTGGAGTGATCAGCTTCCTCAAGGCTGAAATTGCTCTTATGACAACACCCTGGGAAAGTGCTGAAGTGGGGCAGCATATTTCTCATGGCATTCTCACCCTAGGGTTGAAGGTTTGCGATCGGGCACGCTGAGGGTCTTGGATTGGGTAGGGTTGCATCATCCCTTGTCAAATGCCTTCTACTAGATCTGCTCTGCCTCAAAGACGCGGATCTTTCCTAGCTACAGAATCGATCGCTGGAACTTAATTTCCTTGCTTAATCCCTAGAACCCCTCAGCTAGTTAAGCATTAGGCTTGGGGTCAAGGTATGATACCAGACTGCCCATACTTAATATATCTCAAAATTAAAAATCCACAGGTCATCTCGCCAGCGGTCTGCTCCCAGTGAAATGTTGAACCCGTTAGAACTTGTCAAAACGTTGAATTCTCCAGAACGCCTCGAACCTCCTCACCAATCCAATCGCCAATCTGCCAAAGCGTTGCGAGACAGTGAGAGACAACTCCGGCAGCAAAACAAGGTGCTGGTGGAACTTGCCAGAAAGCAAGCGACTAACCGAGGTGATTTGAACGCCGCCCTGCGAGATGTGACAGAAGCGGCTGCCCACACGTTGAAAGTAAATGCCAGTGTGTGGCTTTACAACGCTGCCCGGACTGACATTCTCTGTGCTGATTTATTCCAGCAGAACACTGGAGTGCATTTGAATGGGCTAACGATCGCCATTGCTGATCATCCTGCTTACTTCACCGCCTTAGAGGAAGACCGGACGATCGCCGCCCATGATGCCTGCATCGATCCCCGCACCAAAGACTTTCTGACGGACTACTTGCGGCCTCTGGGTATTACCTCTCTCCTGGCTGCCCCCATTCGTCGCGCCGGGCAAACCATTGGCGTTGTGTGTCATGAGCAAACCTGTTCCCCCCGCCAGTGGACCTTAGAAGAGCAGAACTTTGCGAGTTCAATGGCAGATTTTGTGTCGCTGTCGATCGAAATGCATGAGCGGCGCAGGGTTGAAGTTGCTCTGCGCCGAGAGGAGCAAAAATATCGCAGCATTTTTGAAAATGCAGTCGAGGGGATTTTTCAAACCTCAGCAGAGGGGCACTATTTAGCCGCCAATCCAATGCTGGCGAAGATCTATGGTTATGGCTCTCCAGATGAGTTGATGAACACTCTGACGGACATTGAACACCAGTTATACGTTGATCCCGATCGCCGCACCGAGTTTCGGGAACTGCTGCGATCACAGGATGCCGTGAGGAGCTTCGAGTCTCAAATCTATCGCAAGGATGGAGTGGTGATTTGGATCTCGGAAAATGCGCGCACCATCAGAGACTCCAGCGGGCAACTTGTGGGCTACGAGGGCACAGTGGAAGATATCACCGTGCGGAAGCAAGCCGAAGCTGAACTCCACAAGCGAGATCAGTTGTTGCAGGGTGTGGCGGAGGCAACCCACTATCTGCTGACAAATCCCCACTGTGATCAGGCGATCGGCCAAGCCCTCGCCACTCTGGGAATTGCCGCCAATGTCGATCGCGTCTACATCTACGAAAATCTTTCCCTCCTGGGTTCGGGTAAAGTGCCTGTCCAGATGCGATTTGAATGGACTCGCCCCCCGATCGCGCCCCTGCTCAAGCGCCCCGATGTGCAGGAGCAAATTTACACCAGTCTCAAAACTCTGCAACCCAATGACCCAGATGCCGCCGCCGCTCCTGAATGCTACTGGTATGACACCCTAGCCAAGGGAATTTCGGTCAGTGCCACAGTGGACGAATTTCCCCTAGCTAGCCAAGGAATGTTGCAACACTATGGGATTTTCTCTCTACTGATGGTGCCTCTGTTGATCGATGACCAGTTTTGGGGCTGGGTGGGGTTTGATGATTCCCGTCCCGATCGCCACTGGTTCAAAA
The DNA here is from genome assembly GCA_030248885.1 of Leptolyngbyaceae cyanobacterium MP9P1.79. Classification (GTDB taxonomy): domain Bacteria; phylum Cyanobacteriota; class Cyanobacteriia; order JARCMD01; family JARCMD01; genus JARCMD01. The sequence goes on along the minus strand of JARCMD010000119.1, from coordinate 28,071 downwards.
GCGAAAAGTCAATTTTAATTGCCATGGCTGCCAGCATTGGCGGGGCCCTGAAGCGCGAGATCGCCGAGGCAACCATTCGCTACCAGGCCCACCACGACTTGCTGACAGGCTTACCCAACCGAGTGCAGTTCAGCGATCGGCTCCCCGCCGCCATCAGCAGCGCCCGTCGTCATCAACAAATGCTAGCTGTTCTGTTTTTGGATTTAGACCGCTTCAAAACGATCAATGACACTCTAGGACATGCGATCGGAGATCAACTTCTGCAATACGTTGCTGAACGGTTGACTGATTGCCTCCGCGAGGGAGATTTGGTGGCTCGGTGGGGCGGCGATGAGTTTACATTGCTCCTGCCAGATATTATTGAGTTAGACGATGTGACGACGATCGCCCAGCGCATTTTGAGTGCGCTCAAACCCGCATTTCACCTAGAAGGACACGAGCTTTATATCACCAGCAGCATTGGCATTGCCCTCTATCCGCACCATGGCAAAGATGTCCCAACCCTGTTGAAACACGCCGATGCCGCCCTATATCGAGTCAAGGAACAGGGACGCAATAGCTATCAACTCTACACCCCAGACATCAACTTCCAAGCCTCAGAGCTACTAGCTTTGGAAAACCGACTGCACCACGCCCTGGCGCGCCGGGAATTTGTTGTCCACTACCAACCTCAAGTCAATATTCACACCCACCAGGTCGGCTGTGTGGAAGCCTTGGTGCGTTGGCAACACCCAGAAATCGGTCTCATTTCCCCAGGAACGTTCATTCCCTTAGCTGAAGAAAACGGACTGATTGTGCCGATCGGGGAGTGGATTCTGCAAACCGCCTGCGCCCAAAACAAACTCTGGCAAGACCAGGGACTTCCCAAACTCCGCATCTCTGTCAATCTCTCAGCCCGCCAATTCCAGCAACCCAACCTCGTTGAGCAAGTTGCCAAAGCATTGGCAGACACAGGGTTAGACCCGCAATATTTAGAGCTAGAAATCACCGAAACCATGGTGATGCAGAACGTGACGTTTGCTAGTGATATGCTGCAAAGCCTCCGGAAAATGGGAGTGCAAATTGCCATGGACGACTTTGGCTCTGGTTATTCCTCTTTAGCATACTTAAAGAAATTTCCCCTACACACCCTCAAGACCGATCAATCCTTCGTCAAGGATTTGGCTGCTGGCTCAGAAGATGCCGCTATCATCAGTGCCATCCTGACTCTGGGACGTGGACTCAATTTAACGGTTGTGGTAGAGGGAGTGGAAACCCAGACCCAGCTAGACTTGCTCCGATCGCTCCACTGCACAGAAATTCAAGGCTACCTATTCAGCCCGCCCCTCTCTGCGGAACTAGCTACCCAATTCCTCTGTAGTCATCAACAAAAATCGCTCTCGCTGGCCAATCTCCCAAACCTTGCTCCCCGTCTGAACCCCTCGCTTTTAAGCTGAGACATGCCCCCTATGAAATGTGCAAAATTGGCCCCGTGTATTGGTCAAAGGTAGGACTGTCGCTATCCATATCCACTGCCAGCAAACTTTCCGCTCCATCCACCTGGAGTCGCACTAAATAACTACCAGGTTTAACCCCTGTAATGATTGTCGATAGAGTGGCACTACTGTCCTCTGGAGGTAGAACAGTAAACGTGTACGCTTCTGGATTATCCAGCGAGGCTTCATTGAGTATGAGAACGACCCGCTGGGATTTTCCGACCCTGGGGCTAACTTGCACAGTCACCTCAGCCGATCGCCCCTCACTGCTCTCCGCTTCCACATGGCTCACCGCCACATCCATCAGCACTGGCAGCAACACAAACGCCATCACATTAGACTCACTGCCGCGATTGGGATGGATGACCTGGAGGCTTTGCGCCCCTGCCTGTAGCGCCTCAACCGGCACAGAAGCTAGAGACAGATTGATTTGATTAGGGCTGACCTCTTGGACAACCACCTTTGCCTCTCCCACCCGCACCTGGGTGACCTCATCTCGCAATTGCTTGCCCCGAATAATAACCGTGCTGGTGGACACGAACAACTGTCCTGGTTCTGTGCGCCACTGGGAAGCGTCCCCTTCCTGAACCGCCATGAGTTTTTCAATCAGTGGTTGATTGGGGATCAGACGCTGTTGAATATTGCGAACAGGCAAGGACTTCTTAGGCATAATGTCACTTTCGATCGTCACCACACTAATTTTGTAGGCCGTGGTCAGAATGTAGGGGGTCTGAAAAAAGACCGACCAAATCCGGGATAAGTCTTCGATCCCCAAGTCAATGCAGGAGACGGAAAGCGGTTCAGGCTGATCGGCGACATTGGACTCAGATAAGTAGTTGTAAACAGGATCAACGATCGCCTCCCGCACCATCTCAGGGGTAATCGTGGGATAGGTGGTGAAGGTACGAATCACACTTCCCAACAAGCGCTGAGGTTCGAGTTCATTGTCATTGCCATAGCAACTGACCAAGTAGTAAAGGTCTACGGCGGAATGGGGACGTTTTGCTGAACCCTGCTCGTGGTAGCGGCCGGCAATATCGCTGTTACGGCGAGCAATATTCAACAAAATATCGTAGAGATAGAGATTTACTCCGGCTTCAGGAGTTCCACTGCTGCCGAGCTTGTCAGGACGCAGGGTTGTCACCCTGGAGCCATCCACATCAGCCTGAATCGAACTCTGTAAAAGTCGTTGCAGGGTCGCGGTGACTGTAGCGATCGCTAGATAATTGCTCATCAGTTACTAATTAGTGGATAGAGATTGATTAGGAGTAAGAGACAACTGATGAACCCATCATCAGGCACAGACTAAGCCAAGCTTGAGGGCTTTGACGATCGCCTGAGTGCGACTGGTCACCTTCAGCTTCTCAAAAATTGCCGTCAAGTGAGCCTTGACCGTAGCGATCGTAATGTAGAGATGGCTAGCAATATGTTCATTAGACGCTCCCTGAACCAGCCAATGCAGCACTTCCCGCTCTCGCTCCGTCAAGTAAATCGCGTGCTGAGCTTGGAGAGAATGCCCTGCATAGAAATGGAACAGGCGAAAAAAGCGCGTTGCCACATCAGGAGCCAGATAAATTTCATTATTGATCACAATCTTGATGGCTTCGTAGAGTTGGGTTGCCACACAGTCCTTAAAAATATACCCACAGGCCCCAGCCTGCATCGCTCGAAACACCCACTCATCCTCTCGATGCCCCGACAGCACAATGACCTTACCTCGATAGGACAACTCTGCAAGGCGCAACAGAACCCCAATGCCATCTCCTTGGGGCAACTCCAAATCCAGCAAAATCAGAGCAGGACGTTGCTCTACAGCCACCTTTAAAGCCTGCTCTACAGAAGTCGCTTCTCCCACAACCTCAAAGCCTAACTCACCATTCGTGCTGTAAAACCCTAACAGCGTCTGTAAACCCTTACGGAAGCAAGGCTCATCATCCACTAAAAGCACAGAGATGGATTGGGTTGAAATCATATTTTTATCCACCTTAAGAGTCTCGCCTTAGAATTCCTAACTACTAGCAAAAGTTTTCCCAAGTCAAAGCGTCAGCCAACAGAAGCAGGAGGAATTGATCCAAAAAAGTTTTACAAAAGAACAGTTTCAGTGTTTAACGCAGCTTTCTTAAAACCGCCCTCTCAGGAACAAGCTTTTAGGCGGGGTAGAGTAAATGAAAACTGGGCCCCAGCCTCAGGAATATTTTTTGCCCACAGATGTCCCTGATGATCCAGAATAATTTTTTTGGCAATGGACAATCCCAACCCTGTTCCTCCCGGACGACGAGAGTAAAAGGGCGTGAAGGCCTGTTGCAAATCTGCCTCAGACAACCCAACCCCCTGATCAGCAATTTCGATCAACACCTCCTGCCCGAACTGTTGCCAGGTACAGGTAATTGTTCCTCGCAATGGACTAAAGTGAATCGCATTGTTTAGCAGATTGCTGAGTACCTGCTTCATTTGCCAGCGATCGATCGCCAACATTACCGTTGATTCGGGGTAATGAACCTGCAACTCCTTTTCCTGGAGCCAGGGTTGAAGATCCTGGATACTTTCGACCCAAATCTCTTTCAGGTCATGCAAACCAATCCGCAGATTTCCCTGTTGCCCACAGGAAATTAGACTGGAGAGGTGGTTACTCATGTCGCCAGCCGTTTTCTGAATGAGTTCCACCTGTTCTTGCAGAATGCCTTGGGGCAGTTGCAACCGCAAGTTTTCGGCATATAGATTAATCACTGCCAAAGGATTACGAAGCTGATGCTCGGTGCGTTGCAGCACATGCTCCAGAAGCTGGATCTTAGCCCGTTGATGACAGCGCTCTTGATGGCTTATCAGTCCATAGGACAGTAGTTGAGCGTAGCGTTCAATTTGATAGATTTGATTTGTAGAGAGTGACCCGTAGGTACACAGAAGCAAGTACTCTACCCTGTTAGAACTTAGGGGGCAGATGTAGCCATAGTCTTTCCCAACTGCCGCTAACTCACTGACTTGCAACGGGGCTAATCCATCCACCAGTTGCCTTTCTGCTTCCAGGCAATACAAAATAAGCGAGTCACAGCTAGATGGTTGACGGGCGTAGTAACTCACCGACTGGGGCTGGCTTCTCTCTTCATCTCGGTAAACCAGCAAGAGGGCGATCGTCGGCAACTGGGCTGCTAATTGCTCCAGTTGAAACTGACAAACGCTTCTGATATCGGTAGGTCTGACATTATCAGTAGGTCTGACATTAGTAGATTTAATACCAGTAGGATGGAGTGCGGAGGAACCACCACTGTGGCAATTTTCCTGTTTGTAATCTGATAGATTTACTCTTAAACTTAGTTCTTGCCTGCCACCCTTCATAGCTATCTCGCTTAATGAATCAGAAACTGATGTTGATGGTATGAGTAGAATTTATTGAATTCTTCATAGGTCGAGGCATACTCTCATCTCTACATTAATCCTTGCAAATTAAGATTCAGTGAAGCTTTACGAGTATTTTCACCCACTTTTCATCTAGCTTAAGGAGTATTATCTCCCTCATCGTACTTAGCTAGAGATTAGCCTCATACTCTACTTCAATTTTGTGATTGTCACCAAGTCTTAATTTCCTCACGAGGAGGACAAAAGGACTTGCAAGGAGGCAAAAAAGAGAGGATAGTTACTCAATTCACATTCAACCCATCATTCTCCCTACTAGTTCCTTGAAAAGTCACAAAAGTTTAGATAAATCTACAAGGTATTGTTTCTAACGTTTCGACTAGGAAAAATTTGGTGGGGGTTAGCTTTTCAAATAGCCTCTTATGGAATTCAAGACAGCCTTACAGAAAAGCGTGGTGTTGAGAATATAATTACCAAATGTCTTAAATCAAAACAATCCCTGAAAACCCCATGCGAAGATGCTTGGGTTGAGAGTTTGAGATGATCGCAAGTGATTATCATTTTCCCAATTCAGGGCATACTCTTGTCCATGTCGTTATTGACATGCATGATACCTTGCAGGATTTTTGAAAAAACATCGCCATCACTTTTGATCACACCCTTTTAATGGCACTTATAGAAGTGGTGTTGATGATCGGTGTCTAATACTTCCGCATTTGCTGATATGGTTTAGCGTCAATGTTAGGAAGTCACGTTGATTAATTAACTAACGATGTCGTTGAGGTAGAGCTTTTAATTATGTCTGATACGGCAATTCGAGTTAATAATTTAAGTAAACAATATGCGATCGGTCGTCAACGACAGGCTTATAAAACGTTGCAAGATTCGATCGTACAAGCTGCAACTAATCTAAGGCAAACGTTGCTGCAACCGCTTGGTGAAAACAAGATTAGTCGAGACCAAGAAGTATTTTGGGCACTTAAAGATGTGTCATTTGAAATTAAACAGGGCGATCGGATTGGGATTATTGGCCATAATGGGGCAGGAAAATCTACCCTACTCAAAATTTTGAGCCGAATCACAGAACCAACAGCGGGTTCTATTGCAATTAAAGGTCGGGTCGCCAGTCTTTTAGAAGTGGGCACAGGCTTTCACCAGGAACTCAGCGGGCGGGAAAACATTTATCTCAATGGTGCTATTCTTGGCATGAGTAGGGTGGAGATTAGGTCGAAATTCGATCAAATCGTCGAGTTTGCAGAAATAGAAAAATTCTTGGATACACCTGTTAAACGCTATTCATCAGGGATGTATGTTCGCCTTGCATTTGCGGTTGCGGCTCATTTAGAACCCGAAATTTTAATTGTTGATGAAGTCCTAGCGGTGGGCGATAGCAAGTTTCAACAACGGTGTTTGGGGAAGATGAAAGATGTAAGTTCTGAAGGCAGAACGGTAGTTTTTGTGAGTCATCAAATGGGTACCATCGCCAAGCTATGTAATCAAGGAATTCTGTTAGAAAAAGGACAAATTTCAGAGCAAGGAGACATCAAAGAAGTCATTGCAGCCTATATGCAGAAAGTCACTTTTGGGGAGAGCAATCAATTTATTGCGTTGAACTTAGATTGCTCAGGAAAAGATATTTATATTGGTAAGGCGATTACTACGAATGTTGCTGGTCTTTCTACTTCAGAATTTGGTCATGACGAACAAGTTCAATTGGAAATACATTACAACGTCAATCGATTTAACAGTGATGTCGTTCTGGCGATCGTGCTGACGGATCAATACGATCGCAAAATTTTCACGAGTGAAGTCTTATTAAGCAAACTGATTTCGAGGATACGAGAGGATAGCTTCGTCGCTAAAGTTATGCTGCCTAAAAACCTTTTGACTCCTGGACAATACACATTCATGCTAGCTGTCTCTGTTCCTAACGTTCAAATGTTTGATCTAATAGAAGGTGCTTGTAAGTTTACAATTACTGACAGGGGTTCTGAGTTTTCACTGTATGAAGGTATGGATTACGGTTGTGTATTTGCCAACTGTCAATGGAGTGTAGAGACGGAGTTATGACGCATAGGTTTCAACAGTTAATCATGAGTTAATTGTTCGATTATAGAAGCTTTCATTTCTCTAGGCAAAACCCACTCAACCTCTTTTATCTATAGTGCAAGATTAAGAAACACCTTAATGTGGAATCCTTTAAATGTTATGGCTCAGAAATGAGCCTTTCTTAAAGAAAGCTAATAGATTAGGGAAGGCTAATTAGAGAAGCGCGACGTAGGTATGAAATCTCATAAAATTTTCTCCTCCAAACAATGAAAGAACCGCAAAAAACACTAATGCATGACTTTGCTCAGACTATACATGGGCAAGTTCTAAATGCATCAGTCAATAGTCCCATGGATAGATTCAAGACGAAAATTTTTAATCGACTACTCACAGTGATGGTTGAGAGTTTCAATGACCCACTTGTTACCTATAGTGTTGGAGGCTTTCCCCTATCAATTCCGCTTTCCCACCAATTACCATTTATTCTTAAGAAGTATCCTTATTACTCTCTGAATTTAGTGAGAATTGCTAGACATGCTAAGCAAAAATATGAGGATTTAAGGTTTATTGATGTGGGGGCAAATATTGGAGATTCGATCGCCCTGCTGAGAAAGGAGGTTTATTTTCCCATCCTTTGTATTGAGGGAGATGAGCAATTTTATCCAATTTTAGAAGGCAACAAAGCTCTATTCACAGATGTTGAGCTTGCCAAGTGTTATGTGGGTGAATCAACGTTGGAGATCAAAAGTTTGATTAGTCGAGATGGTGGGACTGCTCACATCAATCAAGATGCCAATCAAGCGAGTTTAGATCAAACATCAGACGTGATGATCAAAATTGAAAGGCTATCTGATGTTTTGCAGGAACGACCTAGCTTCTTGGTGTCTAAGATGATCAAAATTGATACGGATGGTTTCGATTGCAAAATCTTGCGGGGAGCGATCGACTTTCTGGTGAGTGCAAAGCCAATTGTGTTTTTTGAGTATGATCCATTCTTTTTGGCTCAGCAAAATGACAACAATCTGCTCGTTTTTGAACTGTTTAGAGAACTCAACTATAAGTATTTGTTGATTTACGATAATCTTGGCGATTTGATGTTGTCAACACAGACTGATAACTCAGATACGCTTGAAGAAATTCATGCCTATTTTTCAGGACGAATGGGACGACAGTATTGTGATATTTGTGCATTTCACATGGAAGATGCGGATCTGTTCCAAGATGTGAGGCGATCGGAAATTCAATTTTCCAAAGCGCTCAGAGGTTAAGGCAATATAAAACTGGTTAGAAGTATGAGCACCCCTCGTTTGCACCCCGACACTGTTGAAGAAGTCAAGCAACGTACCGACATTGTGGATGTGGTATCTGAGCATGTGGTGTTGCGGAAGCAGGGGAAGGATTTTGTGGGGTTGTGTCCCTTCCACGACGACAAATCTCCCAGTTTTAGCGTCAGTCCTAGCAAGCAGTTTTACTATTGCTTTAGTTGCGGTGCGGGGGGCAATGCGATCAAGTTCCTGATGGAACTGGGGAAGGAATCCTTTGGGGATGTGGTGCTGGATCTGGCTCAGCGTTACCAGGTGCCAGTGAAGACCCTGGAACCAGAGCAGCGGCAGGAATTACAGCGTCAGCTATCGGTCAGGGAGCAACTCTACGAAATTCTGGCACTCACGACGCGCTTTTTTGAACATGCTCTGCGTCAAGCGGCGGGCAAAGCGGCTCTCGAATATTTGCAACACAGCCGCCAGTTGAGTCAGGAAACGATTCAGCAGTTTCAAATTGGCTATGCTCCCCCTGGCTGGGAGACGCTCCATGGGTATTTGGTGGAGCAAAAGTATTATCCGGTGGAACTGGTGGAGCAGGCGGGGTTGATTGTGCCGCGTAAGGGTGGGGCGGGCTACTACGATCGGTTCCGCGATCGGCTGATCATTCCTATCCATGACTTACAGGGGCGGGTGATTGGCTATGGCGGCAGATCCCTAGGAGATGAACAGCCCAAGTACCTCAATTCTCCTGAAACAGATTTGTTTGACAAGGGTAAAACATTGTTCGCCCTAGATAAGGCTCGGACACAAATTGCCAAACAAGACCAGGCGATCGTGGTGGAGGGATATTTTGACACGATCGCGCTCCATGCGGCGGGGATCACCAATGTGGTGGCATCAATGGGGACGGCGTTGAGTGTCGCTCAGGTCAGGCAATTGCTGCGCTACACCGAGTCCAAAAACATTGTGTTCAACTTTGACGGCGATGCAGCGGGAACCAAGGCAGCAGAGCGGGCGATCGGGGAAGTTGCCGCCCTAGCCTACCAGGGACAGGTCAGCCTCCGCATTCTCAATTTGCCCCAAGGAAAAGACCCCGATGAATTTCTCAAAACCCGGACTGCGGCTGATTACCAGGAGGTGCTAGCCCACGCTCCCCTGTGGCTAGACTGGCAAATTCAACAAGCGCTCCAGGGACAAGACCTGAAGCAAGCTGACCAATTTCAGCAAGGGGTGCAGGCGATCGTCAAACTCTTGGGCAATCTCCCCAACGCGCCCCTGCGAACCCACTACATCCATCACTGCGCCCAACTTCTAAGCCAAGGCGAGGCGCGGGTAGCGCTGCAACTGGAAACTGACCTGCGTACCCAAGTAAAGGGACAACGCTGGCACGGGCGGGCCCAGAAGTGGGAAAAGCCGGGGGACTATACCCTCAGGGAAGCGGCTGAAGCGCAGCTATTGAGCATTTACGTGCATTGTCCCAGCTACCGCCCTGAGGTCGTGGAAACGCTGAAACAACGGGATCTGGAGTTTAGCCTTTCCCACCATCGATTTCTATGGCAACAAATTTTAGCAATTGAGGAACAGGAGGAGCAGCGGATGGGGGAACAGCGAGGCGATCGGAATGCATTCACCCCAGATTTATTAGCCCAGTTACACGATCGCTTCACCGACTTTCCTCAAAAAATGTCCCAAGTCATGCATATTTTGGAATTGAATGAAAAAACTAAACTGGATATCTCTAGACCGACTCTGGATATGCGGGTAGCCGCTGCCAGTCTAGAGCGGATTAGTTCTGAAAAACGCTGTCGCCATTTAGTAAAGGTTTGGTCGGAGCAAACTATTAACTCAATTATCACTTGCCTAGAAAAATTCCTGAACCAAAACGAGAGCCAGGAACCGTCAGAGCTACAAATTGAACAGTTATATGCAGAACTAAACGCGGAAGCTCTCAAGTTTCACCAACTTTTTTATGACGAACGACGCTATCTGGAAGCCCTAGATCAACAACGCCAAGTCACGATGACAGAACTGGCTGAAACTCCTAAAACTGAAGCTGAAGTAAGCATGAGTTAATCGCTATGTCTTTTGAGCAGTATTGTCCTTTTGCTTGTTTCTCACGCAGACCAAGTTGTTTTTTCTCTGAATCTCAAATAAGTCGATTGCCTCAAACATACCGCTTAATTTGGCATATCCGTAGTTGCGTGATTCAAACGATGCCTGATTTCTGATATGTGCGCCAACCTCGCCTAAACTTGACCACCCATCATCATGTTGAGTACTAGAGACGGCACCTCTGAGTAGATTCATTAGTTGTGTGTCCTGTTTCAATTCCTTACCCGGTTTCTTAACACTTGCAGCAACTTTTGAGATTTCGGGGTCAACCGTTTGATCAATAGTCTCCAGATGTAAAAATACTGAACAGGCTTTGATAAAAGGCAAGGGTGTTTTCTTCTCTCCGAACCCATAGACTCGTAACCCATTAGTCAAAATCCGCGTGATTAATGGCGTAAAATCACAGTCACTTGAAACAATTGCGAAAGCATCCAACTTTTGGGTATATAGCAAGTCCATTGCATCAATGATCAAAGCTGCATCTGCTGCATTCTTTCCCTTTGTATAGTCAAACTGCTGTACGGGCCGAATAGCATTCTCATGCAAACAATCCTCCCAACCTTTCAAAGTAGGATTCTTCCAATTCCCATAAGCTCTACGGATACTGGCGACTCCATATTTGGCAATCTCAGATAGGATTGCATTAATCTTCAGTGCAGGGGCATTATCCGCGTCAATCAGTAATGCAATTTTTGATTCTGATGGTTGCATATTTCTCTAGATGTGCTGCTATTTGAGCATGAACTTAGATGAACACTCTTAGTCTGCTCAAACAAATACTTCAAGCCATCTAGCTGCTATTTCGCTTGGGTTCGTGCCCGTTGGAGTTGCTGGTCTGCCTTTGCGGCCCATTCCGTATTTCCTTGCAGGGCATATAGCTCTTTGGCATACTGCAACACTTGCAGGGCATCTTTATAAAGCCCTTGCCGTAAAAAGGTTAGTCCTGCGCCGTAGTAGGCATTGGCGTAGTTGGAATTGGACTGGGCAGATTGCCGAAACGCCGTGAGGGCCCCAGCAAAATCACCTTGGTTAAATAAAATAGATCCGAGACTGTATTGAGCTTCCGGGTATTTCGGGGTAATTTTGATGGCTTGACGAAATTCCTCCGTGGCTTCCTGAATGCGGTTTTGCTTCAGGTAAATCAAACCCAGGTGATAGGCGGGTTCAGACGCTTGGGGACTGAGCCTTTTCGCTGTCTGGAAGGAATTTGTAGCGCGTTCTAAGTTTCCCTGCTGCTCTAGAACTAGCCCTAGATTGTAGTGGGCTAAGCCGAGGCTGGGGTTGAGTTCGATCGCCCGTTGCAAATAAGCCCCCGCTTGCTCCAGGTTATTGCCCTCCAGCAGCGCCGCCCCCAAATTGGCAAAGGCCAGGGCAAATTGGGGATCAACTTGGGCAGCTTGATAAAATGCATCGGCGGCAAGTTGGAGCTTGCCCTGCTGCCGGAGCGCCAGCCCCAGATTGTAGTGGGCAACGGCCATTGCGGGATTAAGGCGGGTGGCTTGGCGAAAAGCGGCCACAGCCTCGGTTACTTTCCCAGCTTGAATAAATTGTAGCCCCTGGTTGAACCATTGCTCGGCCCCAGGATTCTGAGCCAGTTGTGGAAGGATAGACTGAGCAAACACTGGCTGAGATGCGCCCCAGCCGATTCCACTGCCCAGAGCCAAACTCAGTAGCCCGATCGCTTGCCACTGCTGCCATTGCTTACCGACAACTCGTCTTACCATTTAGTTATTGGGGTTCAGTTATTGACTACCGGGATCTGAGCAATCCTGTTTCAGTTCTCGCCCATGGCCCATTCACGCCCTAGATCCTAGCAGGAACTGGTTTTCATAAAATTACTAACGGGATCGATCGCCCTACTTCTTTTCCTTCCCAATCATTTTGGGGATTGGCACTCTGAGGACTAGAGCGTAATAGAATAGAACGTTAATGTTTTTCTTACCTCTACACGTTTGATTCGCACCCCTAGTTTCTTAACCATAGTTTTAGGTGATGTGCAACTTAAAGTCTGCCCTCATCCCCCCGCCCTTCTCCCACTGGGAGAAGGGGAGCCGATCTGAGTCTTAGCCCCTCTCCCCTTTTGGGAGAGGGGTTGGGGTGAGGGCGGTTCGGGAAAGTTGCACATCACCTATTCTGACAAACTATCTAAATCTAACTGCACCCGTCCTCAATTTACCCTGACATCTACCATGAACTCCTCAATGCGTTTCTTAATGTGCCCTCCTGATCACTACGATGTGGATTATGTAATCAATCCGTGGATGGAAGGAAATATTCACAAATCATCCCAGGATCGCGCCGCAGAGCAGTGGCAGCAACTCTTTCATGTGCTGAAGGAACACGCCATTGTGGATCTCGTAACTCCCCAGAAAGGAGTGCCAGATATGGTGTTCACGGCTAACGCAGGGTTGGTGTTGGGCAAAACGGTGGTTCTGAGTCGCTTTTACCACAAAGAACGGCAGGGCGAAGAACCCTTCTTCAAGGAGTGGTTCTTGGAAAAAGACTTCACGGTCTACGAGTTGCCGAAAGATTTACCCTTTGAAGGGGCGGGAGATGCTCTGTTCGATCGGGAAGGGCGCTGGCTGTGGGCGGGGTATGGCTTTCGCTCTGAGCTGGATTCCCACCCCTATTTGGCAGAATGGTTGGATACAGAGGTGCTGTCCTTGCGGCTAATGGATGAGCGCTTCTATCACCTGGATACGTGTTTTTGTCCTCTGCAAGATGGCTACTTGCTCTACTACCCGCCTGCCTTTGATGGTTACTCCAATCGCTTGATTGAAATGCGGGTGCCAGGGGCGAAGCGAATTGCGATCGGCGAACTGGATGCAGTCAACTTCGCCTGTAATGCTGTCAACGTGGGATCGATCGTTATTGTCAACAAAGTGAGTGATGAGTTGCGCCAGCGTCTCACCCAGGTTGGGTTTCAAATTGTGGAAACGCCCCTGACCGAGTTTCTGAAAGCGGGGGGCGCGGCGAAATGTCTCACTCTGCGGGTGACGGAGCCAGTGGTGTCTGAGGTGAGGGCGATCGCCGCTGTCGAGAGCCGCACCATTCGCTTGGAAGGTCACCTGTTGGATTCTGGGTTAATCAATCAAGCGCTGGATGTAGTGGTGGAAGCGGGAGGCAGCTTTCAGGTGCTGAACTTCAACCTGGGAGAGCAGCGGCAAAGCACCTCGGCCGCAGATGTGAAGGTGTCTGCGCCCTCCCACGAAATCATGGAATTGATTATGGTGCAACTCATCGACTTGGGTGCTGTACCGCCACCCCAAGAGATTTGCGACGTTCACCTAGAGGTCTGTGTTCAGACAGGTGTAGCTCCCGAAGATTTTTATGGAACCACGATTTATCCAACAGAGGTGCGCGTCCAGGATCAGTGGGTGAAGGTGCAGGCGCAGCGAATGGATGCGGCGATCGTGGTGGCGCAGACTCCCCAAGGGCTGATGGCAGAGTGTAAGTTGCTGCGAGATTTGCAGGTGGACGATCGAGTCGTTGTTGGTGTGGAGGGCATCCGCACGGTGCGGAAGGTGGAATCACGGGAACAGCGCAACACCCAAGAGTTTAGCTTCATGGGATCGGGGGTTTCCAGTGAACGCCGGGTGGAACTGGTGGTCGAGCAAATTGCTTGGGAATTGCGTCAGATTCGGGATCAGGGCGGCAAGGTGGTTGTGACAGCGGGGCCCGTGGTGATTCACACCGGCGGCGGCGAACATTTGGCGAAGCTGATTCGGGAAGGTTATGTGCAGGCGTTGCTGGGCGGCAATGCGATCGCCGTCCACGACATTGAGCAAGCCATTATGGGCACTTCCCTGGGCATGGATATGAAGCGTGGAGTCTCTGTCCAAGGCGGTCACCGCCACCACCTGAAGGTAATCAACACGATTCGGCGCTGTGGCGGTATCGCTCAAGCGGTGGAGCAAGGAGTCCTCACCAGTGGCGTACTCTACGAGTGCGTTCGTCATAATGTGCCGTTTTCCCTCGCTGGCTCAATCCGCGACGACGGGCCCCTGCCTGACACCGAAATGGATCTGCTGGAAGCCCAAGCCGACTATGCTCACCTGATCCAAGGGGCTGACCTGATTCTGATGCTGTCGTCGATGCTGCACTCGATCGGTGTGGGCAATATGACCCCGGCGGGAGTAAAGATGGTGTGTGTGGACATTAATCCAGCGGTGGTGACCAAGCTGAGCGATCGTGGCTCGATCGAATCTGTGGGTGTAGTAACCGATGTGGGTCTATTCCTCAGCTTGCTTACCCAACAGTTAGGCAAACTCACCAACCCCTATCAGAGCCATCTTTAATGGAATAGCACTGACTTACGATCGGGGATTCAATAACATAAAATAGTTTCCCTGTAGGGGTGAAGCATTGGGTAAACGATCTTCAATGCTCACAAAGGTGACCGCCCCAATGCTTCGCCCTTCCGGGACATAGCATCGCTTCAGCCTTCCAGGATAATCGCTTTGCCTTTTGGGATTAAATCCAAAGGGCCCTCATCCTCTTTGCCCTTATCATTCTGGGTTGTGTGGCTTTACGCTGAGTGCGAAGCATTGGGGCAAGGATTTTTGGACATTTACAGAGGCGATCGGCCCAATGCTTCGCCCCTACTCTAAATCTATTGAGCGTCAGTCCGATCGCCAACTAACAAAATTTGAATCAATGTCTGTACAGCTAACACAATTGCACTGATGAATAACATCATCATTAATGTTGCTAACCCAGCAAAAGGAGAAAGAATCATTAACACCAAAATGCCCACTAATAGCAGCACTACATAGGGGTTTTGCATCGTCATTTTAACCCGTTTAAGCTATCTTTAATTTCAGCTTAAGTTGCCAAAACTGAAGTGACCTCTGGCATTGGTTAGACTTACTGTCCTACACCATTGCCGCCGGAGTTGGCATTGGGTTTGCGATGTTGTGCAGGCTTGAGATTTTGGGGTAGCACGGCACATTTCAACCCGATCGCATCCACACGGGGGTAGCTGCGGAGACTCTTCAGAAACTTTTGCTGATTAAAGGTGCGGGGATCGCTTCTGGAATTGGAACGATCGACAACTTTGTGTCTGGTAATTCTGGCATCGGACACCCCAGTTCTTGCAACTAGCCAACCCAGGGATTTGTACTGAGCAGTCGTGTAACCCCTGTGCCCCCGATTGTTATTTGCGCCATCAGGTGGGGTTTCTAGAGAAATGTGGTAAGCAAAATTGTTCACAGAGGATGAAAACTTGGGATTAGTCTTCACTGCTTCATCACCCTTGGACCCCCTAAAGGCAGAGTTGCCGGCTCCAAAGGCTCTGTAGTCAGGCGGCACAACGTAGATGATGGTGCCATCTGCGGCGATCAAGCTGTGGTAACTCACCTGGTCTTCATCGCGGGGGTGGGGAGTCCGAAACAGGTTAAGGGCGCTGCTGGCTGATCCCACGGTTTCGTGCAGCACAATAATCGGCTCATTGGTCAGCGGGTTGCCGTAGATATCCTGGGTGTAGCGGAAGCCATAATTCGTGGGAGAAGCAGGGGCGATGGCTTGCCGGGGGACATAAGCGGCGCTACGGGCTTGCTTCGTTTGAGCAGCCAAGACCTGGGTGGGGATCGCTGTCTCACTATGGGCCTCTTTGTCTGTTTTACAAGGCGCAATCAACATGCGGTAGGGATCGTTAGCGGCGATCGGGGAAGTCATGTCAGCCTGATTCAACGCCACCCATACTGGGGGATCAGGGGTGGTTGCGTTTCCGGGTTCCCTAGGGGTGACAAGCAAACTACCGAGGCAAACTAAACCTAGGAGGATGACGGCAAAGAAACTCGCTAATTGAATGCGGGGCAGTTTGAGGCGGGATAACACTCGTTTTAGGCGATGAATCATAACGTTAAAATTTTGAAGACAGCCCAAACTATAGTTCTTCGCATGGATGGGATTTCAGGATGGGCTACAGAATTTGGGAGAGAAATTGGCGGGTGCGATCGGCTTGGGGGTTTTGAAAAAAGTTCGTGGGAGTCGCTTCTTCAACCAAGGTGCCAGCATCCATCAGAATAATACGATCGGCAACTTCCTTGGCGAATCCGACTTCGTGAGTAACCACCACCATTGTCATGCCAGATTGAGCCAACGATCGCATCGCATCCAATACTTCCCGCACCATTTCTGGGTCAAGGGCAGAGGTCGGCTCATCGAACAGCATAATTTTGGGCTGCATCGCCAAGGCACGGGCGATCGCCACCCGCTGCTGTTGCCCACCCGAAAGTTGTCCAGGGTATTTCTGCGCCTGCTCCTCAATGCCCACCTGTTCTAGCAATTGTAGGGCGACCTCCTCTGCCTTAGCTTGCGTCCAGCGTCGCACCCAGCGCGGAGCCAAGGTCACATTTTGCAGCACGGTCAGGTGAGGAAACAGGTTGAATTGCTGAAACACCATGCCCACCTCGCGCCGCACCACATCCACATTCCGCAGGTCGTGCGCCAAGACGGTGCCATCGACTTCAATCCGTCCTTTCTGATAATCCTCTAAGGCATTGAACGTCCGAATAAAGGTGGATTTGCCCGATCCCGATGGCCCCATCAATACGACCACTTCTCCCTTGTCCACCGTGAGCGACACTCCCCGCAGAGCATGGAATTTGCCGTACCATTTGTGGACATTTTCAGCGATGAGAACGGGCGGTAAGTCTGACATGGTTGTGTCCTGTGACATTTGGGTAGATGGGAGGCTGCTAAACGTAGGGCTATGACAATTAAGGAGATTTCCAGAAAAATTTATACCAGGCACCGGAAGGGCGTTCGCGTAGCGTGTGCTTTGCACTTAGCATCCGGGCAATGACCTTCTGTTGATTCAAGGGCTTATTTGCCGGATGCTTTGTCCCTACAGCATTCATATCTTTCTCAGAAATCTTCTAAGAACCCACCTTATCAAGTTCGTAGATCTCTCCTGGACTCTTGCTGATAAGTGTCACTTATCAGCAAGAGTCCTTAACACTCTGGAATTTTTACAGGAGTGAAAAGAGTATCGAGAGATACTCTTTTCACCGACAAGTCGGGAGAGCCGTTCGTAGTATGCGTCGGGCGAAGGCTGCAATACATCAGACTTGGCAACGATGGGTGATACTACCGCAGGCTGACATAAGTAAGTGGGTAGCACTCAAAACTCAAAACTCAAAACAATCCACCTAACTGAAGCTGCACTAATGTCACCGTCTACTGGCTCCCGATCGCTCTAAGCGCCGACTGGCTTGGGACATGGAGTAACAGAAGACCCAGTAAAGCGCCCCTGCAAATAGGTAAACTTCGGCGTAGCGTCCTTGGAACTCAGGTTGGGCAAGCACCGATCGCGACACACCGGTTAACTCAACCAGGGAGAAAATAGCCAGGAGTGAAGTATCTTTAAACAGGGAAATAAACTGACCGACGATCGCAGGCAACACATTGCGGAGTGCCTGGGGCAACACGATCAGCAGCATGGTCAAGGGTGAACTGAGTCCCAAAGCTTTGGCCGCTTCCCCTTGTCCCTTGGGGATCGATTGCAAACCACCCCGCATCACTTCTGCTAGATATGCCGCACTGAAAATCACCAATCCCGCAATGGCGCGAATCAGGGGATCGGGGCGGATGCGTTGGGGCAGAAACAGGGGAAGCATCACCTGGGCGATGAACAGAATCCCAATCAGGGGTAAGCCGCGCACGATTTCAATGTAAAGGGTGCTGAGCGATCGAACCACAGGTAAATCGCTCCGTCGTCCCAGATCCAACAACACGCCTAACGGGAACGCCAGAAAAATGCTCACCACAGCTAGGAGTAGGGTCAGTAGCAGCCCTGTCCACATACTACTCTCGACGGATTTCAGCCCCAATCCACCGCCAATTAGCCACAGCACAACCGGAAAGGACAGTACCCAAAGCCACGGCAACCAGGATGCAAGAGCGGGGATCTTTTGTCCTGTGCCAAATCCAATTGCAGCCAGCAGACTGATCCCCAGAAGCCAGAGGCGGGAAGACCAGGATAGGGGAAGCGCCAGAACCAGGACACCAAACAGCAGAAAGCCGATCGCAATTCCTTGAAGTCCCCGCTTTGAAGTTGGAGCAAACGGGCTTCCCGATAGTCCGCCTAGCCCTGCAACTAAGGCGGGGATCAACCACAACCGCCATACCAATTCCGGGGGATAAAATCCCACGAAGAACAACTTAAGATTAACCTGCAACACCTGCCATTGCGCCTGGGACAGCCAAGTGATTGCTCCTCGAACTCCTAGATAAATCAAGACCAGACAAATCCCCGTCAGCACACTGTTGAACCAGGAATTGAACAGGTTTTGCCGCATCCACGCCACACCATTGAGGGCGATCGGGGCGGGTGGCGCTTCGGACTGGGACAAAGGCAGTTGAGACATGGGTTCAGCGCTCCACAATTTGGACGCTACGGTTGTACAGATTAATTAAGACCGAAAGGGTCAAACTAATTGTTAAATAGGTCACGATAATCACGAGCATGGCTTCCACTGGACGACCGGTTTGGCTGTTCATACTGTCTGAAATGGAGTAGACATCGGGGTAGCCCACGGCAACCGCGAGGCTAGAGTTTTTGGCCAGGTTCAAATATTGGTTGGACAGGGGCGGCAAAATTGTGCGGAGTGCCTGGGGAAAAATGACGGTGCCCATGACGACGTTGGGCGAAAGTCCGAGGGACTGGGCCGCTTCCCATTGCCCTCTGGGAACCGCCTGAATGCCCGATCGCACCACTTCGGCAATGAACGTGCCAGTGTAGACGCTTAACCCCGTGGTGATCGCGGCAAACTCAGGGGAAAGCTTTAGCCCGCCTTGAATCTGGAAATTGTCGATCACCTGGGGCACATCGAATTGCAGCGGCAAACCATGGGTGATCAGCAGGGCCAACAGGCTAAGGGCGACGATCGCTGCCCCCGCTTGTAGGACTGTCCAAGGACGCAAAGTCTGCCGTTGTCGATAGAGGATGAAGCCTGCCCCTACTCCACCAATAATCCAGCAAATCAACCAAGTGCCCGTGGCCGAGGTTGCCTGCAACCACGGTAGCCAAATGCCGCTTTTGGTTAAATAAATCGCTCCTGGAAGTTGCAGCCGCTGCTCAACTTTGGGGAAGCTGAGGAAAAAGGCGAAGTACCAGAAAAACAATTGCAGCAACAAAGGAATATTGCGGAGAACTTCTACGTAGAATAGAGCAATTTTTTGGAGCAACCAATTATTCGAGAGCCGAGCGATCCCCGCCGTGACTCCCAAGGTTGTTGCCAACACGATCCCCACCGCAATCACCTTCAGGGAATTCAATAGCCCAACTAAGATGGCACGGCCGTAGGAATCAGAAGGCTGATAGGGAATGGCTGCTTCCCCAATATTAAACTTGGCCTCTTCCCGCAGAAAGTCGAATCCCAGCCGGGTGGTCTGGCTGGATTGTTGCTGCAAATTAGCGGTCAGGTTGTGCCACAGCAGGGCGATCGTCCCCACAACGAGGACGAGCAACAGACCTTGAAGGGCAATTCGCCAGAATTTGGGCATGGGGTAGTAGATGTGGGGGAAAGGGGTGGTGCAGCTTTGAGTTTTGAGGTTTGAGTTTTGAGGTAACTACTCAGCCTACCCTCACCCTAAATCCCTCTCCCTATGGAGAGGGACTTCAATCCGGCTCCCCTTCTCCCACTGGGAGAAGGGGCTGGGGGATGAGGGCAGGTTAGCACTTTACGTTTTGAGGTTTGAGGTTTGAGTGCTGCCCACCTATTCTGCCAGCCTGCACTAAGAACTAGCGAAAGGGTGGGGAGTAGAGGATGCCGCCTTTGTTCCAGAGGTTGTTGAGTCCCCGATCGAGCTTGAGTTTGGTCTGTTTCCCCAAGTTGCGATCGTACACCTCACCATAGTTGCCTACATGCTTGATAATCCGGGCAGCAAAGTCGTTGGGAATGCCCATCTTTTTGCCAAAATTGCCCTCCCCCCCCAGGAAGCGTTTCACCACGGGATCATTGCTAGTGGCGAATTGCGTCACGTTCTTAGAATCAATGTTCAACTCCTCAGCATTAATCAGCGTGTAAATTGTCCATTTCACCACATTACTCCACCGGGGATCACCACTGGAAACCGCAGGAGCTAGGGGTTCCTTGGAGAGCAAATCGGGCAAAACGATGTGGTCATCTGGCTTTTGAAAAGAGGAGCGCCGGGAAACTAGGGCAGAGCGATCGGCAGTAATGGCATCGCACCGACCCTCGGTATAAGCACCAAAGGTAATATTGACATCATCAAAGACAACGGAAGTGTAGGGAATATTACGCTGCCGCATCTGGTCTGCCAAGTTCTGCTCAGTCGTAGTGCCCGATTGCACGCAGATAGAGCGGTTTTTGAGGCTTGCCAAGGTATTGAGAGTGCTATCTTTTCGCACCATTAGTCCCTGTCCGTCATAGAAAATAACGGGAGCAAAGTCTAGATTGAGTTCGGTGTTGCGCTGAACGGTGAAGGTAGTGTTGCGGCTCAGAATATCCACTTCCCCCGATTGCACGGCTGGAAACCGCTGTTTGGCACTTAGTTTGCGAAATTCCACTGCATCTGGATTGTCGAACAGGGCGGCGGCGATCGATCGGCACACATCTACATCCAACCCAGAATATTTGCCATCAGGCTCGACAAAGCTGAACCCCGGCAACTCGCCACTCACGCCACAAATTAGCTTGCCGCGCTTGAGAACCGTGTCTAAGCGGCTTTGTTGGCTGTTGGCTGTTCCGGCTGAGGATGACGAGGGTGCAGGCACATCAGTTACACATCCTGCCAGCGGCAAGATTAGCAGCAATCCTGCCAAAATAAACTTCCATTGAATTTTTTTCATCGATTGACCTATATGCACTATCTATACAAATCCATCTAATGAATGCCAGCATACGATGCAGTTATCCATGAATCCAGTCTTTCGCACATTTTCTGTTCATCATGCAAATTCAGGTGCAGACGTTTACGGTACATCAACGCATTCCCTTGAGAACCCATCAGGGCATCACTGGGGAAACAACGAATATTTGGATACGGATCGAGGATGAAGGGATCGAAGGCTGGGGAGAGGCTTCCCCGATCGCGCTCGGAGAGGGTCGCCAATCCACCCAGACGATCGCCCGCTCCCTGCAAAAGATGGCATTTCTGCTCCGCTCCTTAAGTCCCTTAGAACGACAGCGGATCGATCGCATGTTGGTGGAAACCCAGGTGCCAGCGGCAGCCAGGGCGGCGGTGGATATTGCCCTCCAGGATTGGCTAGGCAAGCGAGTCGGCTTACCCCTGTGGCAAGTCTGGGGTTTGGATCGCGATCGAATTTGTCCCAATGCTGTCACGATCGGCATCAGTTCCCCAGAAGCAGCCCAGGAGCGGGTGAAGGCATGGCTGGGGCGCGGCACCGTCAACTCGCCTCGGCGAGAAATCCACGCCCTCAAGGTGAAACTTGGCAGTCCGGCTGGCATTGCCGCAGACCAAGCCATGTTCGTGGCGGTTCGCACAGCGGCTCCCCAAATTACGCAGGTGAGCGTTGATGCCGATGGGGGCTGGGCCGTGCAGGATGCGATCGAAATGAGCTATTGGTTGGCTGAGCAAGGCGTGAGTTACCTAGAGCAACCGATCGCCAAGGGATATAAGGATGAATTGTCCCAGCTTTACCGCACCTCTCCTGTACCAATTTTCGTAGACGAAGGTTGCAACACCCCTGAAGATATTGTGTCCTTAGGCGATCGGGTGCATGGCATCACAATTAACTTAATGCGCTGTGGCGGACTCAGTGAAGCGCGGCGCATGATTCACACTGCCCAGTCCTATGGATTAAAGATTTTGTTGAACTGTTCCTCAGATAGCACCTTGACCAACACAGCCGCCGCCCACCTTGCGCCCCTTGCCAACTACCTGAATCTCGATAGTCATCTCAATTTAGTGGATGATCCGTTCGTGGGTGCCCCTTTCCAAGATGGCTATCTCCTGCCCCCCACCTCACCAGGATTGGGGGTAATCCTGAGAAGTGCCAGTGCATCTTTAAAGCCTTGAATAAGACTGAAGGGCAAATAGTAAGGTTTAGGAACTTTTAGCAACACAAATCGTGGCTCAAAACTTACAAGATGGGCAACCTTTGCTCTGCCCACCTTATCCAGATGGTCATTGATTAATCTGCGACTTCTGAAGCGGGTGCCGACATGATCGAAACTGGAATAGAGGTGCGATCGATCTCTTATCGTTACGACCCTTGCATCCCCGGCAAAGCGAAGCGCTTTCTTCCTCCCACAATTAAGCCTTTCGGAGGGGGTCTGGGGGAAGCGTCTCGTCATCCAGAAGGGGGTTTGGGGGATCACCCCCAAGGGTCGGGTTGGGTCGGAACCCAGACTAAGCTGTATACCCAGGAGATTTCTGAGAAAGATTTTACCCCTGCATAGGCAAAGCATTCAGGCAGTAATTTTTGACCAATTCCAAAGCTTAGCTGTCGTAGCCTGCTTCTCGAAGAATATACTTTGCTCCTACATTCCCCTTTGCGATCGCTAGCCCTCATCCCCCAACCCCTTCTCCCAGAACGGGAGAAGGGGAGCCGGATTGAAGTCCCTCTCTCCTCTTGGGAGAGAGATTTAGGCTTCGACGTGAGCGCTCAGCCGAACAGTGAGGGTCTATAGTGGCTGTACAACAGGGTTTCCAGCACCTCCATAACAACTGTCCGAAGTATTCTTACTTAAAAGTCGATGTTTCCCCTAAGCCGATAAACTCCAAGAGAATCTTTTGTGCGGCTTCAACTAAGGGTTTGGTCTGACCTGCTCGAGTTGAGTAGTGATATCCGCGTTGAATATCCGTGGGAGTTAGGAGAGCCAGATCCCACCCTTCTCGTAAAACAAGACATGTCAGGTCAACGGTAAGGGGAGCGTGGAAAACGTGGCGCATGGCTTTAAGTCCGGGATAGCGGCCGAGTTTAGTCACGTCAGTGACGGCATAGCCAATTTCCTCTAGCAGTTCTCGACGCAGCGCGATTTCTGGGGTTTCACCGAGTTCGATGTGTCCCCCAAAGAAGCCCCAGTGACCAGGGTGGGCGATCGTGGGAATGTCGTCCCGTAATTGCATCAGAAATTGTCCATCACGGTGCAAGATGGCGATCGCCACCTCCACTTCGTACTTCATCTCATCCGCACTATCAGTCATCGCTATTTTGTTTCCTCTGTCCACTGTTCCTGCGCGTCCAGGTAAAGCTCCTGAGTTTGTTGTCCCCCACTGGCAACAGTTTGGTAGCGGGGTTGCCCCTTGACTAAAACACGACTCCCCGATCGCATTGGCTTAGCTTTAGTCACAACCCAGATGGTGCCCGTAGCGTCCCGCAGTTCGTAGGCTCTGGAACCCACAAATGGAGCTTGCTGCCCGACTTCACCTTCGAGGTAAACCGGATTGTTGAGGTCAGGGCGTTGTTGGAGAGTTTGAATAGGGGTAGCTTGGACATTGGGGCGAGCGATCGAAGCAGTGGATGAGTTGGGGTTAAGATCATTGTCCGATCGCGCCGGATTCATACATCCCGTCAAGGCCAGCGAGCAGAGGATGACACTGAACCACAGGACGGGTCTTGTTACTGTACTTGTTGTCACTGTAATCACCATTTGTAATCACCATTGAAGTGCCCACTGAATCAGTCGCTGTAACTACTCAGGCTGCTAACTCAATGTCGAGCCGCCCTCATCCCCCAGCCCCTTCTCCCAGTGGGGGAAGGGGAGCCGGATTGAAGTCCCTCTCCCCAGGGAGAGGGATTTAGGGTGAGGGTAGGCTGAGTAGTTACCAGTCGCTTTAAACAGTTGCATTGAGAAAGTATGTCCAAGAGGGATTGTAGCTAAATCAATTCCTAGGTAGTGGGAATTTTATATTCTTGAGCCAAGACGAACCCATAGCAAAGCAAAACCAGCCCAGAGATCCTGAGAGAACGATACAATAGTTAACAAATATCCTTCATTTTCTGCTTGAGTTATGCAGACTGCTTCAGTTCTCTCCACCGCTCCGCTTCCTGGCACCTACTGGTCTTGGCGCGATCAGGCTGTCTACTACGTCAAGATTGGTGAATCTCACAGCCAGCGCCCTCCGTTGCTGCTAGTCCACGGTTTTGGGGCATCCACAGACCATTGGCGCAAAACCATAGCTGGGTTGCGATCGGACTTTGAGGTGTGGGCGATCGATCTTCTGGGCTTTGGACGATCGGCGAAACCAAATTTGACCTACGGCGGTGACCTATGGCGCGACCAACTCCACGACTTCATCACCACTGTGATTGGCCAACCTGTCGTGCTGGTAGGGAACTCCCTGGGTGGGTATACCTGCCTGTGTGTTGCTGCTCAGCGCCCTGAATCTGTCGCCGGATTGGTGCTACTCAACAGCGCCGGCCCCTTTACCGAGATTCAAGTTGAGCCTCCCAAGCCTGATCCAATCCGCGAGATGTTTGGCAGCTTTATGCGAGGGCTATTTCGCCAACCATGGGCTAAGTTTATATTGTTTCAATACCTCCGTCAGCCCTGGGTGATTCGCCAAACCTTGCAAAAGGTCTATTTAGATCAGAGTGCGATCACAGACCAGCTTGTAGACGAAATCTACCGCCCGTCCTGTGATCCTGGTGCAGCAGAGGTGTTCGCTTCCATGTTCAGCAATCCTCAAGGTGAAAAAGTGGATGTGTTGTTGAAACAAATGCAGTGCCCATTGCTGTTGTTGTGGGGCGAAGCTGACCCCTGGATTAGCGCCCAGACTCGATCGCTCAAGTTTCAGCAGCACTATTCTCAGTTAACAGAATATTTTCTGCGGGCAGGACACTGCCCCCATGACGAAGTTCCAGACCAAGTAAACGAGTTGATTCGCCACTGGATGTCAGACCTAATCGTTGAACCCATTACCCAAGTTGCCCAGTAGAGCACAATTGACATAGCTCAGCGGTTCGATCGCACTGACCAACAAGCAATATAGTTGGTAGCGATCGAGAAGCCCCTACCTCCCCAAGATCACGAGGAAGTAGGAGCTTTCATAAGGGGTTTCAAAGCAAGAACTTCAGACCCAGATAAAAATAGTCTCAGAAATCGTCTAGGGTGTCATGCTGCTCCACTCCTGGGCGCGAATCCGGCCCAGAAGTTCGTACTTGCTATTCCCTTCTGGCTTAAAGATCAGAGCTTCTCCCTCTTCAGGAACAAACCCCAAGGTTGCTTTGATATTGGTGCTGTGGGAAATCAGAATGGTATTCGTTCCGGTGGCGGGCAGGTTGGACAGCAATGGCTTCAGCATTGAGGCCGCTTTTTTCTCGTCTGCGCTAGAGTTGGTGACATAATTCAACGACCGAGAGGGTTCAACCCGAGAAAAGGCCAGGCGGCCTGTATCCATGGCGCGGCAAAAGGGACTGGAGAAAACCTTGCCAACCGGAATTTGTAGGGTATCGATTCCCTGACCAATCTGGCGAGCGTCGATTCTGCCCTCACGGGACAGATTCCGTTGGGTATTGCAGTTATTCAGGTCAACCTTCGCGGCATCTTCCTGACTTTTATTACTGGCTGCATGGCGAATCAAAATAACGTGGCCTCCTTGACGTAGGGGAGCCACCAAGTCCTGTCCTTTTTTCAGCGCATTCTGGGCGATCGCAGACAACGACAAACTAGAAATCCCAACCAACAGTAATGCTCCAAGCCTTTTCATACTATCTCCTTCAGCTAAAAGCTAGATGATTGTCTTTTCACGCTTGATGCTAGGAGTAAAGAGGCATCTGGTCAAGTATTACAGCTTACAGGATAAAAAACTTAACTCATGCTCTGAGGTAAGCCATTAGTGCAGCTTTGCAGAAGTTTCTGATCAGTTAGGGGGACTGTGTTTAGTTTTTAGTTTTGAGTTTTTAGTGCTGCTCACTTACTGCTACTAATCTGTAAGGCGATGTGTAACTTAAAGTCTGCCCTCATCCCCCAGCCCCTCTCCCCTCTCCCCTTTTGGGATCTGACCATTACCAACATTTTCGAGAAATAGAAGATTTCTCAAAAATGTAAATTCTAAACTCCAATACCATCGTCAAAGGTTTCTGCAAACTTATAGGGTCGCTACACCGCGTTTCAGTTACAGAAACCTCGTCAAGAGGGGATTATTGATGGCTAATCGATTGAGCTTCAGGAATGGAGGGGGATGAGGAAACGATCGCAGGTAGCACCGATCGCCCCCGCCAATACAGCCCACCTGCCACTAAAAGAACAATCAACAACGTCCCTAAACCGAGGGGACTGGGGAGCCAGAAGGTGGCTTCTAGGTGATTCAGTTCGCTAGGTTTGAGAACCCAAGCGATACGCTGTCCCCGTTGGTGGATGTTTGCTGCATCTACACTACTCGCCCCCCACGGCGTAGTGAGGTGAAGTTTCAGGTCAAGCAAGGAGCCAGGGCTAACCAAAACATTGCCATTGGCAGCGATGACCCCCAAGGGACGGAGGTCAATGTCGTAACGCAACCGATCGCGCACCAACAGCAAAAAGTTACTCTGGGTTAGCGTCAGGTGAGATTTCAAATCAGGTAAATCGGCAAAACCACCCGCCCCAGGTTTGCCATTAGTCTTGCGTTGGGAGATGGGATTAAAAAATTCGTTAAACTTCGTTGCTAAATCAGAGCCATCTGTGAAGGGAATCGTGACGACTATCTCCTGATTCGATCGCCGGGTTTTACCGTGAAGTTGCTTAGCCCGACGCTCTAGCGTTCCTAGCCACTGATCAGCCGTAGTGCTGCTGAAGGAGGTGAGCCGCTCCCCTAGCTGAATGCGCTGTACAATTTCGCCCTGATTGGGACTGTCAATGTGAATGCCCACATCGTATTTGACGCAACCGGACAGCAGCAGAGCCGATCCCAACAACACCCAGATTGTGAGCGATCGGACAAACCGCTGCGCCATCCTCTGCAACCTGACCAGGAGTGTCATCCCAATGGCTAAAATCATTGATTGCACAACCCCATACTCCCTATTGACCGCACATCGCCCTTAAGTATACAGGTTGACGATCGCCCTACACTATTATTCAAGTTAGAAGTCTTCTAGACTCATTTCTGGATACTTGAAAAATTCGGAGTTTTGGTAGAGGTTTTATTAAATTCAGGACTTATTTATCGATCGCACGGGAGTTGGCACCACAAATCAGGACAGTTCCATAAACTGGAGTAGGCGCTAAACCCACCCTTGACTGATCGGTTTCACACAAGATGGCTGGCATAATGGGCACCCCATCACCAGCGACAGTAATCAGTCCTACCATACCTACATAGGGCTTAAGGTGGGGTTGCAGCGATTTACCGTGTCCTAAGACAAAGATATCTGTACCAGTGGTATTGATGTCGATCGCAAACTCGTAGGTCTTCGTTTGAGTTGGAATTCCCAAACCTAGGAAATCTACAGTGGGTGAGAATGCTGTGTTTTCTAAATAGTACGATTGCTGCGCTCGGTTCATAGAACCTACATAAACTTTGGCAGTGGACTGTTGAGCTTTAGCCGCCTGACCCAAAAAAGAGGGGAGGGAGACCGCAGCTAAAACCCCAATGATCACAATCACCACCAACAACTCAATGAGTGTAAATCCTGTTTCTGGATTTCTTAGCTTCAAATAGCGTAAGAGCCTAATTTTAAACTCTATTTTCACAAAAAATCCCCTCAGTAATGATGGCAAAGCCTGGCTGAGGTAGAGTGCAACACCTGAAACGTCTAGTTAACCCATTGATCAGAGGGAGACGAACGTTTCCGGCAAAATTAGTGACTTAGTGACAAACTTGACCGAAACTTTATAAATTTTGTGGACAAGCATTGTATCCCCATCCGAATCGCATACCAAAGCAGTTTTTATTGGAAGATGCTA
>JARCMD010000118.1 GCA_030248885.1 Leptolyngbyaceae cyanobacterium MP9P1.79 | reverse complement strand
ACCCTTTCCCCCCTCTACCCCTCTACCCTATGCCCTCCCCCGATCAACTCCAAATTTTCCTAGACATCGCCACCGAAGCAGCTTTGGCTGCGGGAACTGTTTTGCAAGACTACGTGGGCAAGTTAGAGGATGTGCAAGAAAAAGGACGACCTGGAGACTTGGTGACAGAGGCGGATAAAGCTGCGGAAGCTGCGGTTTTAGCCGTGCTGCATCGCCATGTGCCGACCCATGGCATCTTGGCGGAGGAGTCCGGCCGATCGGGGGATCTCTCCGGGGAGTATCTGTGGGCGATCGATCCCCTGGATGGCACCACCAACTACGCCCATCAGTACCCCGTTGCAGCCGTGTCTGTCGGTTTGCTCATTGCAGGAGTTCCCCAAGTCGGGGCGATTTTTGACCCCTTCCGCAACGAACTATTTCGTGCCGCCACAGGACTTGGGGCGACCCGCAATCGCCGCCCCATTCGGGTGTCTCAAACCACAGAACTCAGCAAAAGTCTGTTAGTCACGGGCTTTGCCTACGATCGCCATGAAACGGCTGACAATAACTATGCCGAGTTCTGCCACCTGACTCATTTGACTCAAGGGGTACGGCGGGGCGGGGCCGCTGCCCTCGACCTGGCCCACGTCGCTTGCGGTCGGTTAGATGGTTACTGGGAGCGGGGGCTTTCTCCCTGGGACATTGCGGCGGGAGTGGTGCTAGTTGCGGAAGCTGGGGGACAGATTACGGCCTACGATCGCAGCCCCTTTCTCCTGAATTCAGGACGAATTTTGGCCACCAATGGGCAAATTCACCAAGCCCTGAGTGCAGCATTGGTGACGACTCCCCCCCTGTCCGCGTGGGCCACGTCAGTAGATCTACCTGGTTAATCTACCAATGTGGGTTAACAATAGGTAATTAGGGCCCAAGACACGGATGCTTTATGGGTTTCACACAGTACACTAGAGAGAATCTAAATTACAGCAAGTGGGACGACCACCATGTCATTCCAGATCGATCGCGGGTTATTCAAGTTGGACTTTACGGATCACCACGCAATTCTGGGGGTTCCCGTTGATGCGGAATTCAAAGATATCCGTAAGCGGTATTTAAGAATTGCCAAGGGACTTCATCCTGACAGTCTTGGAACTGAAAGCACCACCCACAAGCAGCAGGCTAACGAAGTGCTGTCTAAACTGGTGAATCCAGCCTATGAAAAGCTCTCCCAAGAAAAAGAGCGGATTGAATATAGCGTGTTGATTAAGCTCAAAGGACAACAAGCCCTGCGGATGCAAGATTCCTTGGAAGTCTACAGCGAACTGGCAAAACAGTTGTCCAGAGCGAGTGATGTAGATAGTTCCTACAAAAGTGCCATAAGCCAACTTGCGGAGCAACAATATCAAGCGATCGACCAAGCGATCGAGTTAACAGCCCAGATTAGTGAACTTAACCTGATTTACCTAATGCGGAAGGCAGGTAAAGGGGAGGAAATTCGGATGGGCACAAAACCTCTGGCGACCAGCACCTCTTCTCAAACCGCTGGTACAGGCTCTCAAAACACGGCGGGAAGTACAGGCCCCCTAACCGGCGGTTCCGTAGGGGGCACATCCCGATCGGCCCTCGTAGAACAATATTGCAAACGCGCCGAAGATTTAATCGCCAAAAATCAGTTTGCCAAAGCCACCTTGGAACTGCGAGATGCACTGCAAATTGACCCCAAATACAGCCGCTGTCACAGTTTGGAAGGCAAGATTTACTTAATGCAGGGCAATGTCAAGCTGGCGGGGATTTCCTTCGATCGCGCCTTGAAATTCAACCCCGAAGACCCAATCGCCTTAGACGGTAAACAACGAGTGGAAAAGAGATCTGGGCAAGCCTCTGGTGCGACGCAAAAGAAACCAGACCCGAAAGCGACCAATTCTACCCCACCCGGAAAAGCTAAGCCAGGAGATCCCAAATCCGGTGGCGGCGGTTTATTTGGTGGCTTGTTTGGCAAGAAGAAATAAATCCTGCCTCGCTTGCTGCTAAGCTATGGCTGTTCTCAACAAAGCATGGGTTTCATGGTTTATCAACCTCCCACCGGAGCCAGGGATTTACTGCCGCTTGACGTTGCTCAAAAGCAGTGGATCGAGGAACGGCTGCAACAGGTTTGGCGACGCTGGGGCTATCACCGCATTATCACCTCTACCCTGGAACGACTAGACACCCTCATGGCGGGAGGCGCGATCGACCAGTCCACTGTCATTCAACTCCAGACGATCGACGATGAAATGCTGGGACTGCGACCGGAACTGACGGCTTCGATCGCCCGCGCCGCCGTCACCCGCATGGCAGGAATGACCTACCCCCAGCGGCTTTACTACAATGCCAATGTTTTCCGTCGCGCTGCCCGGGGCAGCCATAGTCGCCAGCAAGAATTCTATCAAGCAGGGGTGGAATTGCTGGGGGCAGGAGGATTGAGGGCAGATGCAGAAGTGTTGCTGCTACTGGCAGATTGCCTCCACAGCTTGAGATTAGACCCAGAGGAGGCAGACCAAGGGACAGCTTTTGAAGGGAAGCGTCAATCCGTTTGGCATGTGATCTTGGGAGAAGCAGGGTTGACTCGATCGCTCCTCTCGCCCTTTCCTGCCACCCTCCGCAATGCGGTTCGCAAAGCCATTGCCCATCTGGATCAGATTGCCCTAGAAACCTTACCCCTCACCCGAGACCTGCGCCAATTGGCATTGCTGTTGCTGAGCCTGCGCGGTCATCCTGCCGATGTGCTAGAACGTGTGTCTAACCTGGACTTAACTAGCGCTCAGCAAGACTCCTTGAACAATCTCAAATCCTTGGTGGAACTGGTGGGCGAAACCTTTGCGATCGGCGGTGACTCTCCCGCCCCAGCCCATTTGCTCCTCGATCTCAGCCTGATCCAAACCTTTGATTACTACACGGGGATCGTGTTTGAGGTCATCAGTGATGGCGCAGCCGGACATCGTGTCGTCGGACAAGGGGGACGCTATGACCAACTGCCTGGACTCTACCATCCCCAGGGACAATCTTGCCCCGGCATCGGATTTTGCCTCAATCTAGAGGATCTGCACCATGTTTTATTACCAACAGGAAAATTACCCGATCGCACTCCCACCAGTGATTGGCTAGTTGTCCCGGAAACAGAGCAAGCCTACGCCGCCGCCTTTGCCCATGCCCAGCAATTGCGCTCCACCCCTAAAGTTGTCAGAGTTGAAGTAGAGCTAGGTAGCCATCAAACGCCAGAGGCAATTCGCCAAGCAGCCCGCGATCGACGCATTACCTCGATTACCTGGGTTGATGCCACGGGGATGACCAGGGTTGAACCCTTGCTGGAACCCGTATTGGGAAATCAGTAACCCTGGATGATGTAAAAGTCCTTAACTCTGTCCCTACCCACTTCATCACTTCTGGAAGGATGGCACAGAATAGAGGCAATACTTCGGTCTATCTGCCATGAGCTATTGCCTCAACCCCGACTGCAAAACCCCACAGAATCCTGACGGAGCCAAATTTTGTCAGCGTTGTGGGTCAAGGTTGCTGTTGGGAGAGCGGTACTGTGCTGTGCGGCCGATCGCCCAAGGTGGTTTTGGGCGAACCTTCCTAGCCGTAGACTACCTCAAACCCTCCCAACCCTATTGCGTCATCAAACAATTTTTCCTGCTGGGACAAAGCCAAACCATTACCCAAAAAGCGGCTCAACTCTTTCAGGAAGAAGCCCTGCGCCTTGACCAATTGGGGCAACATCCCCAGATCCCCGCTCTCCTGGCTCGGTGCGAACAGGATCAGCGCCAGTACCTCGTTCAAGAATACATTGATGGCGAAAACCTGGCAGAGGAATCAGCGACACGCGGAGCCTTTAGCGATGGCGAAATTCGCAGCCTGCTGGATGATTTGTTACCTGTGCTGCAATTTATTCATGAGGGGCAGGTGATCCACCGAGATCTGAAGCCAGAGAATGTGATTCGGCGACGCATCGATCACAAACTGGTGCTAGTAGACTTTGGAGCCGCCAAGTATGCCAGCAGCACGGCTCTGGCTAAGACAGGCACTTCGATCGGCAGTGCGGGGTATGCCGCTCCAGAGCAAAGTTTTGGCAAGGCGGTATTTGCCAGCGATTTGTACAGCTTGGGGATCATGTGTCTACACTTACTCACCCAGGTCGAGCCGTTCGACTTGTTTGATGTCAGTGAAAGTACCTTTATGTGGCGAGACTATCTGGGAAGCAACCCAGTCAGTGACGATTTGGGGCGCGTTCTAGACCGGCTGATCCAGAGTGTGGTGCGTCTCCGCTATCCCTCCGCCCAAGAGGTGCTGCGGGATCTGCAATCCCCCAAGCCTATCCAGCCGCCGCCATCGGTGCCCCCCCAGTATCGTCGCCAGAGCATTTTGCCCCCGGAGCCGATTTTGGCTACGGACACACTGCTGAAGCATCCCAATCAAGCAGTGCAAGCAAGCTACACGAGACTGCGCCTACTCTTGGCTGCCGGGAATTGGCGGGAAGCCAATCGGGAGACCAAGATTTTGCTACTTCAGTTGGTGGGACGGAATCCGCAGGACAAGTTAAAGCTTGAAGATATTGCCCAAATGACCTGTGAAGACTTAGGGGCGATCGACCAACTGTGGGTCAATTCCAGTGGGGATCGCTTTGGCTTCAGCATCCAACGGCGCATCTGGGTTAGTTTAGGTGGCGAGAGGAATGTCAGTTACCGACTCTACTACCAATTTGCCGATCGGGTGGAGTGGCGCGTGTCAGGACATTGGGTTTCGGCAACTAATTTATCCATTAATCTCAATAATCGCGAGGGTCAATTTCCCTTGCTGCCAGAAATGTTTGGCTTTTCTGCATCCAAGGCAGCCTTGGGATTCTTGCGGGTAGATTGGTGTCGTAGTTTTTTCGATCGCATTGGCTCGTGTCACCTGTAACGATCGTCACCCTTTTCTCCTAGCACGATCGACAACATCCACATCATTCAAAATGAGTTCCTATGAAAAGAAAAATCAAACCAATAGCCGTGCGCTATGTGATTCACAAAAAGGCAAGGCTTGAGCGATCGGACACAGGTTATTTACTGGGCGAATCCTTAGAGTCGCTGGCGATCGTCAAAGTTGAGCAACGGCAAAAGCTGCTTCAGCTCGACCCTGAGACCGCCCAAAAAATCGTCAATCAAACTCTATACCCCCAGTTGTGGCAACGGGATCACAGCCGGCCTTGGACTGAGAGCTTGGAGCCAGATTATGGAATCTCTGACTCCTGAAGACCTGCGAGACATCTTAGAACGCTTGCAAGCCGCAGCACTAGAAACCGTCGTTGTCGGTGGACAAGCCATCAACCTATGGGCATTTCAGTACGGGCAGGATAATGAGGAATGGAACCAGTTTCGCCCTTTTACCAGTGAAGATCTAGATTTCTATGGTGGGCGCATTGAAGTCATGATGTGCCGGGATGCCTTGAATGGACGAGCCACCTTCAATCAGGATTTTGATCCGAGTCCTAATGCTGGAGTTGTTGTGGTCGATCGGCAGGGACAACCCTTCCGCATTGACATTCTTGCTTCAGTGTTTGGCATCAGTGACTCTGAAGTGACTAGCACCGCGCAACAATTTGTGGGACAAGGGACATTAGCTGGACTGGAGTTAAAGGTACTCAATCCAGTTCTGTGCCTGGAAGGAAAACTGCGATGTCTCCAAGGCTTACCGCAGCGTGGACGACAGGATGAAAAGCACGTTAGGTTAGCAACGCTGATTGTTCGAGAGTTCTTGAAGGAACAGTTGCCAGAAATGAATACTCGGAGCGGGCTTAACCTAGTGGAGCGAGTCGCAAGGGGAGCCTGGAGTGAAGGAGGACTACATGCCTGGTACAAGCATAGAATCCAGATTGAGGCAGCAGTGCCGATCGTATCCATTGAGTCCCTGCCCGATCCTCGTTGGCAACAGTTTCTGTCCATTCGTGCCCCCCAGCTTCATGAGCAACTTCAGCAGCGGCGAAGGCAATATCAGCACGTTATGGCTCACATTGAGGAGAGAAGAACTCAAAAACAGCAAACCTCAGAACAGGACTATTGACCGTAGCTGCATCTCCATGAACCCCATTACCCAAAATTACTTTGAACGAAATCAAGAATCTGGTGGGCCAGTTCCAACTTGCTGCACCGAGGAACATCCTGTCGTTGTCCTTGGGCGTTCAGTAACACCGCCTGATTTTGATCGCTGCCAAAGCCACTATCAGGTTGATCGATCGGGTTGGCCACGATCGCATCCAAACCCTTACGCTGCAACTTCTCCCACGCCGGGGCGACAATCTCGCCAGTTTGGGCCGCAAACCCAATCAATCGCTGGTGGGGGTGCTTCAATTGCCCCAATTCCGCCACAATGTCGGGCACAGGTTCCAGGGGTAAACTGGCGGGGATCGCTTGCTTAGGTAGCTTTTCGGGGCTGTAGTGGGCGGGTTTAACATCGCCCACAGCCGCCGCCATCACTACCCAGTCATGACTGGGCAAATGTTTCACCATTGCTTGCCGCATCGCCTCAGCGTCCACAACAGAAATGGTGTGCAAATTTGAGGGTGTCGAGCTAGCCGATCGCGCCTCGCCACCTGCGATCGACCCTCCCGCAGCCTGAACCAGGGTGACGATCGCGCCTCGATGCACCGCCGCCTGAGCCAGGGCTAGCCCCATTTTGCCCGTGGCAGGATTGCCGATAAACCGCACCGGATCGAGGTGTTCCCGCGTTCCCCCCGCACTGATTAGGAGCCGTTTCCCGGCTAAGTCTTGCCGACCGCCTGTATACAACAACGAGTGGAGGTGAGCCAGAATTTCAGCGGGTTCTGCCATGCGTCCTTGACCCACCCGATCGCACGCCAACAGTCCTTCACCCGGATTAATGCTGTGATAGCGGGGATCGCTCTGCACCTGTTGCCAGTTGCGTTGCACCACCCGCTGTTCCCACATATCCGTATTCATGGCAGGTGCCAGCAAAATGGGGCAGGTAGAAGCCAAAACTGTATTGGTGAGCAAGTTGTCCGCTGCTCCCCAAGCTAATTTAGCCAGGGTGTTAGCCGTGAGGGGAGCCATCAAAAACACCTCTGCCCATTCTCCTAAATCGATATGTAGCGGTCTGCCATGCTCAGGTTGCCAGAAATCCTGATTCGTGTAGGCCCGATCGCGGCTCAGGGTGGCAAATGTTAAAGGGGTGACAAATTGCTGCGCTGCCTCCGTCACCATGACCCGCACAGCGATCCCCGACTTAGCCAGAGTGGAAACCACTTCACAGACTTTATAGGCTGCGATCCCACCGCCTACCCCAACCAGCACTCGTCTTTTTTCGTCTGCCATTACGGTTCAGGAATTCACAGCACGCCATTCACATTGCCGAAACCGCATCTAGTAGGCTGTCAATCATTAATTGACGAGTAGCTGGAAGCTGGGAGGTTAGTTGGAGTTAAATTTTGAGGAGTCGAAGACCCTCAAAATTTTCTTGACAGAACATTAGTAGTCTGCCAATCATTAATTGACGAGTAGCTGGAAGCTGGGAGGTTAGTTGGAGTTAAATTTTGAGGGGCGAAGACCCTCAAAATTTTCTTAACAGAACACTAAGCTTCGTCGTAGGCTTCCATGTCAAGAAGATGCATGTAGGATTCCACCATTTCTGGACGCTGAAACGCGATCGCCCGTAGCAAATGCCAATCATTCAGCCCTTCAAAGGCATCGGGATAGTCGTCTTGCTCTAGACGGGTCGCCAAATTAGCCACATCAACCATCGTCAATGTGGAAATGCTTTGTTCAGAAATGTGCGCTGTCTTAATCATGACCCTACCTCTCTACAGACTTATATCCACGACCAACCTAACGTCCACTGAAAATCCACTCTTACTAAAAATCTAGAGAAATCTGACCTCTATATTTGAAGTACCAACGCGCCGCCAATCCTTTATTGTATAACTCATAACAGCGAACGTTGCAATAATTGAATAGAAGTGTAATCGAAGTTGAGTGCCTAATGCTAATGGAGTAGAAATCGATCGACCTCCACTTTTGCCATTGGTTTTTGCTGGAATCAGCACTGCTTACCAGTGCCGATGACCAACCGGAAAAGCCAGAGAGATTTAGAGAGTGTGAAGAAATCGCGGTTCTGCTACCAACTACTGCAAAGCTGATATCACTTATTCTGTACTGGTTTTGGTAAGCTGACGGTCTTATATATTAGATGATGTGCAACTTTCCCGAACCGCCCTCACCCCAACCCCTCTCCCAGAAGGGGAGAGGGGCTAAGATTCGGATCGGTTCCCCTTCTCCCAGTGGGAGAAGGGGCAGGGGGATGAGGGCAGACTTTAAGTTGCACATCACTTATATATTGAGTCATTTACCAAAACGCTGCTTTGCAAGATTTGCCTTCTGTATTGTCGAGAACTTAAAGAGAGAACTGAATCCTATGACGAATAGCCTTGTGACTCCTGCTGTCAAATTAAGCGAAACCTTGCCTGCATCGTTGAAACCGCTGGCAGACTTGGCTTACAACTATTGGTGGTGCTGGACGAACAACCATAACTCTTTGTTCGAGAATATTAATCCTGACGAGTGGCAACGTTGTGGACACAACCCCGTTGCTTTGCTGCAAGCGACTTCCTACGATCGCTTGACCCAGATTGCCGAAGATCCCGTGTATTTGAAACGGCTACAAACCTTGGGAGAGCAACTCGATCGCTACCTCACTGAAACGAACACTTGGGCAAGTCGGGTCGCTCCTCAACTGTCTCCTATCCATCCCGTCGCCTACTTCTGCGCTGAGTTTGGGATTCACGAATCCCTCCAGATCTACTCTGGTGGCTTGGGGCTGCTGGCTGGGGATCACTTGAAATCCGCCTCAGACTTGGGCGTGCCCTTGGTGGGCGTGGGACTTTTGTACCGTCAAGGTTATTTCCACCAGCGCTTAAATCGCCAGGGCTGGCAAGAGGAAGACTACACCAACAATGCCTTTGAGCAAATGCCGCTGGAACTGATGCGGCATCCCCACGGTGAGGTGATTACAATCCAGCTTCTGGTGCGCCATCGGGTGGTGAATGTGCAAATCTGGCAGGTTCGGGTGGGCCGAGTCAGCTTGTATCTGTTAGACACCGATCGCGAGGACAATGACCCGATCGATCGCTGGCTGACCGGACACCTCTACGGCGGCAACCAAGATACCCGCATTGCCCAGGAAGTCCTGTTGGGGATCGGTGGTGTACGCGCCCTGCAAGCATTGGGCATTGAACCAGGGGTTTACCACTTGAATGAAGGTCATGCGGCTTTCTGTTTGTTGGAAGTGGCGCGATCGGAGATTCAACGCACAGGCAAGTCCTTCTACGATGTCGAAGCTTCAGTGCGCGATCGATCAATCTTCACCACCCACACGCCAGTCCCCGCCGGTCACGATGTCTTTTCCTCTGACTTGATGGATTCCTACTTTGCCAATTACTGGCAAGAATTGGGGTTATCGCGAGAGCAGTTTTTGGCCCTAGGAGCCAGACGGCTGGGTGATCCCTGGGAGCCATTTGGCATGACCGTGTTAGCCTTGCGGCTGTGTCGGGCTGCCAACGGCGTTAGCGATTTGCATGGGCAGGTTTCGCGCAAGATGTGGAATATTTTGTATCCCGATCGCTCTGAGGATAAGGTGCCCATCAGCCATATCACCAACGGAGTTCACGCCCGGAGTTGGATTGCTCCCCTGCTGGCTGAACTGTACACCCAGTATCTAGATGTTGACTGGGCCAGCAACATGGTTGATCCTCGCACTTGGGACAAGGTAGACCAGATTCCTGATGCCGAACTGTGGGAGCGCCATCAAATCTTGAAGGAGCGCTTGATTGCCCACACCCGCTCTCGGATTGCGATGGCGCGCCAAAAGCGGGGCGAAGATCAGCAGTTGATTGATGCAGCAGCACAATTGCTTGATCCCAAAATCCTGACGATCGGATTTGCCCGCCGATTCAGCCCTTACAAGCGGGGTGATTTGCTGTTGCGGGATGCCGATCGCGCCCTGAAAATTTTGGGGAATGCCGATCGCCCCGTCCAGATTCTATTCTCTGGTAAATCCCACCCCGCAGATGAGGAAGGCAAGCGCATCATCCAACGCCTGATGGAGTGGTGCAAACATCCCGCCATCCGGCATAACGTCGCCTTCATTGAGGACTACGACATTTACATCGCCAAGAAACTAGTTCAGGGCGTGGATGTGTGGTTGAACAATCCCCGTCGTCCGTTGGAAGCATCGGGCACCAGCGGACAAAAGGTGTGCTTCAACGGCGGCATCAATTGCAGTGTGCTGGATGGCTGGTGGTGCGAAGGCTACCTGGCTGACGAGCAGGGCAAAGGCACCAATGGTTGGGCGATCGGGGAAGATGCCCACACCAGTGACCAGGACTTGCAAGACCGCATTGACTCAGAATCCCTCTATCGCCTACTGGAAGAGGAAATTGTCCCCCTCTACTACGACCAAGATGAGCAGGGTATTCCCCATCGCTGGATTCAACTGATGAAGGCTTCGATTAAAACTAATAGCCCTCGGTTTAATACCGATCGCATGATTGCGGATTATGTAACCAAAATGTACGCGCCTGGCAGTCCTGCCAACATTGAGCCAATCCTGGCCAGCGTTCTAGCGTAGACAGCTTGCCTAAACCTCACATCAATTCAATCCTCTGGAAATCTCATGATTCCCAGAGGATTTTTTTTGCTAACCTCAGTTCATTTACCCAAAATCCCGATTGAAAACGATCGCCCTCAACTGAGCTTGTTAGCCTGCCTCGCCTTTTCCATCCTGAGGTTGCAGATGTTATCAGTGAGAAGATAAATTGGACAATCGAAGTTGTGCCACTAGTCCAACTCTGCACACTGGATAGAGGGGCGATCGTTTTCTTTGTTATGTTTTATCTATTGTCAGTGGGCTACACGATGGAGATAAAACCTTATAGATGAAAGTACATCA
The DNA here is from genome assembly GCA_030248885.1 of Leptolyngbyaceae cyanobacterium MP9P1.79. Classification (GTDB taxonomy): domain Bacteria; phylum Cyanobacteriota; class Cyanobacteriia; order JARCMD01; family JARCMD01; genus JARCMD01. The sequence goes on along the minus strand of JARCMD010000118.1, from coordinate 1,641 downwards.
AGAAGTTTACTTAAAATCAAAGTTTTTGACTGGTGCACAGATCATTGAAGTACTAAGGGAATTTGCTCTGAAAATGAGTGTTTGGAGTTTCATAGATGAGCAGTCAGAAGAATATACACGATGGTGTGGTTTTCCTTCTTGCATGATCCAATTAGATGATGGATATACTCATCCAGCGTTTGCTATAACTTGTCACCAAAACGGAATATATTTTATCGCAAATATTTGTCCCATTAGAAATGGGACAAATATCAATGCCAGCATATAATGCCTTTGCTGTGAGATTTTTCAAAGATTTTCGATCTTTCGTTCGTACTAACAAGATACCTATATCTATCACTGTTTCAAAAGAATATATTGGGCTTGACACAATAATTCCAAGCCCAAAAGTACGTAAGTTTTTTGAGAAATATTTAAATGTTTTCCCTACAAGCTATCATCCTAGTGATATTAAAAGATTAGATATATTTATCTGTGCAGCGTCAAGGTACTGTCGCAGAGGAATCAATCTTTATCGGCTGAGAAGCTATTTGGTTGAAGATTTGAATTGGACTGCAAAAGATGCAGAGTGGTGTTTTAATAGGATTGAAATTGGCTTAGATATTCTTAGCGTGAAGAAGAAGTTTGATTGATCATCTTTAATGTTATAACCTCTAACATTTCATTGAACTGAGACTGGGGCTTACAGTATTGTCAATAATGATCTAAGCTAAATTTTCATCTGGTGAGTTTAAACATTAGCCTATCTTCTAGGTTGTGACGATGGTGAACATAGTGGCAGAGTTCGATCGCCCCTCACTTTCCCAATCCTAAATTTGCTAATGCGATCGATAACAAATGTTTTGTTGCACGATCACCTAGCCATCCTGAGTTGGTAGCAGGGTTATTAATATGCTCAGCAGATCAGGAATATTTCGTTGAATAACTTGCCAAACAATGTCCAAATCAATCCGATCGTATTGGTGAGCAACGATATCTCACATTCCTGCCATATCATCCCAAGGGGCTTGCGGGTGTTGTTCTCGGAACTCACGGGATAATCGTTTGGTTGCCTCTCCCATGATTGCAATTTGATAAAGAATTGCAGATTGTGTTCGCAAATCTGCTTCTAGTTGCTCACGGTCAAGTCCGTGAGCAAATTGCAAAATTAATTGCCCAGCCTGAACAATATCAAGCAGTGATGCCTTATCCTGCGACATAGACAACTTGAGCAGTTCCCAAGATTTCTTGCTGCCGAATCCAGTTGTGGCTTTGCTCGATCGACTTCTTGGTTAGCAGGTCAACTTCACGTCCGAGCAAAGTTTGTAGTTCCCGTTTCATCCGCACCAGTTCTAAAATTCCCCATGTTGAATTGTCCTCAAAACTGACCATGACATCAATGTCACTATCGGGTCGGAAATCTTCTCTTAAAACAGACCCAAAAAAGGACATTTATTTGATTTGCCACCTTTGACAAAATGCTGCGAGTGCCTGTTGAGGCAGTTAAATTTTTAATGGTTGTTTCAACTCGGCTCCTGATTTCGATCGCCCCTTCCCTTATGCATCATCATTTTACCGACACTTAGTCTGCTAGTTCAAGTAAACTGGGGGGCAGTGGTTTATTGGTAGTGCCATGCCTCGGTTTTTGCATTTGGCGGATGT
>JARCMD010000117.1 GCA_030248885.1 Leptolyngbyaceae cyanobacterium MP9P1.79 | reverse complement strand
GACTTGGATCTTGCTCCCCTTCTCCCAAGAGGGGAGAAGGGGCTGGGGGATGAGGGGGTTTTGGCGTATCCTCTACAAAACTGAGATGCTCTCAGGATATATGTTCCTACTCCACGCCCTCAATCCGGTCTTCAGCTTCTTGGTATAGCTCCCGGAGGCGTTGCAAGTTGGCTTCGCTGGTTTCCCAGTAGCCGCGCCCGTTCACTTCTAGGAGCGTGCTAACAATTTTGCGGAAGGAGTGGGGATTGAGATTGAGCAAGCGCTTTTGCATCTCCTCATCTTCGATGAACGTGGTGTTCGTGTCCTCATAAATCCAGTTGTCAACAGCGCCAGCCGTGGCCGACCAGCCCACCGTATTCACCAAACGCTTCGAGAGTTCGCGGACTCCTTCGTAGCCGTGGGACAACATCCCTTCGTACCATTTGGGGTTAAGCAATTTGGTGCGAGAGTCAAGGCGCACAGTTTCCGAGAGCGTGCGGACTTGGGCGTTTGCTGTGGTGGTGTCGGCAACATAGGCGGTGGGCATTTTGCCGTCGTTGCGGAGTTTGGAGACCACTTTGGTGGGGTCGGAGTCGAAGTAGTGGGAGACATCCGTGAGGGAAATCTCTGAGGAGTCCAGGTTTTGGAAGGTGACATCGACGGTTTTGAGGGCGCGCTCAAAGATGTCGCGATCGTGTCCCATGGTGCCTGGATTGTCGGAGTTGAAGGCGAAGGACTTGCGGGCCAAGTACATGTCCTGAAGTTCGGCTTCATTTTCCCAGGTGCTATTTTCCACAGCCAGGTTGACATTGGCTGAGTAGGAACCAGAGGCATTGGTGAAGATGCGCGTTGCCGCCTGCCGCAGGTTGATCCCCATGTCATCGGCTTGCTTCAGGGCGTGTTTGCGAACAAAGTTCATATCCAACGGTTCGACTGCTTCGGCTGCCATTTTGACAGCGCGATCGAGCAGGTTCATTTGGTTAATAAACAAATCGCGGAACACACCAGAGCAGGTGACAACGACATCAATCCGGGGTCTACTCAAGGTTTCCAGAGGAATCAACTCCAGCTTGTTGACGCGCCCCAGGGAATCAGTGACGGGCATCACGCCCAACAACAGCAACACTTGAGCCAGGGATTCACCGTAGGTTTTGATGTTATCGGTGCCCCAGAGAACAAAGGCGATCGTCTCTGGGTATTGGCCAGCGTTCTCGGCACATTGCCGTGCCAGGAGGCGATCGACCACAATTTGGGCAGATTGAATGGCCGCTGATGTGGGGATCGACTGGGGATCAAGGGCATGGATATTTTTTCCTGTGGGAAGCACATCGGGGTTGCGGATGGGATCACCGCCAGGGCCAGGGAGAATGTACTCGCCTTCCATCGCCCTCAGCAACGCGCCCAGTTCATTGTCCGCTACGATTTGCTTGAGGCAAAATTCCAGATACTCAAACAAGGGCTTGGTGGCTTCGGGGTCAACCTTGGGATAACCCGCTTGATGCAGCGCCTCCAGCCAGGGTTCCTTTCGGCCCATGTTGAAGAAGTTGAGCTTGGAAACCTTGGACACGCGTCCATCGGCATCGGCTTGTTCCTTGACCAAGGCGGCAACTGCATCACGAATCGCTTGGGTGATTTCCTGCAACAATTGCACATCGGCTAAAGTACCCCGATCGCTACCTCGATACATTTCATCCAGATCTCGACCCAAGCTGGTGGCAATGATCCGGGGCAAACCCAACAGGTTATCTTCGGGGCGATCGATGCTGGCAATGTTAACCAGGGTGGCGATCGCTTCCTCAGCGGTTGGGGGTTTGCCAATCACATGCAACCCACAGGGCAACAGCCGCGATTCAATTTCCATCAGCTTGGCGTAAACCTGTCCCACCACGGTGTCGCGCTGTTCCACGGACATGTCCTTGGCATCAGGAATGCCATCAGCACTGTCGGGGATCATGGGTGCTTTGACAGATGACCAATTGATATCTTTGTCCAGGTTAACTAAGCGGCATTTGTCGATGATGCTGTTGACGATCGAGATCCCTCTGCCACTGTCTTTCAGGGTTTGGTAAGACGCAATCAGTTCGCTCAATTCCTTCAAACCTTTGTAGAGTCCAGCGTTTTCAGCCGGCGGGGTGAGGTAGCTGATGGTTTCGGCGTAGGAGCGGCGTTTGGCGATCGTGGCCTCGCTAGGATTATTCGCCGCATAGTAGTAGAGATTGGGGATCATGCCAATCAGATTGTCGGGATAGCAGTCATTGGACATGCCGATCTGCTTGCCGGGCATGAATTCCAGCGATCCGTGGGTACCGAAGTGCAACACTGCATCCGCTTGCCAAACTTTCTCCAAGTACGTGTAGTAAGCAGCAAACCCGTGGTGGGGGCTGGCGGAACGGGAAAACAGCAGACGCATGGGATCGCCTTCGTAGCCAAAGGTCGGCTGAATACCAATGAAGACATTGCCGAACGCTTTGCCGTAGATCAGTAGGTTTTGTCCATCGGTGTTGAGGTTGCCGGGAGCCGCGCCCCAGGAGGCTTCTAGCCGCTCATGGTAGGGAGTCAACTGCTCATACTCCGGCACGGACATTTTGTAGGCAATGTTGAGTTCGGGGCTGGTGTATTGAGCTTGGGCATCGTGCAATACTTCCAGCATCAGGGCTTCGGGGGTTTCGGATAAGCCCTGAACGTCGTAACCGTTCTGCTGCAAGGCTTCCATCACTTTGTAAATGGAACCAAAGACATCTAAGTAGGCGGCGGTTCCAACGTTGCCTTTATCAGGGGGAAAGCTGAACACAGTGATGGCTAGCTTTTTGTGGATTTTGGGTTTGCGGCGGAGGTTGGCCCATTTCATTGCCCGTTGCGCGATCGCTTCAATGCGGTCTTGCAGAGCAATCGCCTTGCCCGTTGCGCCATCCCGTCCCGAAAGAATGATGGGTTCGATCGCGCCATCCAGCTCCGGCAACGCAATTTGCAGCGCCACTTGAATAGGGTGCAATCCCAAATCACTATCTTGCCACTCCTCCGTGGTTTGAAACACCAACGGCAATGCCACCATGTAGGGACGGTTCAAGCGCTTGAGGGATTCGATCGCCTTGGGGTGATCCTGCCGAGCTGGGCCACCGACTAGCGCAAACCCGGTCAGCGAAATCACCACGTCAATCTGACATGACTTATCGTCCTGTCCTTTGCCCTTGGTTCCTTGGCGATCGGCATAAAAATAAGCATCCACGGGTTTGGAGAAATCTAATCCCCCCGCAAAAACAGGGATCACCTTTGCGCCCATGCACTCCAGTTCTTGCACCATGGCAACGTAGTGGGCATCGTCGCCAGTGACGAGGTGGGTTCGTTGCAGCACCAAACCAATGCAGGGAGCGAGGGGATCTTTTAGGTCAGCCCCAATGTCCTGCCGGGAGTTGTGCCAATTCATGTAGTCCTTCACGTCCTCGAACATTTTGGGGGCGAGGGGATGCCAGATACCCATGTCGGGATAGGTGACGGGATCGTTGTATTTCAGGGACAACGATCGCACGTCTGCTTTTCCTTTAAGAATGTACTTATCTGCCAACATCAGCAGGAAGTTTTCCAGGTTTTCCTGGGAGCCACCCAGCCAGTATTGGAAGCTGAGCATGAAGTTGCGGGCATCCTGGGCCTTGTCCATCGGCAGGAATTTGAGAACTTTCGGCAAGGTTTGTAAGAGCTTCAACATGCCGTCTTGGAAGGAGGCCCCGGATTGCTCTTTGCGCTTTCGCATAAATTGGGCGATGGCACTCTTGGATTGCCCCAATTGGGCCATGGAAAAGGTGCCCATTTTGTTCAACCGCATCACCTGGGGCATGGAGGGGAAAACCACCGCCACATCCAGCCGATCGCGGTGCGGTTCCACAGCTGCCACAACTTTATCGGCCAGGTCTTCAATGAAAATCAGCGACGCGATGAACACATTGGCGTTGGCAATATCCTGCTGAAACGCTTCGTAGTTCTCTGGGCTGCGGAGTTCTTCGAGCAAGTAGCCACTGATTTCGATCGCCAGATTGGGACTATTGCGATTAATAGCGCGTACCGCTGCCGATAAGGAACTCTGGTACTGCGGCTCTAAAACGACGTAGACCACCTTAATCAGCGATCGTCCTTGAAGTGAGTCTGGGGCGATGTGGCGAACAGTGGGCTTGACGTAGGTGAACATGCGGTGAAGCTCCTTGAAACAGTTTATGGCTAGGTATTGAGGGCAAGTGATGATTGGCCCGTCACTGAAAACCCGTAACATCTATTATCATAAATGTTTTTATCAGAAAATCCTTACCAATTGGGACGTTCAGCCTCTGCTTAACACAATTTGATAACAAAAATGAGATAATTGTTTACATTTGTTTATAATTTGAGAGAGTCACAACTCACTAAACTCTTTGTACAACTTTACTTTGACGTTGAGGTCTGCTGCGATCTCTGCTTTTGTCACAACAATACAAGTCGATAGACATTTTCCGGGGATGAGTTAGGATTATGGCCAAGTTTTCCGATCGTCAACACACATCCTTAACGGGAGCATCTCACTTTTGCAACCCTCACCCTAAATCCCTCTCCCAGGTGGGGAGAGGGACTTGGATATTGCTCCCCTTCTCCCCTTGAGAAGGGGCTGGGGGATGAGGGGGTTTTGGCGTATCCTCCACAAAACTGAGATGCTCCCTCCTTAACACCCTCACATAAATGCCAGGTGGACTATGCAGCTTAAAGTTTCAGTCGCAACATTAACCACGATCGCAGCCCTAAGTTTGCCGGGAATAGGTGTGCCTGGAATCGCCCGGGCTGCAACGCCCTCAGCATTAACTCAACAGGCGATGTCTGCAAATCGCGCCGAGTCCACGGCGGCAATCGCTCAATTACGGGCCCAAGGGCCACAGGGACTACAACGCTTCTTGGACACCTATTCTAAAGGTCTCAATGCTCCCACTAGCCCCGATCGGCAGCGCCTGAGAGCCACTTTGGATCAAATCTGTGAGCAGCGGGATTGCTACGCCTCTCGACTATATTGGTATACCGATTTCACCCAGGCAAAGGCAGCAGCCCAAAAAAGCGGCAAACCGATTCTTTCCCTGCGCCTGCTGGGTAACTTGGACGACGAACTGAGTTGCGCCAATAGTCGCTTCTTTCGTGTGGCGCTCTATGCCAATGCTGACATTTCTCAATATTTGCGCGATCGATACATTCTCCACTGGCAGTCGGTGCGTCCTGCTCCCAAAATCACCATTGACTTTGGTAACGGCCGCAAGCTAGAGCGCACGATTACGGGCAACAGCATTCATTACATTGTGAATGCTACAGGTCAGCCGATCGATGCCCTACCTGGACTCTATGGACCCCAGGCATTTCTCCGGCATCTGCAACAGGCAGAAACAACAGCCCAGGCATTCGCTCGGCTGAAAGGTGCTGACTCCGCAACATTTTTGCGCCAGTACCATCAAGACCAACTGGCAACGATGCAAGCGAGTTGGGCAGCAGACTTAGCAAAACTGGGGATCACACTGCCAACGATTGCACCGATCGCCTCCATAACTGCCCCTACCGCCGAAGAAGCCAGCAGACTTGCTATGTCTAAGATGGTCCTCGAAGCTCCTTTAGTCCGTATGGTTAGCTCAAATCGCCGAGCCTTGGAAAAAGCTACAGATGAAGCAACCGCTTGGACAAAACTGGCCGAACTGCACGCAGCAGATGCCCGTCTCGATAACAGCAGTAAAACTCTGATGCGAAATAAAAACCTTGCCTACGCAGTATCCAATCAAAAGGCAACGGACTCTGACCCCCTTGTGGCGATCGTCCGTAACTTTGAGTCCACGATGGCTCTTGACACGGTTCGCAATGAATACTTGCTGCGTGGTGAAATTCATAAATGGTTTGTCAGCCCAAATCAGCCCAAGGATCTGGAAGCCTTGAACCAGCGAGTGTACATTCAATTATTCCTCACGCCCAACTCTGATCCTTGGCTGGGTCTGGCTCCTGAAAATGCCTATAGCGCGATCGAAAACGACGGCATCGCCAAATAGTCGCTTGCAATGACTCTGTAACTTTGCTACTCTGGTCAAGCGTCGAAATGAGCGGGCCGGGATAGCTCAGTTGGTAGAGCAGTGGACTGAAAATCCACGTGTCACCGGTTCAAGTCCGGTTCCTGGCATTGCTAGATTGCAAAATCTAAGTCGCGAAGGCTCAATCGCCTAATCTAAGTTGCCCACTCTGTAAGCATTTCAGGGTGGGCTATATTTTTGATTTTCAGATTAGTTAGCAATAGTTCGGACATTTTTGCGATAGCTAGCCCTCATCCCCCAACCCCTTCTCCCAGAACGGGAGAAGGGGAGCCGGATTGAAGTCCCTCTCCCCTCT
>JARCMD010000552.1 GCA_030248885.1 Leptolyngbyaceae cyanobacterium MP9P1.79 | reverse complement strand
GGGGGCAGGGGGGCGGTTCGGGCGACAATTTGGATCTTCTAAGAGGTTTAGAATTCACATTTTTGAGAAATCGAAGATTTCTCAAAAATGTTGGTAATGACAAGCCCAGCAGGGGAGAGGGGCTAAGACTTAGATCGGCTTCCTTGCTCCCCTAGAGAGAAGGGGCTGGGGGCTTCGGCGTGAGCGCTCAGCCGAACGATGAGGGCAAACTTTAAGTTGAACATCATCTAGGTTTAAGGTTTGAGATGATCCTTAGACGTGATTTTGCCAGCCCGCACTAATCTACGTCGTGGGCAAAACGACGGTAGAGGAAGTCGAGGGCGTAGTTTCGGAGTTCGCAGTAACGGGGATCGGCGATCAAATCAGCCCGACACAGGGCTGCATCGGCTTCACAGACATTAGAACGGGAGAAGGAAACATCCAAAACCTCACCGATGCGAGCAGCGGGGCCGTTGGTCATCATCACGATGCGATCGGCTAAAAACAGCGCCTCATCAATATCGTGGGTAATCATCAACACTGTGGTGCGGTGAGTTTGCCAAATCTTAAGTAGTTCTTCCTGCAACTCTTGGCGGGTAATCGCATCCAGTGCGCCGAAAGGTTCATCCAAAATCAGCACTTGGGGACGAATGGCCAGGGCGCGGGCGATCGACACCCGTTGCTTCATACCGCCAGAGAGTTGGTGGGGGCGCTTGTTGGCTGCCTCAGTCAATCCCACCATTTCCAGATGTTCCTGGGTAATGGCAATTTTGACGGCTTTGGACTTGTCTGGATAGGCTGACTTGACCGCTAGATAGACGTTCTCAAACGCGGTTTTCCAAGGCAGCAGGGCGTAATTTTGAAAGACCATCATCCGATCGGGGCCCGGCTCAGTGATGCGCTTGGATTGCAGGCGCACTTCGCCAGTCGTAGGCTTCAGAAAACCCGCCACCATGTTGAGCAGGGTAGATTTGCCGCACCCCGAATGTCCGACCAAGCAAACAAACTCACCTTCACGAATCGTTAGGTTAATGTCCTCCAGAGCGGTGTAGCTACCTCTAGAAGTAGTGTAGGTTTTGCTGACATTTTCGATCGTCAAAAATGGATCGGGCTTGAGGGCAGGTTGGGAGGGCGCTGCGTAAATCTTGTCGAGGGTTTGCAGGGTTGGGAGGGTTTGCATGGGATTTGGGTTTGGGGGTTAGGGGGATGTGGCAGGCAAGGGGCTAGTGCAGCTTGGCAGAAGTTTCTGATCAGGGAGGGGGGTAGTTTTGAGTTTTGAGTTTTGAGTGCTTACTTCTGCCAGTCTGTAGTAGGTGATGGAAATCAGAATCAGTTAGCCAAGTTGGAGACTGGGAGGGGGCGAAGCATTTGGGCGAGAAGCTTTGAAACTCAATAAGAACTACTTGCCAAATGCTTCGCCCCTACAGTTGGAATTTGCAAAGTGATTGAATGCACGATTTTAAGCAGCGGCAACTGTTTGGCGCTTGAGTTGTTTCGATCGCTTCTGCTGATCCAAAAAGGCAATTATTTGGTTGCGAAGGGTGTAGTAACTGGGATGGTTCACTACATCTAAGCGATGGCGGGGGCGGGGAATTGGCACATCCAAGATTTGACCGATTTCAGCACTGGGGCCATTGGTGAGCATGACCACGCGATCGGAGAGCAGGAGCGCTTCATCGACATCGTGAGTCACCATCAAGCAGGTGACGTGGTTTTCTTGGCAAATTTGCATCAGTTGTTCTTGCAGATTGCCACGGGTCAAGGCATCCAGCGCACCGAAGGGTTCATCCAGCAGCAACACTTTGGGGCGGAGCGCCAAGGCGCGGGCAATGGCCACCCGTTGCTTCATGCCGCCGGACAGTTGGGCAGGATACTTGTCCGCCGCCGCCCGCAGGCTTACCAAGTCAATGTGGTGTTCTGCGATCGATCGCCGTTCTCCACGGGGTAGGTGCTTCAGGGCGCTGTCGATGGCGAGGGTAATGTTTTGGCGAACTGTTTTCCAAGGCAGCAGGGAGTAGTTTTGGAAGACGACCATGCGATCGGGGCCGGGGCGGCGAATTTCCTGTTCCTCCAGGGTGACTCGTCCCTCAGTCGGGAGGTCTAACCCAGCCACCATATTCAGCAATGTCGATTTACCACAGCCAGAATGACCGATCAGGGAAACAAACTCGCCTTGATGAATTTGCAGACTCACATCATGGAGCGCAATGTAGCGTCCTCCTGCTGCGAGGGGAAAAATCTTGCTAACGTGGTCAATGTCCAAAAAGGTTGTCATAAATCTTGCCCTCCTGGGACGCAGAGTTTGCCCGCGAATGCGACCAGTTTGTCTAGCAACAAGCCCACGATGCCGACGTAGACCAGAGCTAGGATGATTTCACTCATCAGGGAACTGTTCCAGGCATCCCAGATGAAAAAGCCAATGCCGACACCACCAATCAGCATTTCAGCCGCGACGATCGCCAACCAAGATAAACCGATCCCAATACGCAATCCAGTGAAGACGTAGGGCACCGTGGCGGGAAGTAGCACGTTCGTCACATATTCCCAGCGGGACAGCTTCAACACTTTGGCGACATTTTTGTAATCCTGGGGGATTTGTTGCACGCCTACCGCAGTGTTGATCACGATCGGCCAAATCGCTGTAATGAAAATTACAAAAATCGCGGAAGGTTCATTATTGCGGAAAACAGCTAAGGAAATGGGCAGCCAGGCCAGGGGCGGCACAGTTCGCAGCACCTGAAACAGTGGATCGAGGGCATCGTAGATGAAGCGACTCGTGCCAATCAGCACCCCCACTGCTACCCCCACGATCGCCGCAAGGGAAAAGCCCACGATCACCCGTTGCAAACTCGCGAGAATATGCCAGAACAACCCCTTATCTGTGCCGCCATGATTAAAGAAAGGGTCTAGAATCAACACTCGCGTATCCCAAATCACCCTGAGAGGCGGCGGTAATGAGGGCTTATCGCCAGAGCAGAGAATTTGCCAGATGGCCAAAAACAGGAGGAGGGCAGCGGTTGAAGTCAGGATCTTCATCATTTGCCGAGATCCCACTTTAGGAAGCAATCGAGTCATCCAAGGCGGTAGGAGTTGAGCGGGAGGGGAGGTGGGAGTCATAGGAGAGTGATGGGGATGGGG
>JARCMD010000551.1 GCA_030248885.1 Leptolyngbyaceae cyanobacterium MP9P1.79 | reverse complement strand
AGTTAGCTCTGCTCCTGACTTTGAAAATAAGATCCCGCCCACGGTTGAATCAGGGTTTGAGCCTTAAAATCTGCTCAAAATTTGTCCGAAGTATTGATATCTGGCATTACTAAGCGGTCTGCTGTTAAGTGGGGGAGCTGCTGTTGCAGAGACACCCGCCAATTATGTTGGTGCTGGTGTTAGGACGGGGCTAGGCGACCCAACCTCGGCTGTGATTAATGCAAAGATCAGGCTCACTCAATTCAACGATGCTAGCTTTTCGGTGCGTCCTGGACTGTTTCTAGGAGATGTTACCGAGTTTCGTCTGCCATTGACGGTGGAAGCAGAGATAGCCCCTGGGTTCTCTCCCTACATTGGCGGGGGAATTGCTGTGAACACAGATGGTTTGAATAAAATTGACCCCATGATTATGGGCGGACTCGACACGTCTTTGACAACCAATCTGGTGCTGAAGCTAGAGCTAAACCTGATTTTTCAGACCAACATTAATGACAGTGATGCCGAATTTGTGTCTACCCTCAACTACGTTTTTTAATCAATTCACGTAGGAATTCTGAAGCAAACTTCATGACCGGATAACAAGCCCACACCAAGGAGCAGGTGTCGGTCTGATTCGTGAATTTTCATTCCTCTTAACTTATCCACTGGGCATCTTACCTGGATTTTAAGGCTGTTCACCTCACCAGAGTTTAGAGCAAAAGACGGGTGAGGGCGCTGGGAGCGGGCAAGATAATCAGCAGCAATATCCCGATCGTTAACAGTCCCCACAAATCGCGGCGATTGTCCAATTCGCTCACATCATTCAGGGCCGGTTGTCCCATCAGCGGCATGAAGAAGAGAAGGATTGCCCAAGGCATGAGAATTTGCTGCACCACGGACAAGGCTAGGAGCAAAAACCGCGACACCTGCCCAATGAGAATACTGGCTCTTTGCCCAAACATGGCATGAACAATGTGTCCCCCATCTAGCCGACCTACGGGAGTCAAGTTTATAGCCGTCAAGAACATGCCTAGAAATCCGGCGATCGCCACAGGATGCAACCGGAGTGCAGTTTCAGCCGTTAGGGCTTTGCCCAGAGCTAATTTACTCAAGAGCAAGAGTAGAAGGTAAGAACTGGGATTAAACGCACGAAAATTAAAGAGTTCTGGCTTCGGTGGCAAAGGAACGGGGGTGGAATGGGACAATCCCCACAGCAACAGCGGTACGGTAATTAAGAATCCAGCGATCGGGCCGGCAATGCTGACATCAAACAGTGCCTTGCGGTTGGGCATGGGCGATCGAATTTGCGTCACCGCACCTAGGGCACCAAAGAAAAATGGCTCTGGAATAATGTACGGCAGGGCAGTTTGCATTTGATAGGCTCGCGCTGTCAGGTAGTGCCCCAACTCATGAATTCCTAAAATGGCCACAAAGGAAATCGCATAGGGCAAGCCGGTTAACCACAGCACAGGACGGGTCTGCAAGTCTTGTTCCGAGACTCCCATAATTTGTACTCCCACGATCGTTGCAGTGAACACAGCAGTCACCAACAAACCCAGAGCTAAGACAGGTCGAGTAATCGGTTCTGCCCGTTGCTTTTCTGTTTGCTGGGCTTGGGGATTGGGAAACAGGGTAAAGAAGGGTTTGCCATGGGGTCCTTCCTGAAAAACCACTAAAAAGCGCTCACCAAAATACTTCTGCACATTCTCACGAATGGTTTGATAAGCCACTTCGGAAGTCGATCGTAGGTGTCCCCAACAAAGAATAATTTGAGACCGATATTCAATACTTTGAATGTAATACACCGTCCACGGAAAGCAATTCCTGAGAGTATCTTCTTCATCTCTAGTCAGGAGCGGCGGATTGGACTGGAGAGTGGGAAGCGTTAAAGCAGCAGCGATCGTTTCTGTTTCTGCTTCCATCGGTACAACAGCAGGTTTAGGCGTTTTTTCCACGGCTGAGCTAACATCTCGTCGCCCCCACTGAATGAGAAATCGATAGAGGGGAAAGCAAACGATGAACGGCCCTAGCATTAACGGCAACGGCATGGGTTGCCTGGGATAGACGATCGTCCAAAGCACCCAAATAAACACTGGACTCATGATCACCAACCACAGAAGCCAAATCGGGGTGCGAGTAATGCCAGTGACACTCCGCTGCACACTTAGATAGGTCAGCGCTCCCAGTAGAATTAGGATTAGAGGAATCATACGATCGGTTGCAAAAGTGAAGAAGGTTGAAGTCGCTGGGGATGCAGTTAGACTCCCTCCTATTATTTTCACACTTCTTTTTGATCAGGGCAGCCTTGGAGAATGTTTTAAACGTTAGTTTTGACGTAACTACTCAGGCTGCTAACTCAATGTTGAGCCTGCCCTCATCCCCCAGCCCCTTCTCCCACTGGGAGAAGGGGAGCCAGATTGAAGTCCCTCTCCTCAGGGAGAGGGATTTAGGGTGAGGGTAGGCTGAGTAGTTACGTTTTAACTTAGTTATTTCGATCGCTCTCCTGTTCTGAATTTAGTGGGTGTAAAGGGAAGGGATGCGATGCGATCGAAGAAGACTGCGAATGGATAACTCGATCGCGTCTTTGGTCCAGAACCCTAAAGCTTGAAGATTGCTCTAAAATGTTGTCAGAATCTAGTACAGGGGGCTTAAGCAAATGACCACTGACCAGCCAGATAACCTTGAAAATCAAGTATCTCGCTTAGAAAACAGCAACATTGACATTCGCTTAGCAGTTAGTGCGCTGATTGAAACTGCGACTCAGCATCAACTCAATTTTGAAGCGATGGAGCGCCGAATGGAAGCCAGCCAAGCAGAGAGCAATCGGAGATTTGAAGAGAGCAATCGGAGATTTGAAGCATTGCTGGCAGAAATTCAGATCATCAAAGCCGAAATTAGAGGCTTGCAGACTGAGAATCGTCGCATCCTCGATCGCGTCTTTGGGCCAGAACCCTAAAGCTTGAAGATTGCTCTAAAATGTTGTCAGAATTTAGTATGGAGGGCTTAAGCAAATGACCAGTGACCAGCCAGAGAACCCTGAAAATCGAGTATCTCGCTTAGAAAACAGCAACATTGATATTCGACTAGCCGTCAGCGCCATGATCGAGACTGTGACCCAACATCAACTCAACTTTGAAACGATGCAGCGTAACTTTGAAGCTGTCATAGCAGAAATTCAGATCATCAAAGCCGAAATTAGAGGGTTGCAGACTGAGAACCGTCGCATCCTCGATCGCGTCTTTGGTTCAGAACCCTAAAAGATTCGCCAGAAGTTAGCAAACGGCTTTCCCTTCATCGTTGCATTACAGCATTATTGGCTACCCCAAATTACACTCAAGATTGAAGTAGCCGCCTTTCCCCCGCCATGCCCCGCTCAAAACCCCGATCGAAGCCCACAGACGAGCCTGCACCCCCCGTTCTGAGCCTTAAGGAAGAACTGGCTCTGAAGCGCAAGGTGGCTCAGGAGCGGAAAGAACTGATACAGTTTTCCACCTATGCCGTTTTTGGGGCGGTTGCTTTGGGTTTGCCACTGATGCTGATTGCTGATCCTAAAGTTGGGTTAGGGGCGATCGTGGCCGTGCTATGCATCAGCTTCTCCTACAAATATCCCCGGGCCGGGCTGTGGATGTTCATTGCCTACTTGCCCTTCAATGGCACAGTCACCTATGGATTGGCCGGCGGCAGTTCCCTATTTCAGCTTGCCAAGGATGTGTTCTACATTCCTGCCCTCATCGCATTGGTGCAAGAGTGCCGTCGCAACAAGCTTCCTCTGATCATTCCCAAGCAACTGACTGCGCCTTTAGGGATATTGACGGCCTTTTCTGTACTGACGGTCTTTTTTGTTAACGGATGGCAGCAGCTAAACCCCGACTCAGTGGGCACCTTGGCCCAGCAGGTTCAGTTCACCCTAAGCCAGTTACACCTTGGTCAACCTATACTTTCAGGCATTCAAGGGTTGCGCTTGCCTTTAGGGATGATTTCAGAGGCGATCGGCACTGGGTTTCATGCCATTAGCCAACCCATCATGACTCTGGCTCAAGCAGAGAAAACCGTTGCCGACAAACCTTTATTGGTCGGGATTCTAGGCTTAAAAGTGTTATTGGGCTATATTCCCCTGATCTTCTGCGCCTATCACCTGCTTCGAGACAAAAAAGACCTCCACTGGTTGCTACGAGTTGTCTGCGTTTTAATCATTATTTGCTGCGCCCTCGGCTTCGTTCAATATCAAATGCTAAGAACGGGGAGATGTACTGGGACGAGTGGGCTGGGAAAAACTGGAGCCGCCCTATTCAAAGCCTCCTTAGAAGCCCGTTGTTTTGTGGGTGGCTCCCTGCTCTACACGCCTGAGCAAGGCGTAATTCGGCTTCCTGGCACCTTCGTGGCTCCCTGGCAGTGGGGCTGGTACTTGATTTCCAGCGCCTTCTTTAGCTTTGCCACCGCCTTTAGTGATCCTAAATTCATCTGGCGCAATGTCGGGTTGGCAGCGATGGCTTCCACCTTCATCATGGCAGTTATATCTGGACAGAGAATTGCCTTGGGTATCGTTCCTCTCGCCTTTATCCTGTTACTCTTTCTAACCGGACAAATTGCGAATTTGAAGCGATTTATTCCCATTGGTGTGGGATTAGCAACTTTATTGGCGATCGCCATGGCAGCAAATCCGGCAGTTATGCAAGAGCGCATCGATAGCTTTCAGAGCCGTTGGAATGCTGCCCCGCCCCAAGACTTCATCGTCAACCAATTTCAGCAAAGCCTGGGCGAGTTGCAGGGATCGCTACTCGGCAAAGGTGTGGGACGCGCTACAAACTCTTGTCGTGTATTTGGAAAGGTGAGATTAGTGGAGACCTTCTACCCCAAACTGCTCTACGAGATTGGCCCCGTGGGAGTGCTAGCATTTATCGCAGTTGTCACAGTTCTCACCATCCAAACCTTCAAAGCCTATCGCTCTGCCAAAGACCGCAGTCTCCGCAGCTACGGTGCCTGTTTTTGGGTATTTGTCCTGTTTATTAGCATCAATACCTACTATTACCCTTTAGATGTTGATCCCGTAGCAGTTTATTACTGGTTTTTTGCCGGAGTGATCCTAAAACTGCCAGAGATAGATAAGCAGGAAAGACTGCTGCAAGCTGCTACGCCTGCCCAGGAGCAGGGAAGTAAGGGAGTGAAAGGGCAGAAGATGAAGGGAGCAGTCCCTATCGAACCCTAGCTATTTCCACTAGTCCATCCGAACCTAGTAGTCTGTCAATCATTAATTGACGGGTAGCTGAAAGCCGGGAGGTTAGTTGGAGTTAAATTT
>JARCMD010000116.1 GCA_030248885.1 Leptolyngbyaceae cyanobacterium MP9P1.79 | reverse complement strand
TGTTGAGGATGCTTGCTGATAAGCGACACTTATCAACAAAAACCCAGGAGAGCCGTACAGATAGCATTTTGTTGGCAACGGAAGCTAAAAAGTCCCGGACAAAATTTGCTATTCTTGTATTCAAGGATATTCTGTTGGACGTATTTCTACGGTTGCCGAATCAGTGCAGTCAATGCATCTGCGATCGAAGACACATTGACAGCCCTGCTTGCCATAT
Organism: Leptolyngbyaceae cyanobacterium MP9P1.79; assembly: GCA_030248885.1. Lineage (GTDB taxonomy): Bacteria > Cyanobacteriota > Cyanobacteriia > JARCMD01 > JARCMD01 > JARCMD01. The sequence goes on along the minus strand of JARCMD010000116.1, from coordinate 16,249 downwards.
TTTCAATAGCTTCAGTGCGATCTGAGACACATACAAATCGAACGTTATATCTTTAACTTTATCTACGGGAGTGACACCCAGAGCAATTAGGGCATCTCCCATTTCGAGCCATTACACTTTCTCCGTGGAGACTAGAGTTGCATTCTCTTTCATAGCCCCTCTTTGTTAGCCCCCTCTGTAGATGGATTACCAGATCTATTTCTTTCAATCAGAATAGGGGTAGTTTTAATCACAATGGCTACGATGCTGTCTGTCTAGCGATATCTGGCTCCTATGCTGTTCCATTTGAGCAAGGCGTATTAGATCGATTTTTACTAATCTTGAACTAACTGAGGGAATCTGATTCTAAGAAGGGCACAATTAAACCAGTTAACCCTTCCCTCACTTCTACTGCTCAAGATCGTGGATTAGCAAATTCGACCTTTAGCATCAAATAACACGCGATCGTAAAATTAGCAGCCTAATTTTATGGATTGTTAAGTTCACGATCGTTAGGGATGGAAATTAATTGATTTGAGACTTGGCAAGGACATTCGCATACTATGTGCTTTGGACTTGAATTTCCGAAAAAATTCTACCGCCATACGGGCGAGATATCCTATCTGAGAAGCAGGTTACGGGCAATGGTTTAGTCAATTCATTTAGTGAATTCAACGGCTTATCTACCGTAGCTTGCGTCCCGAAGGGTATGCTTTTTCCCTACGTTTTCTGGCACGACATTTTTCAGAAATAGCCTCAAAATCCCCGCAATGTAGCCCTTCAGGCATCCCAAAAAGGGAGCAGGTGGCTCAGAAGAACTTCACTTAGCTGGTCGTTTCTTCACTTGAATTTCCTTGACATTCTGACAAAAGCATTTGGGCAAAAAGCATGGAAACTCAACGAAATGGTCGATTTTGTGTAATTCACGCTCCTCAATAAATTAGTAAAGATTCTAAATCAGGGATTCAGATTAATTCAATTCTCATTGCTTTTTCACTGCTGATAGATGCCATTTGATAGATTCTGTTATTGAGAGTTAAGACTGATTTGCATCTGTTTGCTCTTCTAGGAGCGTTCCCTAGCATCTCCATTTCTGCACCCATTGATTCTAAGAGCCTCTCCTTATGTACTCAGCATCTTCTTCTGTATCTTCTTCCACAGAAATGTCAAGACCTTTCTTGACGTGGCAGCGAATCATAGATTGGGCGCAAGAGCATTATCGTTGCCGTACTTTTAATAAGGACGAGAAGATTCCCGCTCGATCTGGGTTGCTCTATTTGGTGCAACGGGGATCGGTGCGGCTTGTTGGTAGCGCTCAGGTCAGTACCAGTTCATCTCGAATGCCTCGCATCGCTCAGGAAGAGGCGTTTCTGGGGTTTGTAGGAGCTGGTCAGCCCTTTGAAATTGTGGCGCAATCTCCGTTTACCCTACAAAGCTATGCCCATGTTGACCAGACTGCTGTGGTCTGGATGTATTGGCACGATTTGGACAATTGGCCCCACTTCCGGCGGGAAGTGCTGGATGCCTTCCGGTATCAGCATCAGCGCAAGTTGCTATGGCTTAGTACCTTAGGGCAGCGCCGAACGATCGATCGGCTTCTGGGTTTTCTGACGCTGCTGATTGAGGAATATGGAGAGCCGATCGACAATGGTTATGCGCTCCCTTGGACGCTGACCCATGCCCAAATTGGGAGTGCGATCGGTTCTACCCGTGTCACAGTCACTCGGCTGATGGGTAAATTACGTCAAAAAGGGTTAATTAGAACTTTAGATGATGGGCTACTATCCATTCCGGCCGATTCTGCTCTGAAGCATTAGCCTGCCCTGAAGCGTCGATGGGAAGATATCTCAATTAGTCCTTCGCATAAAACGTGGGGTGGATTTTGAGGCTCAAAACTTACCCCAAATATGGACAGTACATTATTTCCCAGGTGGGACAGGACTGTAAAACGAGTCTATAAAATTGATGGCAATAGGTAAAACCCATTTGTAGACCCACTTCTACTCTGTCTGGGTTTCGAGCCGATCGCCCTGCACCTATGACAACGAACTCCCACACAGTCCTTGGCAAAGTTGCCGTCAAGCGAGAGAATGGGGGTATGATCCCCACAATGCTTCCCGTGAATAACGTCCGTACTGTTTCTGACACTAAGCGCAGCTTTTACACGCTGCACACCCGCCCTATTAACTCGATTTATCGTCGAGTTGTGGATGAACTGATGGTAGAAATGCATCTGCTTTCAGTGAACCAAGACTTCCACTATGACTCTGTGTATGCCCTTGGTGTGGTCTCTTCCTTCGATCGCTTTATGCAGGGTTACCGCCCCGAAGCCGATCGAGATTCAATATTCAATGCGCTGTGTCGTTCTTTAGAGGGTGATCCCCAGCACTATCGGCGTGATGCTGAGCAACTAGAAGCCTTTGCTTTGCGTCTCCCTAGCTCAGAACTGGTCGCGCAATTGAGCCATCCCGAAACAATTACGACAGCGGATGAGCTAAAGGCACAGTTGGAAGGGATTGTAGCGGGCCCGTTTAAATACAGTCGCTTGTTTGCGATCGGTCTCTTTACTCTTCTGGAAGCCTCAGATTTAGACCTGGCTAAGGACGAGCAGCGGCGCACTGACACCCTCAAGCAAATTGGCGCATCTCTTCACATTTCCGAAGAAAAGTTGCTCAAGGACATCGACTTGTACCGCAGCAATTTGGAAAAGATGGCGCAAGCTCGGTTGCTCATGGATGACTTGCTCCAAGCAGAACGGAAGAAGCGGGAAAAACGTGCTGCCGACAAAGAAAATCCTCCTGTTCCTGCTGGAGACTCCAGTGAAACCGATCCGCCCAAGGATGAAGCAGCTTCTAGCTAGCACAGTTAGTTTTGCGGTGAAGCGGAACATTCACTCATGAATTGAGCAGCATTCCTAAGTCAAGAATAGGTAGTGTGGAATGGGATGATGGGGAAAGCTAACCCCCAACTTCTAACCCAATGCCTCAGACTATTACTCAAGTTGATGCCTTTACCACAACTCCCTTTGCAGGCAATCCAGCGGCCGTTTGTGTGTTGCTGGAAGCGCAGGACGATCGCTGGATGCAAGATGTCGCCCAGGAAATGAACCTATCCGAAACGGCATTCTTGCTACCGCAGGCAGAGGGATTTAGTTTGCGCTGGTTCACCCCAACTGTGGAAGTTGATCTGTGTGGTCATGCAACCCTAGCCAGTGCCCATGTGCTGTGGGAGGCAGGCTATCTCAAACTCGATGAACCTGCACGATTTCACACCCGGAGCGGCTTACTCACCGCCCAGTGCCAAGGAGACTGGATTGAGCTAAACTTTCCGGCGGCAGAGACGGAACTAGTTGGGTCAGCGCCCTCAGAGTTAGAGCAAGCTCTGGGAACACCCTTGAAAACGATCGGACACAATTGGCTGGGTTACTTGGTGGAAGTCGAATCAGAGGCGATCGTCCACACCCTGTACCCCAATTTTGCCCTGCTAGCATCCTTACCCATCGGTCATGGGGTCATCGTCACCAGTCGCGCCCAGTCTCCAGACTATGAGATCGTTTCGCGCTTTTTTGCCCCCAAGATCGGCATTGACGAAGACCCCGTTACTGGATCAGCCCACTGTTGCCTGGGCCCCTTCTGGCGCGATCGGCTCCAAACAGATAGCTTCGTCGCCTACCAAGCATCCCGCAGAGGGGGCATTGTTCGAGTGCGCTGTGAGGGCGATCGGGTTTACTTAAGCGGACAAGCTGTGACCGTGATGCGGGGAGAATTAGTGTAGAGTGTCAAGCGCGTTTTCAGAATGCCAGGAACAGAGTGATAGAGATGATGGAAACAGGGTAAGTGGTCAATCGTCTTCATAGCGTCACGACCCTTGCATCACCCGCAATGCGAAGCGCTTTCTTCACCCTATAATCAGCCCCTTCGGAGGGGGTCTGGGGGAAGCGTCTAGTCCCCCAGAAGGGGGTTTGGGGGTCACCCCCAAGGGTCGGGTTGGGTCGGAACCCAGATTTTACCGAGAGCAGGGAGTTTGGAGCGCGGAAAAGCAATCCTACTGGTAGCTACTCAGCCTACCCACCCTTCGGGAAGCAAGCTATATCCTAAATCCCTCTCCCCAGGGAGAGGGACTTCAATCCAGCTCCCCTTCTCCCAGTGGGATAAGGGGCTGGGGGATGAGGCAAGCTCGACTTGAGCTGAGCTAGCAGCCTGAGTAGTTACTCCTACTGAACGATCGCCAACAGAGCAGATTCAATCTCCCGTGGGTAAATTAACCAATCCCGCTGAAACGGCTGCGTCAACGTTTGCACCAATGGTGACACCTGACTAATTTCCTGCAACCCAGAGCCAGTCTGAAGTTTGATCCCACTTTGGTAAAGTGTGTAGCCCCGGCTGAACGCAACCCGTAGTCCCGCGTAGTAAGGGGCTGCAAACCCAATTTGAGTCAGCCAGTCTTGGACTTGGTGCAACAGCTTGTCTCGCTGCATTGCGTCTAGATGAGTCACATCCAACGCTTTGAGGAGATCTCGATCGAGAAAGCGGCGACAGAGATCAGCCAGAACTGCATCGGGGCAATGTTGCCAACGATGCAAATGGTACGTAAATACAATATCATCTGCTGAAAGATAACAGTCCAGCGCTAGGTCATTGCAATTTTGCGTCAACCAAGCATTAACAGTGGCGTCCGCTTCTAGAACGGGAAGTTGGCTCCGGGCCCGATCGAATGCCTGACCTAAAACCCAGCTTGCCGTAATGTTTTTGGGATGGTTATAAACTTGGGCGTACATGAAGTAGCGCACAATCAAATAGTGTTCGATCGCCGCCATTCCCTTACGAGCCACCACAAGCTGCTGACTCACCGGATCGTAGTTTAACGCCATGAGAATCCGATCGAGGTCTAGCTTGCCGTAGGACGCACCCGTAAAGTAGCTATCTCGCATCAGATAATCGAGCCGATCGCAATCCAACTGGCTCGAAACCAACTGCCACACCAGCGGCACAGGATACTTGTGCAAATAAACTGCTTCAATGCTGTCGAGTAACTGCGGATTGAACTCATCCAGAAGCTGCCGAACGGGGGCAGACTCCCGCAAAATCCGGCGCGTCCAATGCTCATGGTGATTGCCAAAAATCTCCTCACTGGTATGGCTAAACGGCCCATGCCCAACGTCATGGAGCAAGGCCGCACACAAGACCACTGTCCGGTGAGGCTGCAACTGGGGATAGCGCTTTGCCAGGCGATCGAAGGCCCGCCGCGCAACGGCCATCACCCCCAACGAATGGGTAAACCGAGAAGCCTCTGCCCCATGAAACGTCAGGCTAGCTGGGCCCAATTGCCGAATCCGGCGTAACCGCTGAAACGCTGGCGTGTCAATGAGATGAATCAACAGAGCTTCTGTGGGATCGCTGCTATCCAGCGCGATCGCCCCATGGAGTGGGTCATGGTAGGTGCGGCTGGCGTTAGGAAGCACCGGCCAGCACCGTAGACGTGGTGAGCAAATCTACCGCCGCCTGATATTGGCGATCGGCTGCCGTTCCAATCTGGTCACGGGTAATCGGTTCTCCCAGAGACACCACCCGGTTTGGCTCAATTCCTAGCTGATTGATATCGCGGTGGCTGGGAGTTTCATACTTGGCAACGGTCACCGCCAAGCCAGAACCATCCGACAACTCAAATAAAGACTGAATCAACCCCTTGCCAAAGGTCTTTTCCCCCACCAACAACGCTCGTCCATTATCTTGCAGCGCCCCCGCCAAAATCTCGCTGGCGCTGGCTGTTCCCTGGTTCACCAACACCACGAGAGGATCGGGGGTCAGGGCTGGGCCACTTGCTTCAAAGCTATCCTGAATTCCCTGGCGATCGACCGTATAAACCACCGTTCCTTCGTTCAGCCACAACCGCGCAATCTCAATCCCTGATTGCAAAAGTCCGCCAGGGTTATTTCGCAAGTCCAAAATGTAAGCCTCCGCCCCTTGTTGTTCCAAGCGGTGGATCGATTTAGCTAGCTCGATCGTGGCATTGGCGTTAAATTGACTCAGCCGTAAATAACCGATGCGAGTTTGCCCAGCCCCATCAGTGCTGGCGACGACATCCTTTTTGCTCAATTCCTTGAGTTCCGCATAAACCGGGTTCAAAGAAATACGCTCTCGTACAAGTTGCACAACTGTCTGACTCTTCCCCTCGCGCTTCACGGTCAATCTCACAGGGCTACCGATCGGCCCCCGCATCCGGGCCGCCGCATCATCCAAACTCATGCCCTTTGTTGAGACTTCATCAATCTCTACAATCTGGTCGTAGGGCAATAAACCTGCTTGGTCAGCCGGAGAACCAGCGATCGGCGCAATCACTTTCAGTTCTCCAGTCGCGGCATCCAGGGCAATCTGCAACCCCACACCAGTCAACTCCCCCGACGTACTCGTTTGCAAGCTCCGATACTGATCCGGCTTCAAAAACCGCGTGAAGGGATCATTGAGATTAGCCAGCATTCGCTGAATCGCCTGGTAAGTCGCCTCTGAATTATCTAACGGTTGACTCAGGGCCTTCTGCCGCAACGCCCACCAGTTTTGGTGGTTGAAGGTGTCGTCCACATAGGTGCGATTGACGATTCGCCATGCCTCATTCAATAACTTTTGTCCCTCTGTCAAAGCATGGGCAGGAGTTCCTCCCCCTAAAACCACTCCCACCAACACCACCAGCAGCATTACAGCCTGTAGAATCCGCTTTTGCATAATTCCAACGTTCTATTGATCGATAATCGTTTCGCTATTTTTTAGATGTAGAGCTTACGTGCAGATTTTTTAAGTCAAGAAGCTTGAACAACTTTATTGGCGTGAAATTAACTGACTCTGAATTCTGACACATAGATCCTGAGATGTTCATTGTTGCAGAGGCGCTGAACTTCTGTGTCAAAGAATCAACTTTGTTAAATTTAATTAAATTTTGTAGAGCTAAACTTATCAATTAAGGGCATGTCTACACGAAGTCATACCCCCATCAAACCTGTTCCCTGTCCCGTGAAATTCTGACTCAGACCGTGTTACATTCTCTATATATTCTGTCCAATTATGGAAATCTTCATGAGATTTACTTCATGAGAGAACCTGTTTTCTATCTGGCGTAGGTTTTGCATTTAGCAAGTTTGCATCTAGCAAACTTGTGGCTGCAAATGTCCAGATGCCCAGCTTAGAACACAAGGATGGTCAGAACACTGCAATATAATCCCTAGGAATTCTTGCTTCATGTTTACTAAGCAGGTAACTGACTCAAAAGTATATAACTGGTTTCAGGAGCGTCTGGAGATTCAGGCCCTTGCTGATGACGTTTCCTCCAAGTACGTTCCTCCCCACGTCAATATTTTTTATTGCTTGGGTGGAATTACATTGGTCTGCTTCCTGATCCAGTTCGCAACTGGGTTCGCCATGACTTTCTACTACAAGCCAACCGTTACCGAAGCGTTTTCCTCAGTGCAATACCTGATGACTGACGTTAACTTTGGCTGGTTGATTCGCTCTGTCCATCGCTGGTCAGCCAGCATGATGGTCTTGATGATGATTCTGCACACCTTTCGGGTTTACTTAACCGGCGGCTTCAAAAAGCCACGGGAGTTAACCTGGGTCACCGGAGTTATTCTGGCTGTGATCACGGTTTCGTTCGGGGTGACGGGTTACTCCTTACCCTGGGATCAGGTGGGATACTGGGCAGTCAAGATTGTTTCTGGTGTGCCAGAGGCAATCCCTGTCGTGGGTTCCTTGATTGTGGAACTGCTGCGGGGCGGTCAAAGTGTGGGTCAAGGAACCTTGACTCGCTACTATAGCCTTCACACGTTCGTTCTCCCCTGGTTTATTGCCGTCTTCATGCTGCTTCACTTCTTAATGATTCGCAAGCAAGGCATCTCTGGCCCTCTCTAACGGGGGTCGATGGTTTAGTTGCTGGCACTTAAACTTAGACAATATCGTTAGATTGCGATATTGCGAAGGGATAGCAACTAACAGCTAGTCGCTCATCGCTCACAAAGGAGAACATCACTCACTATGTCAATACTCAAAAAACCCGATTTAAGTGATCCTGAGCTAAGGGCGAAACTTGCTCAAGGCATGGGTCACAACTACTACGGCGAACCCGCTTGGCCCAACGACCTACTTTATATTTTCCCCGTGGTCATTATGGGCACGATCGCCCTTTGCATTGGTCTGGCCATCCTAGACCCAGCAATGACTGGCGAACCTGCCAACCCCTTTGCTACTCCCCTAGAAATTCTGCCTGAGTGGTATCTCTATCCCGTCTTCCAAATTCTACGGGTTGTGCCCAACAAATTGCTGGGTATCGCCGCCATGGGTGCTATTCCTTTGGGATTAATGCTGGTTCCATTTATTGAAAATGTGAACAAGTTCCAAAACCCTTTCCGCCGCCCCGTTGCGACAACGGTGTTCATGTTCGGAACCTTGGTTACACTGTGGCTAGGCATTGGGGCTACCTTCCCGATCGCCAAGTCTTTCACTTTAGGTTTGTTCTAAAATCTTGTGAAACGAGTACTTGGTTTATTTGTGGATGGGAGGCAGCTTCCATCCACACTTTATTTTTAAGACTACTGCATCCCCTTCGATCGCCCATTTCAATCGAATGATGACGGAGCTTGGGCACATTCAAGACCATTTGACAGTTAACAGCGACTTAACAGTCCTAACTCATGTGCAAAATTGGTTTGAAAAATTTTTCTATCAACATATTCCCCCTCTTCCCCGTAGCGAAAACCAACTCTATCGGCTGAACTTGGCGATCGCAGAAGGCTTCACCAACGCAGTCCGTCACGCCCATCAAGAACTCCCTTTGGAAACGACGATCGATATTGACCTGGCCCTGCGAGATGATGCGATCGAAATTCGGATTTGGGATCAGGGCAAACCCTTCAACCCAGATACCCTAGAAGAGCCAAAGCCCGGCACGCTTCGTGAAGGAGGCTACGGGTGGTTTCTTCTGCGTCGATTAGCCGACAAAGTAATTTACGAGCGCTCTCAGGACGGCAGAAACTGCCTTTTAATTGTTAAGTCCGGTCTCTCCAGCCGCCGCGTCACAAACACCAACTAAGTCAATGTAAATTTAGTGGCATCATTAGTTAATGACATAATTGGCAAATGAATGTTGTTTTTTCATGTTGATGGAAATTTAACTTCGTAAATCTAATAGTCTGTCAATTCATAATCGACAGATAGCTAAACGCTAGGAAGTTGATGGAGATTGAATCTTGAGGGTCTTCGACCCGTCAAGATTTTCTGGGCAGAACCCTAGTCTACCTGTGCGAACTCATAGACAACTAGGGTATTTCTCAACCTACAATGGCAGGTCTTGTTCCGCTAGCTGCGGTTTTAACCGCCACGTACTGTTCCTCGAACTGACATTAAGGCATGGCTAAAACAGCACTAATTACAGGGGTTACTGGGCAGGATGGCTACTATCTCAGCCGCCTCTTACTCAGCCAGGGCTACCGAGTTGTGGGACTAGTGCCTCCCCAGCGTCGCGGTAATTTAACTAAACTGGGTGACCTAGCTGAACAGGTGGAAATTTGCTTAGTCAATTTAACGGATGGAGCAGCTCTTCTGGAAATAGTCGAGCAGTTAAAGCCCCAGGAAATCTACAATCTAGCGGCTCCCAGTTTTGTACCCGACTCGTGGAATGACCCACTAGGGACGCTGGATCTAGTCACGGGAACCGCGACACGCTTGCTAACAGCCATGCGGCAAGCCGGACTCTCAACCCGCTTTTATCAGGCCAGCAGCTCAGAAATGTTTGGGCAGGTGAATCAGTCCCCTCAAGACGAGGAAACTCCTTTTCGGCCGATGAATCCCTATGCTGCTGCTAAACTCCATGCCCACTGGACAATGGTGCATCATCGGCAACGTTACGGGATGTTTGCCTGTAGCGGCATTCTTTACAACCATGAATCGCCTTTGCGACCGCCCAATTTTGTAGTCCGTAAGGTTTCACTGGCGGTCGCAGCGATTAAATTAGGGTTGAAAGATTGCTTAAATATGGGGAGTCTGGAGGCAAAGCGAGATTGGGGCTATGCTGGAGACTCGGTGGAAGCCATGTGGCGAATGTTACAAGCTGAGACACCAGAGGACTATGTGATCGGTACGGGGCAGTTGCGGAGTGTGCGAGAGTTAGTCTCAACAGCGTTTGAATGTGTAGAGTTGGATTGGACGCAATACGTTGTGGTTGATCCTCAATTTCTACGGCCAGATGAACATTTTCATTTGGTGGCAAATCCAACTAAAGCGAAGCAGAATCTGAACTGGGAACCCCAGGTTTGTTTTGAGACCTTAATTGAAAAAATGGTCACGAAGGACTTGGAACGATTGCAAAAAGGAGAGATTACGCCCATGGGGGAACAGATGAGTAATTTCCCATAGGGCAGTATGAGTCTGGTCACTTAAGCTGGTAGTTGAATCAATTGATACCTATTTGACACCGTGAAAGCAGAGGCAGATTTCCAGCAGCCTATCGAGCAATGGGCTAGCCATGTATTCATCTTCCTAGAAATATTTGAGGGTGAGGGCGGTATCCAGTCCTATGTCAAGGATATTTTGCGGGCATATCTTTCCCTGATGGCGAAGCAGGCTAAGGTTGCTGAGGGCCGATCGCCCGAAGTATTTTTGCTGCGGGATGGCAAGGACTGTCAGAATCCCTTTGAGCCAAGTCTCCTGAAATTTCACTATCTGAAGGTGAAGGGGCGATCGGCCACCTGGGGTCGGTTGCAATTAGCCGCCAGTCTGCTGCAATGCCTGGTGTGGCGGCGACCTCAACGAATTTACTGTGGCCATATCAATTTGGCACCCTTGGTGCAGCGCCTGTGCCGTCTTTTCAACATTCCCTACACGGTTCTCACCTACGGGAAGGAAGTTTGGACACCGCTGTCGAAGCCCTATCAGCAAGCCCTTCAACAGGCGGATAGCATTTGGACAATCAGCCGCTATTCCCGCGATTGCGCCTGCGCGGCCAATGGTCTCGATCGCCAACGCATTCAAATTCTGCCCTGTGCCGTGGATGGCGATGCCCTCACCCCTGGACCCAAGTCCGCTGAACTCATTGCCCGCTATAACTTAGCGAATGCCCAGGTTTTGATGACCGTGGCGCGGCTGTGGCGGGGGGATATTTACAAAGGTGTGGATGTAACGATTCGAGCGTTACCCACGATCGCCAAAGCTTTTCCCCGCGTCAAGTATTTAGTGATTGGGCGGGGGGATGACCAGCCCCGGCTAGCCCAGTTAGCGAAGGACATGGGAGTGTCCGATCGGGTCATCTTTGCGGGTTTTGTGCCCACCCCTGACCTCGTGGATCATTACCGTCTCGCAGATGCTTACGTTATGCCCTCCCAGGAAGGATTTGGCATTGTTTATTTAGAGGCGATGGCGTGCGGCATCCCAGTGCTTTCAGGGGATGCCGATGGCTCCGCCGATCCCCTCCAAGATGGGCGTTTGGGCTGGCGCGTTCCCCACCGAGACCCAGAGGCTGTGGCAGCAGGCTGCATCGAAATTTTGCAGGGCACAGACCAACGCTGTCAGGGCCCTTGGTTACGGGAGCAAGCTCTGGCGCTGTTTGGTAAGGACGCGCTGACGAAACGCTTGGCGGAATTACTCCAACAAGATATCCCAACGGCAGATTTATAACGGTAACCCAATCAATAGGGAGGGAAATTACAACAGAGGATGACTACTGTATATCAAGGTAAAGCGACTAAAGTAGAAGGGAAGACCGATATTGTACGAGGAGACTTACTGTGAGCCAAAACAGTCTCAGAAGCTTTCAAATTAGTTTTGCTGACCTGGGACGCTGGATTATGCCCTTGGCGATCGTCCTGTTGCTGGGAGCAGCGGGGTTCGGCTGGCTAGTAAAGTCCTTCTTGGTGGTCATGGGGTTGGTGATTTTGACCCCGGCTGTAGCATTCTTGGGATTTCGCTGGTGGCTGAGCCGTAGCTTGGTGCAATCTGATTGCCCCGTTTGCCACCATGAATTTGTCAGCCTCAACAAAACCGAGTTCAGTTGCCCCAACTGCAATGAGCCGTTGAAGGCAGAACACAAGCACTTTATCCGCTTGACTCCTCCCGGCACCATTGATGTGCAAGCGGTAGAAGTTTCGGCGCAAATTGTAGAAGATTGAGATTGGGTCAGAAGGGCTTTGTGGGTGATGAAGTTCTTCCCTAAGCAAGTTAATTAAAACTTAAAAAGTCCAGAAGTAAAGATTACTCCTGGACTTTTTAAATTTAGGCGAGATTAAACAGAGAAGCTAGTCTACTTGTAACTACTCAGCCTACCCTCACCCTAAATCCCTCTCCCCAGGGAGAGGGACTTCAATCCGGCTCCCCTTCTCCCAGTTGGAGAAGGGGCTGGGGGATGAGGGCGGCTCGACATTGAGTTAACAGCCTGAGTAGTTACATCTACTTTTGACTCTGGGAAATCGTTAGGGTGTAGGGGTTGCGTCCTTGATTCCGATCGCCCACGTTGACTGAATAGCTCCCCGCTGCCCAGAACCCAGCCATCTGAGGCCCTTTGCCAGACCCATCACCCAGCACACAGAATCGTCCAGTGGGGCCATCTATCAACAATGTGGGACTGCCCGCACTCTTCACATCAACCCGCAGGTATGGCATTGCTTCCGTCACTTTAATCACCTGATTGGGTGCGCTAGAAATATTGCCACAGTCGCTACTCGTGGTGCCCCCAGATGTGCCATTGATCACCTGTGGGTCGGGCTTAGACCCAGGACTGACTTGAACCGTTTGACTCCGGACAACCCCTGTCATAGCCACCATCGTTGCTAGAACTGTAGGGATGACCAGCCAAAGTTTGCGCGTTTTCATAGGATTCACTCTCTCAAAGCTATTGATTTTCTGATCTCAGTATGACAAGTCGTTAGGAGGGTCGGAGTAGAGATAGTCCTGTTTCGCAAGTGTCCCTTTTGCCACAATTGTTAGATTTAGAGAGTTGGTTCATCCCGTAGGTTGGAAAAATATGCCAGATTCCCTTATGTATCAGCAGGATCACTTTGTGGTTTTGGAAGCAAATCAGCCTGAGCAGATTTTGACGGCTGCGGAACTTTTGGAAAAACTCAAGGTGACCTTGGCGCAGCGACAGCATGATTTGCCGCGAGATGTGCAAAAGTTTACAGCGATCGAAGCTCAAGCTCAATATTTGCTAGAAACGTCCTGCGAGTTAGATCTGGAACCAGGACAATTTTTACAGTGGTATGCTGTGCGACTGGAAAAGTAGAACCAGTCAGCGTACCAAGGTAGTATTTTTCCCGGAAATCTCCTTAGCCTTCCATTGGCTTGGGTAGGGCGGTCAGGGCAATCTCAATGCGATCGGTGCGGGGCTGAGTCACGTTGGCGCGAATTCCAGGGCCAAAAAACGTCGCAATTTTCTCCTGCTTCTGGTGCCAAGTTTCCAAGGAAACCAAGGGAGAGTCAAATTCCAGGACTAGGGTATAAGCGCCATCGGTTTCTGTTTCGTGTAATCCTTTCAGCACCGGGCGTTCCTCATCGGTGGGACTCAGCCCCAAACGCTCCAAGGAACTGTCTAAGTGAGCAGTTTGCCCGTAGCGATAGCGAGTGACATCTTGGCGGATTTGATTTTGGGTGGCGGTCGCTTGTTGATTTCTGAGGACGACAACCTGGGGTGACGTGGGCTGGGTCAGGGGAATTGGCTTTAGCTCGGAGGCGATGAGGGCTAATCCTCCGAGAAGAACGGGGATGCCGTAGAAAAATCCGACTAAGTTCAATGTGGAATTGCCCGTAAAGTAGGCAATCAGTCCCAAGACGCTCAAAACGCCGCCCACAGACAAGCCAAGTGTTCCCAAAGAAATTTGACGTAGCATATGATTAACACAGGCGGATGATTGAATACTCTTATCATCCCAGAGATCCATACAGCCGTTCTAAGAAACTGGTTGCAAACTAAAAATTTAGATTTCCAGGTGACATGCAACTTTCCCGAACCGCCCTCACCCCAACCCCTCTCCCAAAAGGAGAGGGGCTAGGATTTGGATCGGCTCCCCTTCTCCCAGTGGGAGAAGGGGCTGGGGGATGAGGGCAGACTTTAAGTTACACATCGCCTATTTCCATCAAGTTCCTTAAAAAAAGGACTTCAAATCTTTAGCCTGTTTCACACGCTTTGAATTTGTTTTGAAAACACTGGCTAATTGGTTCAGATTTGGGGGTTTAGATTTGGGCAACTCAAATTGAAGCTATTCCAGAACTTGGAGTTATCGCCGAGATGGGGCACATTAGGAGCGATCGTCGCCATGTTGAAAGATGATGAGCAGAACCGGATTAACCACAGCCAATTGCTGGAACAATTAAATGTATTGAAGCGCGAGGATGAACATCTCTACAATATTTTGGCGGTGGATGTTTGGGCGCTCGCCAAGACGATGGATGAGTTTCAGCCAGGGTTTTGGGCTGCTTTTATGAAAAATCGTGAGAAGGCGTTGAAACGATTTATCAATGAGCTAATTAAAAATAAGCCAAATGGTGCTAAGCGTCCACCATTTTTGCATTGATCTTTAAGCACCAATTTTCCAAGAATCTAACCCGTTTAGATGGCTAAAATTGAGATGGGATGTTTCAGTTTAGAATGACTCAATTTCATCATGAGATCTTGAGTATTTAAGTGTAGTAATTGTTGAGTTAAGGAGTATTGAGTGTGAATCCAGAAACATTACAAGACCAAGTGCGATCGATCGCTAGCAAGCGGGAAACGCTCGTGAGACTGTTGGAGCAGCCTGATTTGGGTACGTTGCGGATTGATGTCAATCAAGCGCTGGAAGAAATGGATGACTTGATTGATGAGTTTAAGCTCACCTTTCCAGAAGCAGAAATCAACCCTAGCTAGTGGTCTGCCAAAAGTGATTTTGTGGGTTGAAAACGCCAAAATTATCACCCTTTACCAATTCCGGACTCACAAATTGAAACCTGGCAAATTAGTAGGTGAGAAATTGGGTTAAGCAATGGTATAAACATTGCGATCGACAACATAGCTCCACTAACATAATGGCGACATAAACAAACTCCCCAGATGCAAGAATCTGGGGAGTTTGCCGTTTTACAAGAGTTTTATAATCTGGATAATTGGGTTAAGAGTTTGAGTCACCCTGATCCTGATTTGCTTTCATCCCTAAGTCAGTAATGGTTTTGATTAGCTCTGGCATAGGAATATCTTTTTTGCAAAAGGCATCAATGCTGCCCGTTTGCACCATGACTTCGGTCTGCGGATCTTCCAGGGAAGAATAGGCAATGATTTGGATTTTAGGATCAATTTGCTTGATGTGAATCGAGGCACTAATGCCATCCATGACAGGCATTTGTAAGTCAATGACAATCACATCGGGATGATGTTGTTTCACCACATCGATCGCCTCCTGACCGTTGCTAGCTGATCCTACTAACTCGATCGCTGGCTCCTTTTGTAGGGCAAGTTTTAGACTGAATCGGGTTAACTCATGGTCATCAACAATGAGCACACGTAGAGTAGAGTTAGGACAAGATAGCATTGTCATTGTCACAATTGAGACTAGTAAGGGACGATATATCTTTCATAGCATAGTCGAATTACTGATCCCGTTCCTCTGTCATTCGACTGAACAGAACTGGGGATCATTGATGTGGCTCAACAAGAAGCTGCGTAAGGAGTCTTTAGAGACACATGAAGGTACTTGCCCTACGGCTGAAGCCGAATCAGGACTTAAAAGAATCGCTGAGGAGCTTTGTTGAACAGCAAACTATTTCAGCAGGGTTTATTGTGACGACAGTGGGCAGTTTGAAGCAAGCGGCGCTCAGGTTTGCGGGACAAGACACGACGCAGATGTTGCAGGAGCGGTTTGAGATCGTGTCATTGGTGGGAACGCTTTCGGTACATGGGCTGCATTTGCACATGACGATCGCGGATGCTATGGGCAAGACGATCGGCGGTCATGTCCAGCCAGGTTGCCTCATTTACACCACTGCCGAAGTTGTGCTGGGAGTCAGCGAGGAGCTTACTTTTTTCAGAACTATGGATGCTGAGACGGGATTTCGGGAATTGGAGATTAAATCAACTCGCTAAGTTCAATACTTCGGACAGTTTTCGTGGAGGTGCTGGAAACCCTGTTGTACAGCCAATATAGACCCTCACCCTAAATCCCTCTCCCAAGAGGCTTATCATTACCAACATTTTTGAGAAATCGAAGATTTCTCAAAAATGTGAATTCTAAACCTCTTAGAAGTCCCAAATTGTCGCCCGAACCGCCCCC
>JARCMD010000115.1 GCA_030248885.1 Leptolyngbyaceae cyanobacterium MP9P1.79 | reverse complement strand
TGGGAGAAGGGGCTGGGGGATGAGGGCGGCTCGACATTGAGTTAGTGGACTGAGCAATTACGTTTTGAGTTTTGAGTGCTACCCACTTCCTTCTGCCAGTCTTCACTAGAGTAGGATGCTTATCGTCCCATCTTCCCCGTTAGCTCAACCAACCCAGGCTAGCAACTCAAACCTAAAACCAAGCCCCCTAGCGGGTTAGAGACTGCTGCTACACTGCATTAGTTGCGATGGTTGTTGGTGTGGTGGATGCGGGCCCCAGCCCAATGCAACTTTTCTCGTAGGGTTTGGTAGTAGGAATAATTTTCTCGTAAAATAATGAACTTGGCGTAGCAATCTGCCATGCGGATATCGACCCGTTGCCCTGGCCAGATAGAGGTTGCCATCACCCCATCCATCCAAAGTTTGGTGCTGAGGTCGTAGTCGGCTAAGGGCCAAATGCTCACGACGGAGCCGGAGGGAATAATGATGGGGCGACTGGAGAGGCTGAGGGGACAAATGGGCGTGACGACGATCGCCTCCATGCCAGGGTGCAAGATGGGCCCATTGGCCGCAACGGTGTAGGCTGTGGAGCCAGTGGGTGTGGAAACCAGCAACCCGTCACCTTGATATTGGTCAACGATCGCGCCATCAATTTCCATTTCGAGGATGGAGGTGATCATGCGAGTTGCAGAGGCGGGCTTGACGCACATGTCGTTCAGCGCCAGGTACCGATCGCTCATTGGCTCCAGATTGGTGCGGTTTCCCTCAAATACGGTTGCCTGAAGCATCATGCGGCGCTCTATGGCAAAGCGATCGTCTAAGAGACGCTCCCAGACCTTTTCTGTGTCACTCATCTCGTCGGATGACTCGGTGAGAAATCCCAAGTGCCCCCCGATATTTACCGCTAAAATGGGAATTCCATCGGCTGCTAGGTGGCGAGCCGCAGTCAAGGCAGTGCCATCGCCCCCTAGGACTAAGGCCAGGTCGATGGGTGAGCTTGATGAGGCTAAAAAAACCGGGTAGGGATTGTCCTTGGGACCACTGGGGCCCATCAAAACGTGGCACTGCCGTGCTTCTAATTGCTGGGCGCACTTTTCGGCCCACCGCTGACTCTGGCGATCCCCTGCTTTGTGGGCAATGATGACTTGTTTTAGGTGCACAGGATTTGCTGCGATCGGCTTCCAATCGTTGTTTGCGTCAGGTCATGGCTCAGTTGCTGCCTAAGCTACGATCGCTGAAAGCCTTTTTACTCCCAAATTATAGGTGTTGTGTTGCTGGTTTGAGTCTGTAGATGGACTATAGTGATCCCCGACGCTTCGAGCGTCCCTATACTTCACATTAAAGAAGATATGGACTTCTCTTGAAGAGTTCTCTCCTGAAGACGTGCTATTTGAGCTTTTTTTTGTGAAGATCAAGGGACAGGGGTGGGCTAAAGGTCATAAAAAGAGAACGTGACTACTCAGCCTACCCTCACCCTAAATCCCTCTCCCTGGGGAGAGGGACTTCAATCCGGCTCCCCTTCTCCCAATGGGAGAAGGGGCTGGGGGATGAGGGCAGGCTCGACATTGAGCTAGCAGCCTGAGTAGTTACAAGAGAACTTTATCGATCGGCTGTTTTTAGTGACTCACGTTTATAAAATTACAACTATGGGCGATGTTGCACCTTGGTTAATAGAACTATAAAGATGTGCCATCTAGTGTGATCCTCTTACATTCGTTGACCCTGAAATGGGCAAACTGAATCAGTACCTATGCAATCCAATTCGTCCCAACCTGCTTTGAACGGCTCCTTTTTACATTCTGACCCCTATGGAACTGGCTCCCTTGCCAGCCTCAGTACGCTTGACCCTCCGTTGTTAGAGCCAGCAATAATCAAGCACTCAGGGAACAATTCCCAGAGCCAGCGGACTTCAGATCAGCGGGTAGAAGCGTTGCGGCAGACCCTGGAACGACACCGAGGCGATCGGCATCTTGTCATCCTGCAAGATTTCCCTGATCCCGATGCGTTGTCCTGTGGCTGGGCCTACAAGCTGATTGCCGAACCCTACGACATTCAGGTCGAAATTATCTACGCGGGGACGCTGAGCCATCAGGAAAACATTGCCTTGGTGAAACTCACTGGGTTGCCCGTGCAGCGATGTACAGTGCAAACGTTGAAGACGAAGGATTTGTCCGGCTACCAGGGCTGTGTGTTCATCGACAATCAAGGCACGACCAGTCAGCTTTTGCCGCTGGTGCAACAGTCTGAGTTACCGGTGATTGCGGTGATCGATCACCACAGTCCTCAAAGCAATCTCAATGCTGAGTTTGTGGATATCCGTCCCCAGGCGCGGGCGACGGCTACCATCTTCACCCAATATTTGCAAGCAGGGCTGCTAACTCTGGATGGGAGTGTCAGTCAGCATGTTAAATGTACGACTGCCCTGATTCATGGGTTGCGATCGGACACCAACAGTTTGATGCAAGCAAAGGAAGAGGACTTTCTGGCTGCTGCCTACCTCAGTCGCTTCTATGACCCGCAGTTGTTGAATGCGGTGTTGCAGGCGGCGCGTTCTAAGCGGGTAATGGATGTGATTGAACGATCGCTACGCAACCGCACGGTGCAAAATAGTTTTTCGATCGCGGGAGTAGGTTACCTGCGCTACGACGATCGGGATGCCATCCCCCAAGCCGCAGACTTCTTAGTGACTGAAGAAAACGTCCATACCGCAGTTGTCTACGGCATTCTTCACGATGAAGATAAAGAGGTGGAAATCGTCGTTGGCTCGCTGCGAACCAACAAAATCACCCTTGATCCCGATGAATTTATCAAAGAAGCCTTTGGACAGGATGCCTATGGGCGCTACTTCGGTGGGGGCCGCTTCACCGCTGGCGGCTTTGAGATTCCGATGGGCTTTTTGGGCGGGTTTAATGAAAATGCTGAGTTCGCCAAGATTAAATGGGATGTTTTTGATGCTCAGGTGAAACAAAAGTTACTCCGATTGGTGAGTCCAGCCGATAGCATCAGAACGTCTTGAGGTTTTTGGGTGAAGGTAACGTTTAATAGTTGCCCTACCGCACTGATTTGAGACTTTCCACCTTCTTGCTAAACAAGTCGGTGAAGATGCTGGCGACCGATCGCTTCCGCAGCTTCACATTCGCACTAATCGACATCCCCGATTGCAGCATAATCTCCCGACCGTTCACCATCAGCGATTGTTGCTCCAAGCGCACCTTGGCGGGAAAGCGATAGAACGGATAGATCTGATCCGGGGGCAACGCATCGGAACCCACCCAAACCAGCCGCCCCTTCACATCCCCAAATTCACTGAACGGAAACGAATCAATTCGCACATCCACCGGCATCCCTTCCCGCACGAAACCGATATCGCGGTTGGTGATGAACACTTTTGCAATCAAGGCATCATCCGGGACAATCTTGAGAATCGGCGCTGTAGAATCGGTGACATAGCCAGGGGCGCTGGCTTTGAGGTCAAAGATCGTGCCCGAAACTGGAGCTTGGAGACTTTGGTAACGCAGGGTGAGTTGAGTTTGGCTGAGTTGGGCATCAATCTCCGCAATCCGCTTTTCGTTATCCAGCATTGCCTTCGTCAGTTGGACATCGATTTCGGCAATGCGTTTTTCATTGTCCGTAATCTTGCTCAGCAGGTCAGTTTGGGTGAGGGCGATCGTATTTTGTACCCTTTCCTCACTTTGGGCAATGGCAGACTGCAAGCGACCTTCCTCCTGCACTCCCCGATCGACCTCCGCCTGACGGGTGCGGACTTGCTGTTGCTGCTGGAGATATTGCAACCGAGCAATGCCGCCTTCCTGCATCAGCTTCGTCAAGTCAGCGAAAATCCGTTGATCCACGGCTAGCAAATCTTTGGCACTCGCCGTTTGAATGCGAACTTGCTCCAGTTGGCGTTGCAGTTGCGTAGATTCTAGCTGCGCTGCATTCACCCGTGAACTCACCTCAGCCCGGCTCGATCGCAACCGAGACTGCTCCTCCACCGTCAATCCTGTGCCGGACGGGGCGCTCCCCAGTTGCACCCGGTAAAGCTGGTTTTCTGCCATCAGCGCTGCTCGATTGCGGGTCAGGGCGATCGGTTCTGGGGGTAAGGATGCGAGGAGCTTGGGGTTGACAGGACGCGCCGCCTGTTGAGTTTGCGTCCGATAGAACTCAATCTCCTGCGCTAGGGCACTTCGCACCTTTTGCAGCGAGGTTTGTTGGGCCTGAGCCGTGGTTGGGTCGAGGGAAACGAGCAAATCGCCTTGTTTAACGTGCTGTCCATCCTGCACCAGCACTTCCTTGACAACTCCACCGACGGGAGCTTGCACCTCGGTCACGGCTCCCTGCGGCTCTAATTTGCCCTTCGCCGAAACGGCCTCTTCCACCTGGGCGATGAAGGCCCAAATCACCGCGATCGTCGTCACCCCCATCAAAGTTAAGATGATTGCCCGTGACCATAGAGGAGACTGGCGCAAAATCACCGGCTGGTCAAAATTTACGGGTGGGGCCGATCGAGCAGTTGGTGAAGCAAGGGCGGGCACTGCTTCTGCCCCAGATCCATTTACAGCGCCATTTTTGGATGCCCCATTATTAGAGAATCCATTTTTGGATGGCCCATTTTGCATCAACCCATTGGAGCCAGCGTCGTGGGTTTCAGTTTGCGTAGACTGATCCGGGGGATGGTTGGTTTCGTTCATGGTTTTATGGGTTGTGAATGATTGATTTTTCGATGAGTTGATTTTCTGATGAGTCAATGATTAGGCGATGTGCAACTTAGAATCTGCCCTCATCCCCCAGCCCCTTCTCCCACTGGGAGAAGGGGAGCCGATCTAAGTCTTAGCCCCTCTCCCCTTCTGGGAGAGGGGTTGGGGTGAGGGTGATTCGGAAAAGTTGTACATCGTCAATGATTAATTCAGGGTCGCTACCACCTGGGATTCTTGCTGCTGATACAGGCAGTAGTAGCGACCGCGCAACGCCATCAGTTCAGCATGGGTGCCTTGCTCAGCGATCGTGCCTTGGTGCATCATCAAAATCAGGTCAGCCTGTTGGATGCTGCCGAGGCGATGGGTGATGAAGAAGACAGTGCGGCCGCGAAACGCCTGGGTGAGGTTACGGCAAACTTGGCGCTCGGTGTCGTAATCCAAGGCACTGGTGGCTTCATCCAGAATCAGCAGTTGGGGATTTTGCAAAATGGTGCGGGCGATCGCAATCCGTTGGCGTTGTCCCCCAGATAGATTTGATCCCCGTTCTCCCACCCTAGTGTTGTAGCCATTGGGCAGGGACATGATGAAGTCGTGGGCGACGGCGAGTTTGGCAGCAGCAATCACGTCATCCGTGGCGGCATCAGGAGTTGTGAGGCCAATATTTTCCTGGACACTGCCATCAAAGAGCAGTGGGTCTTGGGGAATGATCCCAATTTGCGATCGAAGCGAATAAAGCTCCACCTTACTGATGTCGTAGTCATCAATCAAAATCCGCCCACCATTGAGTTCATAGAGGCGAGGCAGGAGCTTCATCAGGCTGCTTTTGCCAGAGCCGCTCTGCCCTGCGATCCCCACCAATACGCCAGCGGGAAAATCCACACTGATATTGCTCAATTGCATCGGGCCGCTGGGAGCAAAACGAAACGACACATTCTCGTAAGTCACTGCGCCCCGAATCACGGGCATCGGAATGTTGCGATGGTCTAGTTCATCCGCTTCTGGGGGCGTATCCACAATATCTGCCAGCCGTTCAAAGGACAGCGCGGTTTCCTGGAAGTTTTGCCACAGTTGCACCAACCGCAGCAGCGGACTCGTGACATACCCGGCAATAATCCGAAAGGCAATCAATTGACCCAAGCTCAGTTGCTTATCCACCACCAGGTACGCCCCCACGCACAGCACCAGCAACCCCGATAATTGGTTGAGAAAATTACTGGTAGAACTGGCGGTGGTGAAAGTGACCACGGTTTTGAAGCTGGCAGAGACATAGCGGGCATAGCGCTCTTGCCACTGCCACCGGGAACGCAGTTCGATATTTTGCGCCTTAACGGTTTGAATGCCGGAGAGAACTTCCACCAAGTGGGATTGCGTGTGGGCGTTGTGTTCGGCTTTGACTCGGAGTTGTTTGCGAATAATCGGGGTAACGGCTAAAGCGAGTAGGGCAAATAGCGGAATAGTGGACAGGGCGACCGCCGTGAGCAGCCAGCTATAAACCAACATCACTGCAATATAGAGAACGGAGAAGACGGAATCCAATACGACCGTTAAAGCAGTGCCCGTGAGGAATTGTCGGATATTCTCCAGTTCATTGATGCGGGTGGCGAGTTCCCCAACGGGACGACGATCGAAATACCGCAGGGGCAATCGCAACAGGTGCCCAATAATTTCTGCACCTAGAGCGAGGTCAATGCGGTTGGTGATTTCGGTGAACATATACGTCCGCAGGCTGCTTAGCACTGCGTCAAATATGGCGACCACAATCAGCAACACGCCCAGCACTTGCAGCGTGTCCAGACTGTTATTGATGATGACCTGATCGATAATGATCTGGGTCATCAACGGGTTAGCCAGTCCAAACAGTTGCACAAAAAAGGAAGCCAAGAACACGATCAGCAGACCGCTACGGAATTTAGCGATGTAGGGGAGGAACCAACTGACTCCAAAGCGTTGCTGGGGGGTTTCTTTGGTGGGCTGAAGTAATAGAACTTGCCCCATATTTTCTAGACCGCCCCAAGTGTGGAGGAAGTCAGGTAGGGGATGGCGTTGAATGCCGATTTCTGGGACAGCTAGCACGACTTCCCGATCGCCCACCTCGTAAACCAGTGCTAGGCTTCCCTGCCAATGGATCAGGGCGGGAGTTTGCAGCCGACTCACTGCCGCTGTGGGGACAGTCACCAGTTGGGCACTCAGCCCCATTAATTCACTTAGGGAGGCGCACAGTTGCAGGGAGGCGACGGTTTTGCCGCTGACCTGCTTGTCTAACACGCGCCGCATCACTTCTCGCCGAAAAGCCATGCCAAAGTGCTGGCTGAGCATTTGGAAGCAAGCCAGAGCCACATCCACAGCATCTTTGCCGCCGACAAAGGGATATTTGGGTTGAGTCGCGTCTTGGGGGGGCAGGCGACGGGACGTGGGGAGGTCGATCGGGGCGTAAGGTATGTCGGCTGCTAAGACGGCTCCCGTTTTGCCATTGCCATTTGTGCCGGGGTGATTGCCATTGGCATGACTGCCGTTGCCGTTTGTGCCGTTGTTCTGGATCAAAGGTGGGAGGGCTGATTCAGAGAAGGGGACATGAGCGGCCCAATCTGCCGATCGCACTCCCACTAATCGGGCGGGAGTGGAGCCTTTGACTTCGATCGTTCCTGATTGGGGAAGGGCGCGACCGACGGGAAAGCGATCAACGACACCGCTGCTAACGAGCCAGACGCGATCGGATTCCAATTCAGTCAGCGCATGAGTTCCAGGGGATAGATAAGATACCGATGCGTGGGGATGCAGGTGTAGGGTGATGTCTTTGAGGTTGATCCCCGCGCTCTGCACTTGGGACTGGGCAGAGAGCAGGTCGAAGAGTTCGGTCAATCCCGGAGTGTCTTGCAGGGCGGGACGGAGTTGGGGATGTTGCTCGATCAGGGACAAGAAGGGGGCGATCGGCAACGTTAAACAAACCACATCGGTAGAGGCGATCGCCGTTTCGCAGGCAATTTCCCGCAGCACATCCAACCAACCCAAAATGGCTCCTGGCTCCAACAATTGCAGGGTCACGGGCATCTGGTTTGCCGGATCGAAGCCCAGAAGTCGTGCCTGTCCTTGGTAAAGAATGGTGACTTGATGGGGCATTCGTCCCCGCTCCAAAATCTTCTGCCCAATGCGATAGCGCCACGGCTGGAGTTGCGCTGCCAAATCTGCCAAGGCTGCGGGGGGCAACCGATCGAAGGGGGGCAGTTGGCTGAGGAAGTCTGGGATGGCGAGGGGGAAGTCGGTCATGGGG
>JARCMD010000114.1 GCA_030248885.1 Leptolyngbyaceae cyanobacterium MP9P1.79 | reverse complement strand
AGGGAGAGGGACTTCAATCCGGCTCCCCTTCTCCCACTGGGAGAAGGGGCTGGGGGATGAGGGCAGGCTCGACATTGAGTTAGCAGCCTGAGTAGTTACCACTAGCTTTGATAAGGAATAGTTTAGAAATCCATCTGTCACCCAATACCTCTAAGGGCGAAGCATTCGGCAGATATCCTCTGAATTCATCAAGAAATCATTTGCCGAATGCTTCGCCCCTACTAATGCAGGTTGTCCGCAGTAAGTGAGCAGCATTCAAAACTCAAAACTCAAAACTCAAACAAGTTGTTAAGAAGGGTTGGCGATCGACATCGACATTGGGTAATGGGCCAAAACTTGTTTCAGGTAGTGCCCGGTGTAGGAATTGGGGGTAGCAGCAACCTCCTCTGGAGTGCCGACTGCAACAATTTCGCCGCCCCGATCGCCGCCCTCTGGCCCCAAGTCAATCACCCAATCGGAACATCGAATCACGTCCAAATTGTGTTCAATTACCAGCACCGAATTGCCCTTGTCTACGAGGCGCTGCACCACATCCAGCAATTTATGGACATCGTAAAAGGACAGTCCTGTGGTCGGTTCATCAATTAAGTAAAGGGTTTTACCTGTGGCGCGGCGGGAGAGTTCTGTGGCTAGTTTAACCCGCTGGGCCTCGCCCCCAGAGAGTGTGGGAGCCGTTTGTCCCAGGCGTACATAGCCTAAGCCGACATCAGCTAGGGTTTGCAACCGAGCGTAGGCCTGGGGAATATTTTTGCCAAATTCCACCGCCTCTTCCACAGTCATGTTCAACACATCAGCGATCGACTTCCCCTTATACTTCACCTGAAGAGTATCGCGGTTGTATCTGGCTCCTTTGCACACTTCGCACTGCACATAGACATCGGGCAGAAAGTTCATTTCAATCACGTTCACGCCCTGCCCGCTGCAAGCTTCGCAACGGCCGCCCTTGACGTTGAAGGAAAACCGCCCCGGTTTGTAGCCCCTAGCCTTCGCTTCCACCGTTTCCGTGAATATCTCCCGAAAAATATCAAAGGTGCCGGTGTAGGTGGCAGGATTGGAGCGGGGAGTGCGCCCGATCGGAGATTGGTCGATGACAATCACTTTATCCAGGGCATTGAGGCCGTCGATCGTGTCGATCTCTTTGGGGAAGGGAACTTTAGAGCCAAAGTGATGTTGCAGGGCGGGGTGGAGCAGTTCGTTCACCAAGGTGGATTTGCCAGACCCCGACACACCCGTAATGCACACCAATTTTCCCAAGGGAATCTCGACATCCAAGTGCTGTAGATTATTGCGGTAGGCATTTTTGATGCTAAGCGATCGGCCATTCCCCGATCGGCGCTCCGTGGGTGTCGTAATCACTTGCCGCCCCGACAAATACGCCCCTGTCAGAGACTCAGGCGCATTCAGCAGCGTTTCCAAATTCCCCTGGGAGACAATTTTTCCCCCATGAATGCCAGCACCCGGACCAATATCCACCAAATAATCGGCGGCGCGAATCGTTTCTTCATCATGTTCCACCACGATCAGCGTGTTGCCAAGGTCGCGCAGGCGGGTGAGAGTGCGGAGCAAGCGGGAGTTGTCCCGTTGATGCAGCCCAATACTGGGTTCATCCAACACATACAGCACACCCGTTAGCCCAGAGCCAATTTGGGTGGCCAGACGAATTCGCTGCGCCTCGCCCCCAGAGAGCGTCATGGCTGTACGATCGAGGGTCAGGTAATTCAATCCCACATCCAATAAAAATTGCAATCTGGCTTTGATTTCTCGCAATACTAGATCCCCGATCTGAGCTTGCCGATCGCTCAGCCTCAAGTCATCCAAGCGATCGAGACAGTCCTGAATCGAAGCCCCAGTAAAATCGGTAACCCGATACTGGCCCAAGCGAACTGCCAACGCCTCTGGCTTCAACCGCTTGCCCTGACACACCTCACAGGGTTGATCGACCAGATACTGATCCAACTTTTGCTTGTGCAATTCTGAGGACTCCTGATACTGCCGCTCCAGAATCGGCAAGGCTCCCTCATAGCGCTTTTCGTAGCCCTTGGTGCCTCGGTAGCGCGAATCCACTTCAATCCAAATTGCGTCGGGAGAACCATGCAATAGAATTTGCTGCTGTACCGTAGTTAGCTGGCTCCAAGGCGTTTTGATGTCAAATTTATAAGCTTCGGCAACGCTGCAAATCAGAGACAGGTAATAGGTGTTGTCTTTGTCTGACCAAGGGGCGATCGCCGCATAGACAGGCAAATCTGGATTGGGGACAATTAAATCCGCCGAAAATTTGCGATGGCTTCCTAGCCCATGGCAGTTGGGGCAGGCTCCGTAGGGCGAATTGAAGGAGAACAGACGCGGCGAAAGTTCCTCCATCACTGCGCCATGTTCGGGGCAAGCAAAATTTTCGGAAAAGACGAGTTCGCGGGGGGTTGCAGATTGCGGGTTGGAGGCGGGAGATTGCAGGTTGGGATCACCATAACTGGCTGTTGGTTCTGCGGCTCTGCGCGTTGCTGCCGGAAACAGGGCATACACATTGTTCTTCCCCGGCTCCTGCCCTCCGCTCCCCGGTTCCTGATCCCCGGCTCCCGACTCCGCCTCCTCCGACAAAATCTCAATTACCGCAATCCCTTCTGAGTGGCGCAACCCAGTACCGAGAGAATCGGCTAAGCGCTCTTCCAGTCCGGCTTTTTTCACGAGCCGATCGACCACGATTTCAATACTGTGCGCTTGATTTTTGTCCAGTTCGATCGAGTCACTCAATTCTCGCACTTCACCATCCACGCGCACCCGCACAAAGCCCTCAGCAGCCAGGCTGGAAAGCATTTTACGATGGGTTCCTTTCTTGCCCCGCACCACAGGAGCCAGGATTTGAAACTTGGTGCGATCGGGCAACTCCATCACCCGATCGATCATTTGGTCAATGGTTTGGGGCGCAATCGATCGATCGCAGTGGGGACAATGGGGTTCGCCAGCCCGCCCGTAGAGCAAACGCAGGTAGTCATAGATTTCCGTCACCGTGCCCACCGTGGAGCGGGGGTTGTGGGAGGTGGATTTTTGGTCAATGGAAATAGCAGGACTCAACCCTTCGATCGCATCGACATCGGGCTTATCCACCTGTCCCAAAAACTGCCGAGCGTAGGCGCTGAGAGATTCCACATAGCGCCGCTGTCCTTCGGCAAAAATCGTATCGAATGCCAGCGAGGACTTGCCCGATCCCGACACCCCTGTAAACACAATCAACCGATCGCGGGGCAACTCCAAATCAACATTCTTTAAATTGTGCTGCCTTGCCCCCCGAATGCGAATGGTGTTCTGCGCTGCCTTCACTATTCCGGGGTTTGAGCCATTCTGATCGGTTGGAGAATGCCCATTTGGGGATTCATCAGTCCGACGGGTTGGCAAGTCAGCGGGATTAGTCATAGAAGGGGGTTTGAAACGATCCTTAATAATTTTATCGCTATGCTCTCCTAATGGGTGACTTAAAGATGGGCGAACCAGCAAAGCGAACGAATGTATTATCCTGCTACCAGGACACAATTACAGCATTTTACGGAAGTGATGGGCTATAGAGATATAGGCGCAGTCTCTACCACAGCTTTTTTTCAGGGATTTATCTCTACCTCAATGAGTATCAATCTCTTAACTAGTGTTCTGTCAAGAAAATTTTGAGGGGTCGAAGACCCCTCAAAATTTAACTCCAAATAACCTCCCAGCTTTCAGCTACCTGTTAATTAATGATTGACAGACTACTAGTTAGGGGTAAGGATATTCTTTTTTCTACTGATGATAGTTGACGATGCGGGCAAAGCTATCGGGGTGCAAGCTAGCCCCGCCCACCAGCACTCCATCAATTTCCGGCTGGGCCATAATTTCGTCAATATTTTCGGGTTTGACGGAGCCGCCGTACTGAATGGGCACATCGTTGTGGCTGAGTTGATGGCGAATTAACCCAATCACCCGATCGGCTTCCTTCGCTTCACAGGTTTCCCCGGTTCCGATCGCCCAAATGGGTTCATAGGCAATCACCAGCTTTTGCTGATCGACTCCCTGCAACCCTGTGGCTAATTGGCTAAAGATCACAGATTCAATCTCGCCCTGATCCCGTTGCTCTTTGGTTTCTCCCACGCAGAGAATTGGGGTTAAACCGTAGTGCTGGGCTGCTTTCAGGCGTAAGTTGACCGTGATATCCGTTTCCCCAAAATATTGCCGCCGTTCACTGTGCCCCACAATCACGTAACGCACCCCGATCTCAGTTAGCATGGGTGCCGCAATTTCTCCCGTGTATGCGCCTGCTTCCTCCCAATGCACGTTCTGAGCGCCCACCCGCACTCGGCTTCCGTGTAAGCTTCGCGACAAAATCCCTAACGCTGTAAAAGGAACACACAATACAGGTTCTCGATCGTCGGGAGTTTCAGTCAATTGAGAGGTAAATCCAATCAAAAACTCTAGGGCTTCAACCTGAGTCTTATACATCTTCCAGTTGCCAGCGATAACAATTTTTCTCACAGGTCAAATACTTATAGTCGATCGGTAAATTTATCCCCAGTCTACGGCTTTGGCGGGATCACT
Organism: Leptolyngbyaceae cyanobacterium MP9P1.79; assembly: GCA_030248885.1. Classification (GTDB taxonomy): domain Bacteria; phylum Cyanobacteriota; class Cyanobacteriia; order JARCMD01; family JARCMD01; genus JARCMD01. The sequence continues at coordinate 5,318 of JARCMD010000114.1, read as the reverse complement.
TTTCACCAATTTGCTTAACAAGGGTGATGGAGTGATAGGAGATTTCTAGGAAACAAAATATTATCTGTCTTCGACTTCGCTCAGCCAGCCTGCACCCTGAGCGGAGTCGAAGGGTAAAATCTTCTCTGGAAATCGCCTAGGGAAGCGACCCATAACTCAAGACAAATAACCTATAACTAATGACTAATTGAAGATTCCGTCCCTTCAGTAGCTCTTTCTACAGTAGGAAATTCTAGACAGTAGCCCGCCCCATAGACCGTCTTAATGTATTGCGGATGGCGGGGATCAGGCTCCAGCTTTGTTCTCAGGTGTCGGACATGCACTCGAATTGTTTCAATATCGTCGTCAGGATCGTAGCCCCATACTTCTTTCAAAATTTCGCTGGGTGAGACGGTTTGTCCATGCCGTTGCAGTAAGCAATGGAGCAACTCAAATTCCAAATGGGTCAACTTCACGGTTTGAGCAAACCAGATGGCTTCAAAGCGCTCTGGTACCAGCGTCAGAGGCCCATAGTTGAGGATCTCTCCATGTTTTGCAGCTTGGGGGATGCGATCGGCCCGCCGCAGCAACGCCCTCACCCGCGCTAGCATTTCCTCAATTTCAAAGGGCTTTGTCAGATAATCATCTGCACCGGAATTAAAACCTTCCACCTTATTCTGAGTCTCACTCAGGGCCGTCAATATTAGGATGGGAATATCTGAGGTGCGCTCATCTCGACGGAGGCGCTGACAAACGGTGAACCCGTCCACTCCCGGCAACATTAGGTCTAACATCACCAAATCTGGTTGGAGTTGTAGAGCGAGAGCTTGACCTTTGATGCCATCGGTTGCCTGGTTCACATCGTAGCCCGCCATCTCCAAGTTGACGGCAACTATTTCAGTGATCGCAGGATCATCATCAATCACTAATATCCGAGGCATTGTTAAAAATTTAAAGATTTAATTACAACGTTTTCATAAGGTTCAATAAGAACCGCTGCTAAATGAAAGGGAATGCAAACATTCCTCTACAGATTATAAGCAAGGATTCTAAATTCTTTGTGAAATTTTGCCGGACTCTGGCTAAGCTAAGAGTCCAGAATGTACTTTTTTCACACTCTAAAAGCTGAAATTCCGATCGCACCTTGCCTGAAATAGATGAATTGAAATAGATTAATTTTTAGTCCACGCCTATCCCTTCTCGGTATGACCCAGCTATTGAAAGGACTAAAATTGAATCGCAAAAGGCATGATTCTTCCCCTCAAACTCGCATGATCAACCGGGATGGACGCACGAGTATCAGTCGGATCGGCATGTCTCGCTCTCCCTGGCAGGATGTGTACCATCGGCTCATCACCCTATCCTGGATTAGGTTTTTGGGATTGGTAGGCTCCCTATACTTGGCAACCAATACCCTATTTGCCCTGCTCTACTTAGCCGATCGCCATGGCATTGCCAACGCTGAACCCGGTAATTTTTGGGATGTTTTTTTCTTTAGTGTGCAAACGATCGGCACCTTGGGCTACGGTTCCATGTACCCCCGCACCTTCTATACAAATTGGGTGGTCACCTTGGAAACCTTCATTGGTATCTTGTGGATTGCTGTCGTCACTGGCTTGATGTTTGCCCGCTTTTCTCGCCCCACTGCCAGGGTCTTGTTTAGCCAAATTGCGACGATCGCCCCTTACAACGGGGTTCTGACCTTGATGTTTCGCGTTGCCAATGAGCGCGACAACCAGATCGTGGAAGCTCAGTTGAAATTAGCGTTAGTCCGTGATGAAGTGACCTCAGAAGGGGAAGCGGTGAGACGATTCCACGACCTGAAATTGGTGCGATCCCAAACGCCCATCTTTGCCCTGACTTGGACTGTCATGCATCAGATTGATGAAACAAGTCTTCTGTACGGTCAAACACCGGAATCCCTCACGGCATCAGCGACCGAAATCATCGTGACGCTAATGGGGCTAGATGCTACGTTGTCTCAAACCATCCACGCCCGCCACTCCTACATCGCTGGCGAGATAGTTTGGAATATGCGCTTCGTGGATATCATCGTCCGGCTTCCCGATGGCAAGCGAGCAGTGGATTACACTCAATTCCACAAAGTGATCCCCTTTAGTGAGCCAACCGAATCCATGATGTGAGTCGGAGGAGTTCGGAGGGTTGAAAACTTGGGTACAGGTTCTGGATGGATGCTCATTCTGACTTCCGACTTCCCAGTTGAAGGGGTGCGACTGAAGTATTGTTAATGAACAACTTGCCCCAAGAATTCCAGGTAGGTGTTGCTGAGTTCCTTCACGGCTAGATTATAAAATTGCTTGCCATGTTCAGCCGTAGCCAAAGAGGGATTCGACCCCATGCGTCCATCTGGGAAGCGTTGCCGAAAATCGGCTGCTCCGTAAAAGGTGTGCCCTTTAGCGGCTGGGGGCAATTCAATATGCTTCACGGCGGTTGGGTAAACATATTGGGTTAGGGCTACTTCACTGGGCGTAGCGTGGGAGCCTTCTTGATCGCCGTAGAGTTCCCTAGCTAGCTTATAAACAGAGCTACACATAAACCAGTTGCCTGTCTGACATTGCACCCGATCGCTGTTCGGTAGGTTCAAGTCCGCCAGCACTGCATAGACCTCAGCGTAGGCTGCCTTCAGCGTCGCGATGTTGCCACCATGTCCGTTGATGAAAAAGAATTTTGTGAATCCAGACCTGACCAAACAGGTCAAATAATCTCGAATGACCAGAATGAGGGTGCTGGGGCGCAGGCTGATGCTGCCAGGGAACGCGGTATGGTGCAGAGCCATGCCCACGTTGATGGTGGGAGCCACTAAAGCATGGGTCGCTTCCCCAACTCCCTGGGCGATCGTCTCTGCACAGATGGCATCCGTCCCAATCAATCCGGTTGGCCCATGCTGCTCTGTGGAACCGATCGGCACAATAATTCCTTGGGAATGTTCTAGATAGGCTTCAACGTCAGTCCACGTACTTAAATGCAGCAACATAGGCTTTGCTCAATGTCCTAATTTAGATTCCAATACCAAAAGCTCCCCCTTTTGAACAGATTCTGACTGAACAAAAAGAGGAGCTTAATCAATTTTGTTGGGTTCCCCACAACGCCGTCTTACCTCAGTTTTTGACCTGGTTAAAAACCAGGTGGGTACCGTATTTCTGGCTTAAAGTTTCCGGGTACATGCCCGGTCTACTGCTACCAGATCCGTTTGGTTCCCTAATAAGACAAAGCATAGATCATAAAACAATATTGGCAGTCACCAACGTCGTAGTGGAACTTGTGTTTATTGTAGCCCGATTTCAGGAGCGATCGGGGTTGCCCAAGGGAGGGTTTCTGGGGTCACTGCGATCGGTTATCCAGACCTGTTTAGCAATGTCACCATCCTGATTAAATTATATCTGTAAGATTTTTAAGTCCTGTACCAAATGGATTCTAGGGTTTGGGCGATCGACTCTGCTTGGTGGCGATCGGGTTCCGTCAAGACTACGGTGACATGCCCCAGTTTGCGATCCGGGCGGGATGCTTTGCCATACCAGTAGACGTGGGCATTGGACACTTCAGCGAGGCGGTGCCGCTCAGTCGCATAGTCGCTGGTAGAGTCTTCGTAGCCCAAAAGGTTCACCATGACTGCCCCTTTGCAGCCTGGTTTCAAGGCGGGGCTACCCAGGGGCTGGGCACAAATGGCGCGGAAGTGTTGCTCAAATTGGGAGGTTTCGCAGGCATCCAGGGTGAAGTGCCCAGAATTGTGGGTGCGGGGCGCAATTTCATTGATCAGGACTTTTCCATCGGTGGTTAAAAAAAGTTCGATCCCAAAAACTCCCACAGCTTGCAGGTTGGTGAGTAGGGTGTGGGCGATCGACTCAACTTGAGTGGCGATCGACGGCTCCACGTCGGCAGGGACTAGCACTCGCCGACACACCTGTTTCTCTTGCTGAGTCTCAGTAATCGGGAAAATCGCCACCTCACCCGTGACCGATCGAGCGCCCACTACTGCCAACTCACGATCGAAGGGCACAAAGGCTTCGAGCAGCACAGAGTCTTGGTTCAGGCTGAGCCAAACCTGCTCCAATGTTTCCCGGTCTGGAATGATGAAAGTACCCTGTCCGTCGTAGCCATGGCGACGGGCTTTGCAAACACAGGGAAAGGCGATCGACTGCCACCCCGCCTCATCGATCCCCAACTCCAACAGCCGGAAGGGAGGAACGGGCAATCCCAGTCCTTGTAAATAGCAACGTTGGTGGTACTTGTCCAATAGCGGCGCTAGGGTCTTGAGGCTGGGGTAGAAGCACACGCCTCGCTGGGCAAAGGGAGCCAGGGATTCTAGATTGACGAATTCATTCTCAAAGGTAATGAGGTCACACTGCTCTGCTAATTTGGCTGTTGCGGAAATATCGTCAATGCTTGCCAGAATCGTGGACGTAGCCACAGCTACGGCGGGATCATCAGCAGCGGGAGTTTGCACTACCATCTCCAGTCCCAAGGACTTGGCGGCATCCCCCATCATCCAAGCCAGTTGTCCTCCCCCGATTACCCCTACTCTATGCATGAGTTCATTCCACTAATAGCTTCCCAGCATTATCCCAGATGGTTTTGGTTTAACCTAGGGCACAATGCTTCCACAAATTATCAGGAAACCATCAGGCTTTGTCCCCTCAGCAGCCTAAAGAATCGCGAGTGACGGCTCCTGTTTTGGAGTTGATCCCGGCGGCACGTTTGCAGAGGTCTTTGACCTGAGAGCCATCTAAAATCGCATCGGTGAAATCTGCGCCGGTGATATCGGCATTGGTGAAGTTCGATCGCAGCAAAATTGCTTCCACCAAAATGGCATCCGTCAGGTCTGCCCCGGTAAAGTTGACTAAATCCGTCAAGGCGTTGGTCATGTTTGCGCCGTGCAGGTTGGCATAGGTCATGACAGACGCGCTCAGGACAGTGCCTTGTAAATCGGCATCGGTGAAATTAGCGCGCTCCAAATTGGCGTTGGATAACTCCGCAACCCGTAGATTTTGCCCAGAAAAATCTCGTCCCCGCAATTCGGCGTTGCTGAAGGATAGGGGGGGTGGGTAATCGGCAGCGGCGGCGGGGAGAAGCCAGCAGCAAATCAAGAGGAAGGAGAGTAGAACCAGGCTGTTAAATTTCATGGATTTTAGGGTGATGCCGAATCTGAATCGGGTTCTTGACCAAAGAGGCGATCGATAGCGCAACAACTCTCTGTTTGTTTAAAGTCCTCGAATCTCAAGCTTAGGGACTTGCGTGAAAATAAAGTACCAATAAACCGAGTTTCGACTGCGCTCAACTCTCGACGGTTGAGGGTTGAGCGCACTTGTGCTGAGCGCCGT
>JARCMD010000113.1 GCA_030248885.1 Leptolyngbyaceae cyanobacterium MP9P1.79 | reverse complement strand
GGAAGCAGCCCGGCTCCGGCAACAGATTGATCTATTTCTCCACAACCACCCGGAAGCAGGCAGAGTTGGACAGGTGGAACCGCTTTACCGGGGCATCGCCGCTCACCACGCTGGTATTCTTCCCGCTTGGAAAGGACTAGTGGAAGAACTATTTCAACAGGGACTAATCAAGGTTGTATTTGCCACCGAAACCCTAGCGGCGGGGATCAACATGCCCGCCCGCACCACGGTCATTTCCACGCTCTCTAAGCGCACCGATCGCGGACATCGGTTACTCCACGCCTCAGAATTTCTGCAAATGGCAGGTCGCGCTGGCCGCCGAGGCATGGATAAGATTGGTCATGTCGTCACGCTGCAAACGCCCTTTGAAGGTGCAAAAGATGCCGCAGAATTGGCCACCAGAGGTGCAGATCCCCTCGTAAGTCAATTTACTCCCAGTTATGGCATGGTGCTGAACCTGCTCCAGACCCATACCCTCCAGGAAGCCAAAGCATTAGTGGAACGCAGTTTTGGGCAGTATCTAGCTACCCTCCACTTAAAACCCCAGCAGCAGGCGATCGACTCTCTCTCGGCTGAGTTGTCCCAGTTGCAAGCTCAACTTGACCAAATTGACTCCAAACTGCTTGCCAACTACGAAAAACTGCAAGCCCGGCTGAAAGAGGAACGTCGCCTCCTGAAGACGTTGCAGCAACAGTCGGAAGATGTGCCGTCCCAGGATTTGGCTGAAGCCCTGCGGTTTTCTGTGGCAGGAACGATTCTGAGTTTGAAAGGAGAACATGTCCCTACTCCATCGCCGCTCTCCGCCACATTGGTGAATAAAATTCCTGGCTCAGGACAATTTCCCTATTTAATTTGCTTGGGGCAGAATAACCGTTGGTATGTGGTCACCTTGGCTGATGTGGTGGGACTCCATGGGGAATTTCCTCGTCTTGCCGCTGTCGATCGCCTCACCCCGCCCCCCGACATGCCCTTGAAACCAGGACAACACCGCACGGGCAACGACATAACGGGGACGATCGCCCGCCAGATTCCCAACACCCACTCCGCTTTAGATGCCCCAGAGATTTTGGCCCAAGCAGCACGGGTTCATGCAGTGGAGGAGCAAATCACCACCCATCCCGTTCATCAACTGGGCGATGCCACCAAATTGCTGAAACGACAGCAGCGGATCGCCACCCTAAGGGCTGAAATTACAAAGAATGAAGCACTTTTGGGTAAGCAATCCCAGCGCCACTGGCAAGAATTCCTCAGCTTGATTGTGATCTTGCAAGAATTTCAAGCCCTAGAAAGAACCTCGATGCATCCATCCCACTTAAGCGAAGCCCCTGCCTCCCCCGATTCTGAGCAACTCGTGCCCACTTCCTTAGGGGAATCCGCCGCTGCAATTCGGGGAGACAACGAGTTGTGGCTAGGGTTAGCCCTAGCCTCTGGAGAACTGGATATGCTGGAGCCTCAGCAACTGGCCGCCGCCTGTGCCGCCCTCGTAACAGAATCGTCTCGCCCTGATAGTTGGACTCGCTACGACCTTTCGAGTGAAGTGGAAGAAGCCTTGGGGGGATTGCGCGGGGTGCGCCGCCAGCTATTCCAGCTTCAGCGAAGGCATCAAGTTGCCCTTCCCATCTGGCTAGAGTACGAATTAGTCTCGATCGTGGAGCAGTGGGCCTTGGGGATTGAGTGGGTGGAACTCTGCGAACATACAAGTCTCGACGAAGGAGACGTGGTGCGAATGGTGCGACGTACCCTAGATTTCCTCTCTCAAATTCCCTACGTGCCTCACCTGACAGCAGAATTGCAACTAAATGCCCGTCGTGCTGCTCAACTGCTCGATCGCTTCCCCATCAACGAGGGAATTGAGTAGGTACACAAGTTATTGGAGCAGCGCTAATTCTACTTCTTGCGGAGCCGGTAGGTAATTCTGCCCTTACCCAAGTCATAGGGAGTTAACTCAACCTTGACCCGATCGCCCGGCAGAATTTTAATATAGTTGCGACGAATTTTACCGGAAATATGGGCCAACACATTAAAGCCGTTGTCCAAATCCACTCGAAACATCGCATTCGGCAGGGATTCCGTAACCGTACCTTCCATCTCAATCAGATCTTGCTTAGCCAAATTGTGCTACTCCTTAAAATTTAAAGCTGATAAATCCAGACCTCAATCCCCGCAAGACTTTAATTCTTGGGAACTAGAACCTCAATCCTGATCGCCAACGAGGACAATCGGTAGGCATGAATTTTAGCTGACTTCATCCATAAAAACCAGCATTTAGTCATTGCCAAGGCTAGAGAAGGAACCTGAATGTCCCCCTTCTCCATTATGAATGGATCGCCAGTGGTTTTGATTAAGTTCAGTGCAGCCACATTTAAGCTGGCAAAATCAAGCCTGGTATCAAAGCGCAACGACATCTTTTAACGCCTCAGTCACTGCGTCTAGTGGCATATTGCCATCTATGGAAACGAGTTGCTGACGAGTCCGATAAAAGTCAATTAAAGGTGCTGTCTGCTCTCGATAAACAGCCAAGCGACGACGGATCACCTCTTCATTGTCATCCTTGCGTCCCCGCGCCAAAAGCCGAGTCACCAGCACTTCGTCGGGCACATCCAGATTAATCACATTGTCACAGCGTTGGTTAATGGCTAACAGTAATTCGTCTAAAAAAATAGCCTGGGATACGTTGCGCGGGAATCCATCTAGAATCCATCCAGGAATCACGTCTTCATCACTCAAGCGCTCTTGAACCAAGTCTAAAATCAGTTGGTCAGGTACTAGTTCACCCTGATCCATAAAGGATTGAGCCTTCACACCCAAGTGAGTCTGCTGCGCCACAGCCGATCGCAAAATATCACCCGTCGAAATGTGGGGAAGCTGCAAAAGCTGGGCCAATATCTGCGCTTGAGTTCCCTTACCCGCACCTGGGGGACCCAGGAAAATCAGTCGCGTCACTCTACTTCACCATTCCTTCATAACGTTGAGAAATTACATAGGTCTGAACCTGCTTGGCCGTTTCCAAGGCCACACCGACCACAATTAGCAGAGACGTAGCTCCTAAACCCTGGAATGTCCTAACCGGGGTTGCACTCTCCACCACCGTTGGCACTAGAACAATAATACTGAGGAAGACAGCCCCTAGAAAGGTCAATCGATTGAGAACGCGCTCAATATATTCACTCGTTGCCCGCCCCGGACGAATGCCTGGCACACTTGCTCCCATTTTCTTCAGGTTTTGGGACATATCGACCGGGTTAACAACCAAGGAGGAGTAGAAGTAGCTGAAGAAAAGAATGAACACCACTTCCAACACAATGTACAGCCAAGACCCCGGTCTCAGGTAGCCTGCCACAAATTGAGAAAAGGCTGGATTTTTAATGAATTGGGTCGCCAAGGTTGCTGGAACCGCCAACATTGCACTGGCAAAAATGATGGGCATCACTCCACCCTGATTTAGCCGCAGCGGTAAGTAGCTAGTTTTCTCTAGATACTGACGACGACCAACTTGGCGACGGGCTGAAATGATGGGAATTCGGCGCGCCCCCTCCTGCACAAACACGATCGCCACAATCATGGCCAGAAACACTAGGGTGAGAACAATGACCCCTGCCACAAAGTTCCGATCGCCGCTCTCCACATTCGCCCGAGTCTGCTGAATCGTTTGATTAAAGGAATTGGGTAGCCGAGAGACCACGTTGATAAAGATCAACAGTGACGCACCATTACCAATGCCTCGCTCCGTCACCAACTCCCCAACCCACATCACAAACATAGAACCCGCTGTTAATGCCAACATTGTTTTCAAAACAAAGGGCAGCAAAATCACAGGGCTAACCAAGTTGCCGCCCTGCAAAAACTCCAATCCCAGAAATCCCGCACTCGTTGTTGCTTTCTGAACCGCTACAGGTAATCCATTCACCAGCACAGACCCACTAGTGATGACCCACCACGCTAGTCCCGTACTTTGAATCAATGCCCAGCCCAAGGCAACATATCGGGTGATTTGCGAGATTTTACGACGACCCGCTTCCCCTTCGTTCTTCTGCAAGTCTTCCAGGCTAGGAACAGCCACTGTCAGAAGCTGCAAAATAATGGAGGCATTGATATAAGGCAAGATACCAAGGGCAAAAATACCGAGCGCCGAAAAACCACCCCCAGAGAAGGTATCGAGCAGTCCTAGAAACGGGTTATTACCCTGGCTCAGCTTAATGAAATTCGCGAATACCGCTCGATCGATGCTGGGTAAGGGCAAATAAATCCCCAAACGCACCAGGATTAACATGCCGATCGTCACCAGTAGCCGGCCCCTCAAACCCGGTGCCTGGGCCATTTGGGTGACCGTTTCTTGAGCGCTAGGGGTCTTATCTCGACTAACAACCATAGGAGGAAACCTTATCTACTACGCGAGAGGTGTAATGCGGATCTGACTTAGCTTCAGGATAGATTAAATGAGGCTAAAAGCACTAGGCAAGAACCCTACTCAGCTTCAACACTAGCTGTTTCAACGTCTACATCACCAAGAATGGCACAACGACCACCCGCACCCTCAATTTTTTGCCGAGCGCTAGCCGTAAATGCAGCCGCAGTGACCTGCAATGCCACAGTCAATTCTCCATCCCCCAAAACTTTAAGCGGGCCATCATCTGTTGTAATCAGTCCCACATCCATCAATGAATCTAGCGTAACCGTCATTCCATCGGGTAAGGACGCTAGTTTTCCGACATTAATAATTGTGTACTGCTTACGGTTGACCAGGGGAAAGTGCTTGAGCTTGGGCACCCGTTTGTAGAGAGGCAACTGCCCACCTTCAAACCCAGGGCGAGTTCCTCGTCCTGAGCGAGATTTTTGCCCCCGCATCCCAAAGCCACAGCTTGCGCCCTGTCCTGCTGCAATGCCTCGTCCCACACGACGGCGGCGATGGCGAGAGCCTTCTTGAGGCTGAGCATCTTCTATTCTCATGGCTGCTACTTAATAATTGAAGGGTAATAACTAAAAGACAAATTTAGAACCGACAGTGTGAATCAGAGGGAATGTAAACCCCAAATTAGCCATAAAGATTCTCGATCGGAACGCCGCGCTCTTCGGCCACATCTGCAAAAGTACGAAGATTACCCAATGCACTAACGGCGGCTCTGGCGTTGTTCAGGGGGTTCCCCGATCCTAGCTGCTTCGCCAAAATATTACGAACCCCAGCTAATTCCAAAACAGTTCGCACTGCACCCCCAGCAATTACCCCCGTTCCAGGAGCGGCTGGACGCATCATGACCTTGGCACCGCCTCCCCCCGCTACAACGGGGTGGGGGATTGAATTTGCTTTGGTGAGGGGAACTTGCACAATGTGCTTTTTGCCGTCAGCAACCCCTTTCTTCACGGCTCCAATGACATCGCTAGCCTTGCCTACGCCCACACCAACCTGTCCTCGTTCGTTACCCACAACGACGATCGCCCGGAAGCTGAGCTTTTTACCCCCCTTAACAACCTTGGTCACCCGACGAATTTGTACAACACGCTCTTGCCACTCGGTTTCTTTCTCGCGGGTACGAGTGCCCTTACGTCGATTGGCCGCAGCTTTATCCTTACTGGGAGCCATTGAGTTGCCGTTGTCGGTTCTGGATCTATCTGATCGGTCTGATCTTTCAGCCATGATTCTTAACTACTTAGATAGGGTGCAATGCATTGAAGCCGTTAATTAACTTGCGTCTTGGATTTTATAGATGTGAGTCGATCGTTAAAAGTCTAGTCCAGCTTCGCGGGCAGCCTCTGCCAGAGCTTTGATTCGCCCGTGATAGAGATTACCTCCCCGATCGAAGACAACTTGCTTAATGCCTTTATCCAACAAACGCTCAGCAATCAGTTTACCGACATGAGTTGAGGCCTCACAGGTTGAACCGGAGGACAGTGCTGCCTTTACCTCTGGCTCCAGAGTCGATGCAGACACGATCGTGTGCTGCTGAGCATCGTCAATGATCTGAGCATAAATGTGATGCTGGGAACGAAAGACAGCCAATCTGGGACGTTCTGGAGTTCCAGTGACTCGCCGACGAATCCGGTTATGCCGACGACGGGTTGATTCTTTGCGACTAAGTTTCATAGTTATTTCTTCCCTGACTTACCAGCCTTACGTCTGACCACTTCACCTAAATAGCGAATCCCCTTACCCTTGTAGACTTCTGGGGGACG
>JARCMD010000550.1 GCA_030248885.1 Leptolyngbyaceae cyanobacterium MP9P1.79 | reverse complement strand
CAACGGAACCCACCTGTTGCCCCTGGCGCACCGCCTCAGTTTTAATTTCTCTTAGAGTTAATCGACTTAATAGGTCAAGTCGGGATACCTCACCCCGGTTGACTAAATTCTTATGTGAAGCTAGAGTGAGCAGTCTGTAAAAACTCAGCTAAATGTGAATTTACATAACATATAAGGCTGTGTCTCTTGTTACAATCTGTTTTGGAAATGGAGTAATATTTAACCCGCTGCAAGTGTGGGAACGAGCAGTTCGGTTTCCTTCAAATTCAGAAGACAACGTAATCAATTAATCTAGCCAGTTCTACGCAGGACTGGCTATTTTTTATGGGTCGGCAGTCTTCTCTGTCCCTCCGTACCTCTGTGGTTCAGTCTGGCTTACTTTTTAGAAAACCAAACTCAAAAGGAGAATTTTAGGTGCGGGCAAAGATTCGAGATACGGAAATTTATTTTGATGTGGAAGGATCGGGATTAGTGGCAGATGGCCCCAGAATGCGAGAGAAACCGATCATGTTTTTGCTGCATGGTGGGCCGGGGGCGGATCATAGCTCCTACAAACCCACCTTCTCTCCCTTGAGCCAGAAAGTACAGTTGGTTTATTTCGATCATCGGGGGCAGGGGCGATCGGCACGGGGGGACAAGCAAACCTACACCCTGGAGTCGAACGTCGAGGACATGGAAGCCCTACGCCAGCACTTGGGACTGGACAAAATCGTCGTGCTTGGCTCGTCCTATGGTGGCATGGTTGCCCTATCCTATGCCTGTCGCTATCCCCACCGCGTCTCCCATTTGATAGTGGTTGCGACAGCGAGTAATTACCGCTTTTTACAAAAGGCTCAGGAAATTTTGGCAGAGCGGGGCACTCCAGAGCAGCAGACGATCGCTCAACGTTTGTGGGATGGCAACTTTGAGACTGAAGCCCAGCTAGCGGAGTATTTTGCAGTCATGGGATCAATGTACTCCCTGACCCATGATCCCCAGGCTACCCAAGCCCGCTGGGATCGATCGATTTTCTCTGTCGATGCCATCAATATGGCCTTTGGTGGTTTTTTACGCTCCTACGATGTTTCCCAGCAGTTGCACACCATCACGTCCCCCACCCTGGTCATTGGGGGACGGCACGATTGGATTTGTCCCCCCGAATTTTCCGAGGAGATCGCCCAAGCAATCCCCAATGCTGACCTCAGAATCTTTGAGCAAAGCGGGCATTCCATCCGTGCCGATGAACCCGAAGCCCTGCTGGAGGCGATCGTAGGATTTTTAGTCTACAAACGCTAAGTGCAACCCTACTAAACACAACCCTAAATTTACGAGCCACCCTCCTACCCTTCCCCCCTCCTACCCTTTACCCTTCCACCCTTTACCCTTCCCCTCTTCTACCCACAAGCTGCCGTATTCCCTGTGGCTTGACGTAAAATAAACCTATGCAAACCACAGAAAATCCAGAAATAATTACCCTGTTATCGGGTCGAGAATTAGAGAAAATGCGCCGAGCGGGACGCTTGGCGGCTCAGCTATTGCAGCACTTGAAACCCCTTGTGAAACCGGGAGTCACCACCTTGGCTCTGGACAATGAGGCAGAGCGTTGGACTCAAGCCCACGGTGCAAAAAGCGCACCCCTAGGCTACAAAGGCTTCCCTAAATCCATTTGCACCAGTGTCAACGAAGTCGTCTGTCATGGGATTCCCAACGCTAAGCAAATCCTCAAAGAGGGTGACATTATCAACATTGATGTGACCGTAATTTTGGATGGCTACCACGGAGACACGTCGGAAATGTTTTTTGTGGGAGAACCTTCTCCCTTGGCTAAGAAATTGGTAGAGGTGACGGAAGAATGCCGACGGCGTGGCATCGCCGCAGTGAAGCCAGGGGCCAGAATTGGAGATATTGGTGCTGCCATTCAACAGTATGCAGAATCTCAAGGTTTTTCTGTTGTTCGAGATTTTGTGGGTCACGGGATTAGTCACATTTTTCACACAGCACCTGAAATTCCCCATTACGGCAAAGCAGGAACGGGGAAGCGATTACGGCCCGGAATGGTTTTCACCATTGAACCGATGCTCAATGAAGGCACTTACGAAGTAGAAGTGTTGGCGGACAAGTGGACGGCAGTGACTAAAGATGCCAAACTCTCTGCCCAATGCGAACATACGATCGCCGTTACAGAGCGGGGAGTTGAAATTCTCACGGCACCATAAGGGAGTTTCCTGACTTAAGGAGATTTCCGAGAAAGATGTTACCCCTGTAGGGGCGAAGCATCCGGCAGACAGAGCATTGAATCGACCAGAAGGTCATTGCCCGGATGCTTCGCCCTTCCGGTGCCTGGTATAAACTTTTCTAGAAATCTCCTAACCACATATTTATCTTGGGTACAGTAAATCAAATAACAGATTACAGCCCCTGTGGGCATGAGGCATTGAGGCAATATTGTCTGCAATTATTAAAAAATTCTGGCTTCCATGCTTTGCCCTGCTCAAGTCTCAAACTGATTTAATGCGCGATCCTTAGCTATTTTCCACATCGACAGCAGAAATGAGGGCGGGTTTCTCAACTGGTGGGAGTGGTACAACAGGCAAAGTTTCAACCTCGGATAGCTTCTCTGGAACCAAGCGGACAGAGGTGCCGCCGGACAGGAGCTTTAAGAGTTGTGGTTTGGGATCGTGCAACAAATAGAGGAGCCGATCGCCCACCTGCCAGCCTTCGATCGCCGACACCACCCGCAAAATACCACGGCGATTCAGCAGCAAAGGCAACAATTTCTCCCCCTCAATTAACGTTTGCAAATGGGCTTGCTGCGCGACAAAGGTTTCCTCTTGAAGTAGAGTTTCTCCCAATTTCACTGCGCCATCAGTGAGGTATTCGTTCCACCCCTTGAGGGATAACTGAGTCACAAAGGCCTGCTGCACCTTTGGATTGACTGGCAGAGTCACCTGGGGATCGCGAGGGAAGATGGCCAGAACTCTGGGGGGTTGGAATTCCTCAGCCGCCCGCTGAGCGACGACTAAGTTGACTTCGCCATTGCTGGTCATCGCCAAAAAGGTGCCGATCGATTCGAGTCCCACTTCCTCCAACACAGCCGTATCTAAGGCACTGCTAACAAAGGTTTCTAAATCTTCTTCTTCTGCGATCCGGCAGGCATCGGGATTAGTATCCAGCAAGACCACCCGTTCTCCCTGCTCTTGAAACAGTCGCGCCACCAACACACTTAGGGGATTACACCCCACAATGACGGCTCCGGTCGCCTGAGTTGAGGTGATTTTCAGCAATTTGGCCACCCACCGTGCCGTTAGCCCTTGGAAGAAAACCGTCATCATGATGGTGAGAAATACCAGGGCTTTGATGGCATCTCCTCCATTGATCCCCCGTTCCGTAAGCAAAATGGAAAAGAGGGAGGCAACGGAGGCCGATACAATCCCCCTTGGTGCAACCCAGCACAGAAAAAGGGTTTGCTGCCAGTTCAGTCCACTATTCCAGGTGCATAGTCCAATGCTGATGGGACGAACGACAAACATGAGGCACAAAACGGTCAGCAGGCTGCCCCACCCCAAGGCGAAGACGCTAGCGATCGACAAATCGGCTGCCAGCAAAATAAACAGGACTGAAACAGCGAGGATAGTCAATTGTCCCTTAAACCGACGCAGCAACCGCTCATCCGGCACTGCCGAGGCCCGCAACACTACTCCCGCCAGCACGGTCGCCATCAGCCCCGTTTCACTCCGCACCATCTCCCCCAATCCGTACAAGCCCCAAACACCAGCTAGTACCACAAGATTTTTGAGTTCTTCCGAGAGAAAATTGGCTCGTTTCAGCACAATCCCCAGCAACCAGCCGCCCAAAATTCCGATCCCTGCCCCGATCCCCAGCCGAATCCCCAAACCGCTGGCCACGGATAACAGTCCAGCATCGCCACTGAGAATCACATTCAGCACTACGACTGCGAGAATTGCCCCCACGGGATCAGTCAGCACCCCCTCGCCCTCTAGCAAAGCCGCAACTCTGCGATCGACCTGCACATGCTTCAGCAACGGCCCCACAACCGTTGGCCCTGTCACCACCACGAGGGAGCCGTAGAGAAACGCGATCGACCAGGGAAATTCCCCTAACCAGTGCGCTGCTATACCGCCGCCAATCAAAGTAATCAGTGTGCCGATCGTCACCAAATTCCGAAGGCTGCCTGAAACTCGCCCCAAGTCACGCAATTCTAGATTCAGCCCGCCTTCAAATAAAATAACGGCTACGGAAAGTGCCACAATCACTTCTAAACCTGTGCCCAACAGCGTGGGATGCAGCCAACTCAGACCATCGCCACCCAGCAAAATACCAAATAACAGCAGAAAAACAATGCTGGGAACCTTGAGAAATGCCGCCAGTACCTGAGCGCCAATGCCCGCAATGACTGCCAGAACCATCTGTAACGTAATTTCAAAGGAGGCTTCCATGCAGAATCAAATACGGACTGCTCAACCCAGTTTCACAGAAAACTTGGTTTCCCAATTTTACCGATCGCCACGATTATCCTCTTTATCTCACAGAACCTTAACAGAAGTGGGGCGATCGTAAATCAGGACACCCAAATAGGAAGTTTTGAGGAATGACATCCCCTCTCAATCTAATTGGGGAACTCTTAGCTATCAATACTTCGGACAAATTTTGAGCAGATTTTAAGGCTCAAACCCTGATTCAACCGTGGGCGGGATCTTATTTTCAAAGTCAGGAGCAGAGCTAACT
>JARCMD010000549.1 GCA_030248885.1 Leptolyngbyaceae cyanobacterium MP9P1.79 | reverse complement strand
TGGGAGAAGGGGAGCCGGATTGAAGTCCCTCTCCCTGGGGAGAGGGATTTAGGGTGAGGGTAGGCTGAGTATTTACGAAAACTTTTAGAAGTTGTGACTTTTGTGGTTGCCCTCACTTCCCTTGGCTCTGTTTATTGCCACAATAAAGAACAGCTATAGAACTACGAGCGTGTTGTCATGGACTTGGGCATCTACCAAGAGGCACTTGACAGCATACCTCAACAGTTGTCTGACGAACGACTGCACATTGATGGGTTGCCTCAGTTGCCACAGGAAATTATGAATGCTGCTTTAACAGAGCCGCTCGATTCTGTCATGGAGTCAGGAGAAAGCCAGGAATTATCCCCGGCTGAAGTGGCTACTCTCACGATCGACCTTCAGCATTATAGAGAGTTATTTGAATTTGCTCCAGATGGGTATTTAGTCACAGATATCGTGGGTGAAATTCAGCAGGCGAACCGGGCAGCGACAATTCTGCTGGGTGGAGTCGATGTGGTGGGGCAAAACCTGGTCAGCTTTGTCACCCCCAGTGCCACCGAACCGTTTCAGCGGTTATTGGGGCAGTTGCAGCGGGGACAAAATGTAAAAAGTCGCGATATGTTGCTTCAGTTCCAAACGGGGCAATCCTTTGAAGCTAAGTTCACGATCCTGAGCGTTCGCAGCGCCAAGGGTGAGGTGACGAGCTTGCGCTGGTGGCTCCAGGACGTGACGGAGTATAAGCAAGAAGTCACAAACTGGCGACGATCGCATCAACGCTTGGAACTCAAAGCCGCCCAACTTCAAGCCCAACTAAATCTGCTAGACAATCAGCTTAAAGTTGAGCAGGGCGAACGTCAGCGGATCTCCCAATTTTTGGCGCGAACTGAATCTCGGTTTAAATCTCTGGTGAAACAGTCCTCAGAGCTAATCGAGATTTTAGATGGCGATGGCACGATTCAATACTGCGGTGCAGCCATCATGAAGCTCTTGGGCTATCAACCAGACCAAAGAGTGCAACAGAGCTTTTTTACGCTATTGCACCCAGACGACATGACAAAGGTGCAGACGTTTTTGACGCAGACGATCGCCAGTCACGGTAAGTCATCTACGCTAATTTATCGGCGGCTCCACATCAACGGAGATTGGATCTATTTGGAATCCAGGTTCAACAATTTGTTGCACGATTCCAGTGTGCAAGGCATTGTGGTGAACTCCCAGGATATTACCCAGCGACGACTGGCAGTGGAAGCGCTGCGAAAGGCCCACAGCCAGTTGGAAGAACAAACCGCAGAATTGGCGATCGTCCATCGGGAACAACAAACCGCTGTGGAAAAATTACAAAGTGCTGAGACAGATTTGCACCTGCGAGAGACGGAAACGCTGATCACCCGCAAAACTCTGGAATCAGAACGCCAGTACAGCCAGGCAGTCCTCAATTTCACCTCCGATGCTTACTTGGTGACCGATATACATGGGGTGATTCGGGAGTCTAATCAAGCAGCAACACAATTGCTGTCGATCGCCCACAACTCCCTGATTGGGAAACCCCTCACCGTGTTTGTGGCTGAGGAAGACCGCAAGGGCTTCCGCACGCAACTGTACGAATTGGGAGATTTATCCCTGGTCACGAGTTGGGAAGTGCATCTGCAAGGGCAAGGGTCACCCTTCCTGGTGGCGATTATGGTGGCGGCAACGATCGATACCCACGGGCGAGTTGGCAGCCTCCGCTGGTTAATCCGTAACCTCAGCTACGGAGCGATGCTAACTGATGGGGAAGATGAACCCAGGCGATCGATCGCAGCGGATCTCTCCCTTTTAGACTTGTTGCTCAACCTCTATGCCAAGGGCGAACGAGACTTCATCGGGATTGATCTAGCAGGACAAACTCTGCGGGGAGTCAATCTGACAGGGGCAGATTTGCAACAGGCAAACTTGAGCGGGGCCACCCTGAACGGTAGCCGATTACAGGGGGCAAATCTCCAATGGACGAATCTCCGAGGCGCTGACCTGCGGGGCGCTGATTTACAACACGCGAATTTGCGAGAGAGCGATTTGCGCGGGGCAGACCTACGGGGCTGCGATTTCCAAGATGCTGACCTAACTGGAGCCTTGCTAGATGAAGGAATTCCCATTGACAGAAGTTTCTGACCAGTTAGGGGAATAGTTTTGAGTTTTGAGTGCTACCCACTTAGGAGATTTCCAGAATAAGGTTATACCAGGCACTGGAAGGGCGTTCGCATAGCGTATGCTTTGCACTTAGACTTATCATCCGGGCAATGACTTTCTGGTCGATTCAAAGCTCTGTCTGCCGGATGCTTCGCCCCTACAGAGGTCACATCTTTCTTAGAAATCTCTTTCCTTTTGCCAGCCTGCATTCGTTCGTTCGATACCCGTTACTTTACCCATCGCACTGGGTTATTGCATTTTAATTTGTATTGATGTTTCAATTTCCTCACGTTAACAACTGTTTCATTTTCTTCACATCTGTGGAGTGACGACTCAGTGCGTAAAAAGACCGTGGTACCATCCGATATTAGTGGCCGCAAGAGAGATTCTAGGAGAACAACTTTGGTACTACGGGTTGCAGTTGTCGGGTCAGGGCCAGCCGGTTCCTCGGCCGCAGAGACACTAGTAAAAGCAGGAATTGAAACCTATTTAATTGAGCGCAAGCTAGACAACGCAAAGCCTTGCGGCGGTGCAATTCCGCTGTGTATGGTAAGCGAGTTTGACCTCCCTCCTTATGTGATCGATCGCCAAGTGCGGCAAATGCGAATGATTTCTCCCTCCAACGTCGAGGTTGAGATCAAAATTCGTAATCAGGATGAGTACATCGGCATGTGCCGCCGGGAAATCCTGGATGGGTTTCTGCGCGATCGGGCTGTGCGTTTGGGCGCAAAGCTGATTAACGGCACAATGCATAAGCTAGAATTGCCCACCAGCAACACGGCACCCTACACCTTGCACTACGCTGACCACTCCGATGGCAGCCTAGAAGGAACCGCCAAAACCCTCCAAGTCGATGTGGTGATTGGGGCGGATGGGGCTAATTCGCGGGTGGCAAAAGCGATCGATGCGGGAGATTACAACTACGCGATCGCCTTCCAGGAGCGGATTCGCCTCCCAGACGACAAAATGGCCTACTACGAAAACCTGGCAGAAATGTATGTGGGCAACGATGTCTCCACTGACTTCTACGCCTGGGTGTTTCCCAAGTACGACCACGTAGCCGTGGGCACAGGCACGATGAAGGTCAACAAAGCTAACATCAAAAACTTGCAAGCCGGAATTCGGGCCCGGGCGGCAAAAAAACTGGCTGGCGGTCAAATCATTAAGGTCGAAGCCCATCCCATCCCCGAACATCCCCGCCCCCGGCGTGTGGTGGGACGGGTGGCGCTGGTGGGTGATGCCGCAGGTTACGTCACCAAGTCTTCGGGTGAAGGCATTTACTTCGCAGCAAAATCTGGGCGCATGTGTGCCGAAGCGATCGTGGAGTTCTCCAACCAAGGCACCCGCCAATTGACGGAAGCTGATCTCAAGGTTTACTTGAAGCGCTGGGATCGCAAATACGGCATAACGTACAAGGTGCTAGACCTGCTGCAAACGGTCTTCTATCGCTCCGACGCGACCCGTGAGGCCTTTGTGGAAATGTGTGCCGACGAAGATGTGCAAAAACTCACCTTCGACAGCTACCTCTACAAAACCGTTGTCCCCGCGAACCCTCTGACTCAGTTAAAAATCACTGCAAAGACGATCGGTAGTTTGCTGCGCGGCAATGCGTTGGCTCCTTAACAGTTAAGTCGTTCGTGATTCCCATAGAAACAGCAGAAGCGATCGTCTGCCTCTAATTTGAAAAACGAGGACAGACGATCGCTTCTGCTTATCTTTGAATGTTTTGTTTAGAGAATGTTTTGTTTAGACGATCGCCGCCTATAAATCTACAAAAGGGGTAATCAATGAAGTTATACGGTGGCGCATTTAGTCGGGCGGCGATCGTGCGATGGTATTTGGAAGAGTTGGCTCTTCCCTATGAGTTTGTGCTGCTGGATATGAAAGCTGGCGAACACCTACAGCCAGAGTTCCTCGCCATTAACCCGATGGGCAAAGTGCCAGCGTTGGTGGATGGGGACTTCAAGCTGTGGGAGTCGGGCGCAATTTTACTCTACCTTCATGACAAATACGACGTAGTGTCTTCAGAGCCTGAGAAACGAGCGGAGATCGCCCAATGGATTTTCTTCGCCAACGCTACGCTAGCAACTGGCATCTTTGTCGCAACGAGCCGAGAGAAGGAGATGCCCCGCCTGATGCCTCCGATCGATCGCATCTTGAGCCACCAGTCTTTTATGTTGGGCGATAAATTCAGTGTGGTGGATGTGGCAGTGGGTTCCACTCTTGCCTATATTCCGATCATGCTGAAGCTGGATCTGAGTGAATATGTGGGGATCACAGCCTATTTGAAGCGATTAGCTGAGCGTCCTGCCTTCCAGAAAACCATGCAGAGTTGAATGGGTGTCGCAATGGTAGTGCTGGCATCCTGCCCGTTCAATTCCACAAGCTGAATGTAGCTAAATCGCCTTGGAAGAATCTCTGCGCCACAGTTCCGGAGAGGCGACCTTTTCCTTTGCTACTCTTTATGTCTTTGAGCCTGATCACCCTATTAAAGTCTGATATAGATCCATCAGGTGACGATCCACAGTTAACGATCGATTGCCCCGATCGTTCCCCAATTGGGATTTTTCCCTGCTGTCCTTATTTACCTTTTCAGTAAAGTAATCTTTGTAGCCATTTCCATTCCCTATCTAATGAGGAATTGGAACATAATTCTCTACAAACTAATCTTCTAAATGTGTGGCAGCGTAGTGTACGTTGGCACACATCTGAGTTTTAAAGTTTTAGCTTTATTCATCCACCCTTCTCAGCCTCAGGGAGTTCTATGAAACCTGTATTAATTAAGCTCAGTGTATTCTTAGCTTTGCTATCCCCTCTAGTGGCTAAGGGGGTGCAAGCTCAATCGATCGTCCCGGCTGCGGATGGCACGGGAACGCTGGTGACCCCAACTGGCAACACAATTACCATTCAGGGAGGGCAGCTATCGGGCGATGGAGCCAATCTGTTTCACAGTTTTGTGCAATTTGGGGTAGCCCCTGACCAAATTGCTAATTTTGTGGCTAGCCCGGCTCTGCAAAATATTTTGTCGCGGGTTGTGGGCGGTGACCCGTCGGTGATCAATGGGTTGCTTCAGGTGACTGGGGGCAATCCCAATCTATTTCTACTCAATCCGGCGGGCATTGTTTTTGGCCCTAGTGCCAGCCTCAATGTCCCGGCGGCGTTTACCGCGACGACTGCGAATGGCGTTGGTTTTGGCTCTGGGCAGTGGTTTAGCGTTTTAGGTGGCAATGATTATGCCGGATTGCTCGGCACGCCTAGCGGGTTTGCGTTTACGGGCGATCGGCCGGGGGCGATCGTCAACTTAGGCAACTTGTCTGTCCCATCAGGGAATAATCTGACCCTGTTGGGGGGCACGGTTGCCAGCACAGGTCAGTTGGCGGCTCCAGGGGGACAAATCACCGTGGCAGCGGTTCCGGGAACTTCACTGGTGCGGATTAATCTGCCGGGAAGCTTGCTGAGTCTGGACATTCAGCCGTTACCTGCGGGTGCGCCAGCGAATTCGGGGCCACTACCTGTGTCACTGCCAGAGTTGCTGACGGGGGCGGGATGGAGCAACGCTAGCGCCTTGACGGTGAATGGCGACGGAGACGCAGTGCTGACGACGGGAGCGCGGGTGTTGCCAGGGGATGTGGCGATCGTGGGCAGTGTGGATGCCCAGAATGCCCTGTTGGTGGGCGATCGGAACCTTACCTTGGTGGATAGCCAATTGCAGACAACGGGTGATTTAACCTTGCAAGCTAAGGATACGGTGCAAATCCGCGACAGTGTGGCGGTGCCGTTCCAGGCTCAAGCAGGGGGCAACTTCACGATTCAAGGCAACCAGGGCATCGATATTCTGGCGCTGAATCATTTGCAAACGGCTCCGTTTCAAAGCGGTGGGAATCTGAGTTTGGTGAGCGATGGCATTGTTTCGGGAGATTCCCATTTCACTAGCGGCGGGAATTTTGCAATTCTCGATCGTGCTGGTAATCCTGGCACCTTCGTGAGTTTCTACGATCCCATCATCGCGGCGGCTGGAGATTTCATCACGGGTGCCTATACCGGGGTGGCGCTGAAGGTGACGGCTACGGGGAATATTACCTTTAGTGGCAACATCAGAATCACGGGACCGGATACGACATTGCTTCCCGGTGACCCAGATTTTGCCTTGTTAACAGGCTTCCCGACCTTGATTTTGCGGTCTGGCGGCAATGTCACAGTAAGCGGGGCGATCGATACCTCTGTGACTTCAGCGACTACCGCTTTGGGAGGGCCGGTCATTTTGAGTGCGCCGGGAAATATTATAGTGGGTGCCATCAATAGTTCTGCCACAGTCAATCCCACAGGTGGCCCTGCGACGGCAACGGCTGGACGAGTGACCCTGGATGCGGGAGGCAGTATTGTCACAGGTGCGATTAACTCCTCTGCCAATGCTACAGGGAGCGGTAGTCCTACCAGCACATCAGGTGCAGTCACTTTGACTGCGACAACTGGCACGATTACCACGGGGGCGATCGATGCCTCGACCACAGGCACCTCTACTTTTGGCACCGTCATTGGCACAGCGGCTAACGTGGCATTGACGACATTGAGCAATGGCGGCAATATTAGTTTCGCAAATATCAACACCACAGCTAATGCCGTAACATCCAGTCCTGCTGCTACAGCGACAGCAGGTAATGTCCAAGTATCAGCAACTGGAACCATACAGGGCACTGCGTCTGGCAACACCATTAATACCCAGGCAAGTGCCACCGTTACTAATGGCACTTCTGTATTCACTAATGGCTCAGTGCAAATTATTCACGATGGGGGAACGGCCAATGATCCCTTCATCGTCGGTGTTCTGGGTACCCCCAATGGGCTAGGTGGCAGCATTCAGACGGGATCTGCTCCGGCTTTAGCAAGTGGTAGCTTCAGCACCATAGGCACGGTCACAATTCCCGCCACAGCCACCTCTGGCAGTGTTGCTATCACCTTCAACAACACAGCACCCGTGCTGACTGCCAACACCTCCTTACCCACGACAGTTACTCAAGGACTATCGACAACCTTCACCTTTAATGACCTAGCGGCTACGGTTGCTGATGCCAACGCCGATGTAACAGCGATTCAAATCACTAGTCTTGGCTCTGGAACCTTCACGGTGAACGGAGTGGCGGCCACGGTGGGCACAACGCTAGTGTCAGGGGATGTCTTGGTCTATACGCCGTCATTAGGGGTGACGGGGGCGGTGAATGTGCTGACCATTCAGGCGAACGATCGTGTCTCAGTATCAAATTCGGTGCCCATTCAAGCCAACATCAGGGTTCCCACCCGTCCCCCCGAAGAAATCCCCAAATCGCCTTTGGTTGAAGTGCCGCCTCTCAATGCCAACTCTTCCTGCGGGGTAGACAACGGGGTTGCCCAGCGAGAAAAGTCCTATACCGATGAGTTCGCTGAATATGCTGGGGCGGCTGGATCTAAGCCAGCCGCTAAGGGGCTGAGTGTCGCCTGTCAAACCTTGGCAGCGATCGCGGGGGCAACGGGAGTCAAACCCGCGATGGTGTATGTGGGCTTTGTCCCCTCTGGGGCGGGACTGACGGGGGAGGGATTGAAGCAGGCGCGGCGCGACGATGATGAACTAGAACTGTTGATTGTCACGGGGAAGGGCAGCCCGATTCGGAAGCGCATTCCAGCGGCCACCCGCGCCAAGGTGATGGCTGCTGCTGAGACCTTTCGGACTGAGGTGACCAATCCTGACAGTGAGGACTATTTGCCCCCGTCTCAGCAGCTTTACCAGTGGATGATTGCGCCCATGGAGGCGGATCTAGAAAGTCAGGAGATCCAAAATCTGGTGTTTCTGGTTGACCCAGGGTTACGATCGCTGCCCTTCGCCGCATTGCAGGATGGCAAGAAATTTTTGATCGAAAAATATAGTGTTGGACTCATGCCGAGCTTAACCCTCACCAATACCCGCTACGTCGATATCAAACCCCTCAAGGTACTGGCACTGGGGGTCTCAGAGTTTTCCGGATTCTCGGAACTCAAAGACCTGCCCGCTGTGCCCGTGGAACTTGCCAGTGTGCTTGGCACTTGGAAATCGGGAGAAGAACTGTTGAACAACCGCGCTACCCTGACTAATTTGAAGGCGTTGCGGAGTCGGGAATCGTTTCGGATCATTCACTTGGCCACCCATGCCGACTTCAAGACGGGGCCGGCAGGGGAGTCGTATATTCAACTGTGGAACGATCGCCTGCGTCTCGATCAAATCCGACAACTGGGCTGGAATGATCCACCAGTGGAATTGTTGGTCTTGAGTGCGTGCAGAACGGCTCTGGGAGATGAACAGGCAGAACTGGGGTTTGCTGGTTTGGCGCTTCAAACCGGGGTGAAGTCGGCGATCGCCAGCCTGTGGTATGTCAGCGATGCCGGAACTGCGGCCATGATGACTGAGTTATACGAATACTTGAAAACGGCTCCCATCAAGGCTGAAGCGTTGCGACAGGTGCAAGCTGACATGGCCAGTGGCAAGATTTTCATCAAGGATGGTAAATTACAAGGGCTGAAGAATGTTAACACTTTGAATCTTCCTCCAGAAAGTATTAACTTACCCGATCAACCCCTATCCCATCCCTACTACTGGGCTGCGTTTACCATGCTCGGCAGTCCCTGGTAGGTATAGACTTCAGGGCGATCGATTCATCTTCTCCAAATCCAAAAAGCAGGCTCAAGTAGCAATTTACCTGAGCCTGCTTTAATTTACGGATTCACAAAATGCCTAGAAAGTACAACTTCACTCCACGTAGGCATTGTTGTTAGCACGAGGGCTGCGGGCCCCAGCAGAAGCTCCCATCATGGCGGAAACGAGTCCCAGCAGAGAACCGATCGCAAATGACCATGCCACTTTAGCAGTGCTTCCAGCAATATCCCGTGTTTGTTGAGCGGTCACGCTAGGAACAGCAACATCGGGAGAAGGCAATGCACCTGGCAACGGCGATGCACCTGGCAACGTTACACCACTTTGCTGAGCTTGGCGAACCACCTCTCCAGCATTAGAAGCAATCACTCCAAATGCCCCGGACACACCATTAGCCAGCAGCCAAGAGCTAATAGCCAAGGTCGTTGCCCACAAAATCGCTCCATTCAGCAACGCAGTCCCCCGGTTCATCGGGCCACACGCACGAGCAGTTACCCAACCACCCACGAAGAGCGAGATGAACAGGTAGATGATCGAGCCAATGCCAACCGCTGTCCCGACTTCATCGGCATTCGATCGCGGTGCGCCTGATCCAGAAAGAAATGTGGCTCCGATCGCTGCACCCAAGGCAGTCAAAACAAGTTGCGTACTAATAGCAACGACAAGTCCAGAAAAAATTGGCCCCCATCTCACGCGATCGTGATAATCAACGGGTTGAGTATAAACATTGCGTTCAACCACTCCATCAACCGGTCTGTTTGCGTATGCCATTATGTTTATTTCCTCCTAATATAGACACCCAAAATGTGCGGGTATTGACTTGGATAGCTGTTATGAAAGGCTAAGCACTTATGCAAAAAAGTGTGAATGCAAAAAGTAAATCTAAAAATTAGAATAAATTGCTCAGCAAGAGCGTACCTCTGTCACTAGAGTGAAGAAAAGGCTATTTCTGAAGAGATACCTGAGGCGCTTCTAGTGCAGCTTGGCGAAAGTTTCTGACCAGTTAGGGGGATAGTTTTGAGTTTTGAGTTTTGAGTGCTACCCACTTATTTCTGCCAGCCTGCTTCTAGTAGTCTGTCAATCATTAATTGACGGGTAGCTGAAAGCCAGGAGGTTAGTTGGAGTTAAATTTTGAGGGGTCGAAGACCCTCAAAATTTTCTTGACAGAACACTAACTTGCTTTTGAAGGCACATTTTTAAGGATTGTGATGCAAAATACGGCTGAATATATCTGTGCCTACTGTGGTGAATCTAACCTGACCTTCGTGGATTTAAGCGCCGGGAGTCAGCAATCCTATGTTGAAGATTGTCAGGTTTGCTGTCGCCCCAATGTGTTGTACATCAGGCTAAATGAAGACACGTTGGATATTGAAATTGACACGGAGTACGAAGAAGGTTAGGGCATCTCTACTCACACAAATTGCCCCGTTAATGGATATTTCGTGCGGTATGGTCTATAGCAATGTGTGAAGGATAAGACGTAAGGATGCAAACTCAAGACAAAGCAGCAGAGATAACTCCAGAAGTGGGAGCAGAGATAGCGGCACGATTAGCGAAGGCGATCGGCGCGAGTCAGGATTATTTGCTCTCCATCCAGAATTCAGCCGGCTATTGGTGGGCAGATTTGGAGTCCAATGTCTCCATGACTGCCGAAGTTGTCTTGCTGCACAAGATTTGGGGCACCGATCGCACTCCTCCCCTCCATCGTGCAATCGCGTACCTCCGATCACAGCAATGCGACCACGGCGGCTGGGAATTATTTTACGGCGATGGCGGCAACCTCAGCGTTTCGATCGAGGCGTACATGGCCTTGAGATTACTGGGCATCCCTGAAGCCGATCGTGACCTGCTCCGAGCGCGGGACTTCATCGTGCAGCGGGGTGGCATTAGTCGCAGCCGCATTTTCACCAAGTTTCACCTCGCCCTCATCGGCTGCTATGACTGGCGGGGCATTCCCTCCTTGCCGCCCTGGGTCATGCTCCTGCCCGATTTCTTTCCCATCAACATTTACGAGCTGTCTAGCTGGGCGCGGGGCAGCACAGTGCCCTTATTGATTGTGTTCGATCGCAAACCTGTATTTCCCGTACCGGGGATCACCCTGTCGGAACTCTACTCCGAAGGCGTGGAAAATGCCCAGTACGACCTGCCTCGCAACGACGACTGGAGTGATATTTTCCTGGGGTTAGATGCAGCGTTCAAACTGGCTGAGACGCTGAATTTGGTGCCCTTTCGCGCTGAAGGCATCCAAGCCGCCGAGCGCTGGATTCTGGAACGCCAAGAACCAACGGGTGACTGGGGTGGCATCATTCCCGCCATGCTGAATTCGCTCCTCGCCCTGCGCGTCCTAGACTACGACGCAGCAAACCCGATCGTAGTACGAGGATTACAAGCCTTGGATCGGTTTGCCGTAACTCCAGAGAACCAGTATTGGATACAGCCCTGTGTGTCGCCAGTGTGGGACACGGCCCTGGTGATCCGATCGCTGGTGGACTCTGGCTTGCCTCCCGACCACCCCGCTCTAGTGCAGGGGGGCGAATGGCTAGTGAATCAGCAAATTTTGGACTACGGGGACTGGGCTGTCAAAAATCGTCGGGGGAAACCAGGGGCGTGGGCTTTTGAGTTTGACAATCGCTTCTACCCAGATGTGGACGATACAGCCGTTGTGGTGATGGCGCTGCAAGGGGTGCAACTGCCCAACGAGGCACTGAAGCAATCGGCGATCGATCGCGCTGTAGACTGGCTCGCTTCCATGCAATGTCGGGCAGGCGGCTGGGCAGCGTTTGATGTGGACAATGACCAAGATTGGCTCAACGCCATGCCCTACGCCGATCTCAAGGCAATGATTGACCCAAACACGGCCGATGTCACGGCACGGGTGCTGGAAATGGTGGGCGATTTGGATCAGGCAACCTCCAGCAACAGCAAGATGGGGATCAATCAGATGGGGATCGATCGCGCCCTCGCTTACCTTCAACAAGAACAAGAGCCAGAAGGCTGCTGGTTTGGGCGTTGGGGCGTAAATTACCTCTATGGTACCAGTGGCGTTCTCGTTGCCCTATCCTTGATTGCTCCCAAGTCCCATGCATCCCAGATTGAGAAAGGAGCTAACTGGTTGGTCAGTTGCCAAAATCCTGATGGGGGCTGGGGCGAAACCTGCCGCAGCTACGATGATCCCAGCCTCAAGGGACAGGGGGTTAGCACTGCGTCCCAAACGGCCTGGGCCCTCATTGGTCTACTTGCGGTAGGGGAAGCAACGGGTCATGTTTCCAGAGCGGCGATCGATCGCGGGATCACGTACCTGCTGGATACCCAACACGCCGATGGCACCTGGAATGAAGCAGAATTCACAGGCACCGGGTTTCCCAGCCATTTCTTTCTGAAGTATCATCTCTACCAACAGCACTTCCCCCTCACAGCATTGGGGCGGTATCGATCGCTGATCCTGGGGACAGGTCAAGCGTGATGTAAGGTGATTTCTGGGAAAGAAGATACCGCTGTAGGGGCGTTCGCGTAGCGTGTGCTTTGCACTTAGCCTCCGGCAGAGCAGCTTTGCATCAACCAGAAGGTCATTGCCCGGAGGCTTCGCCCTTCCGGTTCCTAGCGTAAACTTTTCTGGAAATCTCCTAACAGCCCGATCCGCCCCCTGCCTCCAATTCTGGGGGTTCTGAAGTCAAAGTTTGATTGCGAGTCAATTGACTTGAATGGCGCTACCGAATATTGCTGAGTTGGGAATGACCTGGGGCTGGTGCCGAGGCACGGGCGACTGGGCGGGGGTACAGGCGGCGATCGATCGCAACGCCCCAGTGCAAGTCATCCAAGAAGCTGGGTCAACGCAATGGCAGGCAGGCTTACCCCCGCAGCACCCCTTTCAGTTTGGGTTCCCCAAACACACCGTTGAAACGCAACCGCCCTCCGATTCCCCAGCAGCACGGATTTGGATTAGTCCCATCCAACGCCAGTTTGGCCCAGCGTCGATCCCCAAAGTCCAATGGCATCCCCGCGTCCTCTGGGTGGGCATCGGCTGCGAACGCGGCACTCCTCTGCGAGTGATTGACGTTGGCATCCAGCACGTTCTACAGGCATATCATTTAGCCGCAGGTGCCGTAGCAGGCGTGGCCACGATCGCCTCCAAAGCTGATGAAGTTGGGCTGGTTACCTATTGCGCCGATCGCCACTTACCATTTCGGTGCTTCACGACTGATCAACTCAGTGCAGTCACGGTTCCCCATCCCTCAGCCGTCGTGGGTGCCGCAGTCGGTACACCCAGCGTCGCAGAAGCCGCAGCCCTCTTAAGTAGCCAGTTACAGAGCAGCCAATTAGAGAACATTGATGCGATCGGGGAAAGCAACACTCAACCGCCTCGTTTACAAGTACCGAAGCAAGTTTTTCGCTTGGAAGGTGAACCAGGCTCAGTCACGATCGCCATTGCTCAAGCCATTCAGGAATACGCAGAATAAGGGAGTTGCAACTAAAAAATTATCCCGAAGTACTTGTAGGGGCGAAGCATTCGGTAAGGAAACTAGGTACGTGTACAGAGACGATCGCCCGAATGCTTCGCCCGTGCAAGGTTTATGCGTAGGTACATTATTTATTTGCAGTGTCCTGATGGAAGTTAGAGAGTTGGCGATCGAACAGTCATCTTTACCGCAGAGTACATTGGAGAAAAGCCGTCATTGTTCTAAGTTCACGTCATGCTTGTTATTACTTCAGACATTGCTTCAGAGTCGCTACTGAAAATTGGTGAAATTGCCATTCAAAGTGGGTTGCCCACCAAAACCATTCGTTACTACGAAGAAATCGGACTGTTAGTACCGAATGTCGAGCGATCGGCATCCGGGTATCGCCTGTTTCACACCTCAGTTCTAAATCGACTCGCCTTCATCAAACGCGCCCAGGCATTGGGACTGAGCCTGCAAGAGATTCAAACCATCCTGGGAGTTCACGATCGGGGCGAACTACCTTGTGATGAAGTAAAACAACATATCCACAGCAAGTTAATAGCCATTGCTCAACAAATTACTGCCCTCGAAACCCTCAAAGAGGAGCTTCAAGGTATTCTCTGCGGTTGGGAGGAAAAGCCGAGCAGCGATCGTATCGCGCAGACGATTTGTCCCAATCTCCAGAAATGAGTTAATCATTAAACCTGTTGAGAAACAGGAAACAAAACCGCCGAAAGTTTTTCTGTAAGAAGGTTTCAAGGTTTTTTGACCTCATAACCAACAAGTCTAGTATCGCCTTTTCTGGAAATCCCTACGCTCCTGATGAACTGATTGGGACTTCTTCTACTCGTGCCTCGGTGGTTGTGACCACGGGGGGCAGCGCAATGACTGGATTCCCAGCGGAGCGATCGGGGGCTGAGGTAGGCTTCCCTTCAGCAAACTCGCTGGAAGTGAAGCTCCGCGATGAGCGAATCGCCAAGAGTCCGGCTTTTACCACAACGGCGATCGGCACCGCCACAATGACCCCCAGCAATCCCCCAACCCGCGCCCCAGCCAAGATCGAAATCAGCACCCAGAAGGGTTCTAGCCCCGTAAAGCTGCCTAAAACTCTGGGGGCAACGAAGTTCTCTAAAATTTGTTGCACAATCACTGCTGCGGAGAGAACTTGGAGTCCCAGCCAGAAATTTTGGAGGGCGACCAACAGCGTGACGGTAATGATGCCAACGGTGCCGCCAAAGGGAACGAGGGCCATGACCCCGATCGTCAACCCAAACAACTGACCAAAGGGCACTTTGAGCAGCACAAAAATGGGGATCAAAAACGAAGCCATGCAGGTTGCCAGAATCAATTGCCCGATGAAAAAGTTCTGGAAACTGAGACTTAAGGTTTGAGAAAAGGGTTGCCGGATGCGAACGGGTAACCACTCTACCAAGCTATGCCAAATCCGATCGCCATTTTGGAGCAGGTAAAAGGTCACGATGATGGTCAGCAAAACATCCACCAAGCTGGTCACCGTAATCACTGCGACACTCAACGCTTTGCCCGCGATCGATTGCAACTGCCCTTTCAAGCGATCGTTAATTTGCACCAGCAGCGCATCTAGATTAATGGGTAGCCCAGAGGTTTCTGCCTGTTGATTCAGCATCATCAATTGCCTGCGTCCTGAGTCAATCCACTCTGGCAGGCGCGTCACAAGTTGCTGAGCTTGGGTCAGGGCGATCGGCACCAGGGTGATCCCCAGCGCGACCAGGACAGATAGGGCGAGCAGAAAGACGAGGATTGCGGCCTGTTCCCGCTTGGTTCCCTGATGCTCCAGCCAACTCACTGGGTAGTTGAGTAAAAAAGCCAGCAGGGAAGCCGCGACCAGGATCACAATCAGAGAGTGAAAATAGTCGAAGATTGCCGAGAATGCCAGCGTGTTAAGCACCAACAGCGGGGCAATCAGCGCCACAAGGAGGAAGCGCGATAGGGGAGGAGAGGATTGCCACCAGTCAAGGAGCTTCCGGGTTTGCATAGGGCGATCGAAATGGGGATCAAGGGATCAGTTTAAATGTAAGACGATTTAGGAACAGAAAGCAGCTATCTCTGGTTTGAGAACCGAATCAGGGATGACAGACTATCTAGTTCTCCATCAAGGTTTATTCCAGGAGCTATTTTCACATTTTTGCACCTGATTCAAAATGGCGATCGTCTTGGGGTTGCCAGCCGTGCGAAGCCGCTTTTCCATCCCCACGTTGAGCAGTTCCATAGCTAAACGGGTGAGATAGGCTTCTTTTTCCTCGGTCTCCACTTGCCCTTTCTCCAATGCCTGGAAGTTCTCTGTGAAGGACACTTGAGGATCGAAGCTGAATTTTTTGGTCAACGCATCAATGACGTAACGCTGATCTGGATAGGCAGTGGCTGCAACCGTAGCGATCGGCTGACCCCAGATCGCCTTTTTTACTTGGGTAGAAGCTTTTTCTTGCAACCAAGACTCAGAGGTCGAAATGGGCAAATCCGTTGTGTCTTCATCCACCTTGGCAAACGCATGGGCCTCCTTATAAGACACCCGCTTGTCTTGGTTGTAATCCGCTGAAGCCACCGATTCGCCCGTGCGCGATCGGCCACCCAGCGCCGCAAAGAAACTGGAACTGTAGTCCCGGTAGTCGGCTTCGTTGACAGCAGGGGTACACCCTACAGAGGGACGAGTTTTGATCGTCGCAAAAAAACCACATCGGGTTTGCAGGGCAACTGGGCGATCGGGATTTCCACCTTCATAAATCAAATTTGCAAAGGAACCCGAAAAGCACTGAGCCATCATCGTGACAACCGAGGTTTGTCGGGGCATCTGGTCAAGCAGGGTGGAGAATTGGCGCACGGTGAAGGGTTGGTCGCGCCAGAGCATCATCGCATTATTGTCCATGTCCCGCCGATTGGGGATGCCGTGTCCCGTGAAGTAGAAAAACAGGTTACTTGCTGGATTCTGTTTCCCCATTTGTTGCAGCGATCGGCGCAAATTATCTGGCGTAGAAGCTCCCTGCAAATTGGGAATCTGGGGCACCTTAAATTTCTGCTGACCTTGGGGATCAATGTAGCGAATCGTGGCCCGACCATCATTGCCATTGGCAAAAAAGATCGAGGCCATCTCTGGGCTAAATCCCAATACTTTTAAGGTGCGTTGGAAATACAGCACATTCTTTTCTAACGCAATTTCGTTGTAGGAGGGTGCGCCACCGCCTGCAAAGACCAAAAATTTGGGCTTCTGTGGGGACGTTTGTAAGGACGTTTGGCAAGTTGCCGCCAAGGGATTTTTGGGAGCCAGGGAAAATCGATCGCCCCAAAACTCACTTCCAATTGGCTTTGATGCCAACCCACTCCTTAGCCTGCTTTGTCCAACAGAGACGAGGCTCGATCGCACTGGTTCCGATCGCACAGAAACCACTGGAATCAGGCCTGATAGCTGCAAGCTAATCAGCCCAAGCTTCAGGGCTATGGTGGGTAGATTGTGTTTCGTTGACAGAAAAAATAATAAGTTCATGGCTTCTAGGCAAAAATGTACATCGTATGGAGACGCGATTTCTGGATGCATGTTGAGAGGGGTGCAACTGAGGCAACCTACTCCATTTTCTCTTCTAAATCGTAACTACTCAGACTGCTAGCTCAATGTCGAGCCTGCCCTCATCCCCCAGCCCCTTCTCCCACTGGGAGAAGGGGAGCCAGATTGAAGTCCCTCTCCCCAGGGCTTGTCATTACCAACATCTCTTAAAAAGCTTGGAGAGTGTCTGATAAATGCCCTAGACCTTGCACTCGCCCCCTTTTCATGTATGCCTGAAAGGCT